>CAYFFN010000138.1:0-4598 GCA_964342335.1 uncultured Azospirillaceae bacterium
AGGGGATGATTGGCGTAGATAGTGTGCAGGGGCAGGGCTCTAGCTTCTGGTTCTCGGTGCCGTTTGAAACACTCTCCGCAGAGGCGATTAGCCAAATGGAACGCGAGAAAGAAGCGGCGCGCCAAAACCGTGAGCAGAACGCTTCGGGCGGGTTTGGCAAGGCGCGCGTGCTGGTGATTGATGACCATCCGATTAACCTCGTTTTTGCGAAGAAGCTGCTGGAGAAATTTGGTGTCGGCACGGTGGACACGGTTGATAATGGTGCTGGCGCGCTCGATATGATGGTGGAAGGGCGTTACGACCTCGTACTGACCGATTGCCAGATGCCGGAGATGGACGGCTATGAAGTGGCGCGTGAAATCCGCAATCGCGAACGGGACGGCAAAAAAAGTATCCCGATTGTGGCGATGACTGCGAATGCGATGGTGGGTGACCGCGAGAAATGTTTGGATGCGGGCATGGATGATTATATCAGCAAGCCGGTGAATGAAGGCCGATTGCTTGAGGTGTTGTCGACCTGGCTGAAACACAAAATGGGTGAGGGTCCGCAGGCGAGTGCACCTATACAAAACACCGTGATCGAGAGCAATGAGATGGCAGATGACGCACCGGTGGATATGGAGCATTTACGCATGATGATTGGCGATGATCCAGACGATCAGGCAGAAATTATCGCTATGTTTATTGATCTGACGGCTGAGTCTTTACAGCTTTTGACGGAACAGTATGAGGATGCGGAAGAGTGGAAAAAGACCGCACATAAGATGAAGGGGTCTGCTGCAAATTTTGGTGCGAATCAGCTAATGGAATTGTGCATGGAGGCGGAGTTCGGGTTTGAAGCGCCTCGCGCTCAAAAAGAAAAGATATATATGGCGATTGCGGCAGAGTTTGCGCGCGCTGAGAGTTATCTCAAAAATCTATAAAAAAAGAGGGAGGGGTCGCCCCCTCCCAAGCCGTATTGCGTGCTAGGATGCTGCACGCAATGCGTTAGCAGATGGGTTCGTTGTGGCTTCAATCTCTATTACTTGCGCGGCAGCGGCGATGACCGATGCGATGCGCACGGAAGATTGAATGCCTTGTTTGGTTACGCCCGCTTTGGCGACTTCGCGCACATGGGCATCGATGCACATGCCGCAGCCATTGATGGCAGAGACGGCAAGGCTCATCAGTTCAAAATCAACCTTCTCGATACCGGGGTTGCCAATCACGTTCATGCGTAGGTTGGCGGGCATGGTGAGATAATCTTTGTCGCTGACCAAATGGGCGAAGCGGTAATAGACATTATTCATGCCCATAATCGCGGCGGCGGCTTTGGACGCCGTCACTTCGGCTTCGCTTAGTGTGGTCTCTACTTCTGCTGAAACGGCAGCAATCAGTTCTGGCTGTTTGGTGGCCAGTGCAGAGGCTAACGCAATCCCATAAATCTGGTTTTGGTTTAGGCCTTCTGCACCTTCCTCGGTCACAACCTTGCTGAGATTCAGCTTGGTATCTTTGGCGTAGTCAGGGAAGGTCTGACGGAGTGTTTCGATAGACATGGTCTGTCCTTTCTTCGTTAGGCAGCGGTGGCTGCGTTTAGGTCGATGGTTTCGTCGCCTTTGCTCCAGTTACAGGGGCAAAGCTCGTCGGTTTGTAGGGCGTCGAGCACGCGAAGTACTTCTTTCGGGTTACGGCCTACATTCAGGTCGGTCACCATGGAGAAGCGGACGATGCCGTCTGGATCAACGATGAATACCGCGCGTTGTGCTACGCCTTCTGCTTCGTCGATGATGCCGAGTGCGCCGGTGAGCTCACGCTTCACATCCGCCAGCATGGGGAAGGGAAGGTCGCGCAATTCGTCTTGGTGTTTGCGCCATGCCCAGTGGGTGAACTCGGTGTCGGTGCTGCCGGTGAGCACTTGCGCATCACGGTCTGCAAATTCGCCGTTAAGTTCGCCGAAGGCTGCAATCTCGGTCGGGCAAACAAAGGTGAAGTCTTTCGGGTAGAAGAAGACGACAAGCCATTTGCCTGGGAAGCTTTTTTCGGTGACATCGACGAATACATTGTCGATATTGATTTGGTCGAATGGTTTGCCATCCACTGCTTTGAGGTTGAAGGCTGGGAAGGTTTGTCCAACGCTGATAGTCATACTGTTCTCCTGTGTGTTTCTGTTGACGAGATTCAGCATAGCCATCCCCAATCATTAGTAAAATTGATTGATTTTATAGAAATGATAGATATTATCTATGTATGAATTTACGAGATTTGCAGTATGTAGTGGCGGTGGCCGAAGCCGGGCATTTTGGCCAAGCGGCGGAGCGTTGTAACGTCAGCCAGCCGACGCTGAGTGCGCAGATAAAGAAGCTGGAGGAGTTTCTCGGCGTCTCGCTGTTTGAGCGGAATAATAAGCAGGTGCGGCTGACCGCAGCGGGCGAACAGATTCTGCCTGTGGCGCGTAGGGTGTTAGAAGGCGCGGAGCATATTAAAGAGGTCGCACAAGGAGCGCGCGACCCAATGGCGGGGCCGTTTCGACTGGGTGCGTTTCCTACATTTGCGCCTTATTTCTTCCCTATGCTGGTGCCGAAGTTGGTGAAGAAGCTCCCCAAGCTCAAGCTAATGCTGGTGGAAGAAAAGACGGATATTTTGCTGGAGCAATTGCGCGCAGGGAAATTGGATGCGGCGCTGCTGGCTCTGCCGATTGATGGAAATGACTTGGAGTATAGCCTGTTGTTTGAGGATGCGTTTCGCTTGGCAGTGCCGAAAGGGCATGCGCTGGCAAGCCGCAAGCGGTTGGCGCAGCGTGAGCTGGTGGAGCATGATTTGCTGCTGCTGGAGGATGGGCACTGCTTGCGTGAACAGGCGCTGGAGGTATGTCGGCTGAATGGCGGCGGGGAGACGCAGGATTTCCGTGCGACCAGTTTGGAGACGTTGCGACAGATGGTGCGCGCAGGGACAGGTATCACCCTCATGCCAGAGATTGCCCTGCAAAAGCGGGATGCGGATATTGTGACGATCCCCTTCACACAGCCCGTACCACGGCGAAAAATCGCATTGGTATGGCGCAAATCCTCACCCAGAGCGGCGTTGATGCAGGCGATGGCTGACATTGCGCAGAATACTGGGAAGTAAGCGTTATTTTGACTGATATGCGTTAGGCGCATAGCAAAAATGCACACTCTTCAGTTCTTCTTTGTTGCGACGCAGCGTAGAAGATGACGCATGAAAACGGTTATTACAGTTTTAGCGTTATTGATGGCCTCGGGCTGCGTCACCACCGAACTGGCTCAGAAGTCTGAGTGGGGGAATTTGGTGTATACTCAGCAAGTTGCCACCACCGCGCCGCAAGGCACGCTGGCCTTTTTGAACGCGCAGTAAATTTTCGCCTTGTTTGGGCGAGAAATCGCGTTTCCGTCATTATTCTGTAACAGAGTTCATTTATAGCTCCTCCACTAATATGGAGAAGTTATGTCTGAATCTTTAGATGCCTTGGCCAGAGCCGTTGAGCGTTACGATGGTATGCGTCAATCGGAATGGTTGGCAGATCTGGAGCCTTCTGGGCGGGAGAACATACATGCCAATGGCCGAAACTATGACCCAGACTTGCGTTTTGTTGGTGGCTTGGGGGTTGAGCATGGAGGCTTCTTTTATCCAATAACGACTGATACACGGTCAGAGGCGTTGGTGGTATTGTTTGGTGAAGACGGGGCTCCATGGCTGGAGCGTCACCTCGCGTCTGGCGGTGAGAATTTGTTTCAGCAGTTTTTCCCTCCGCGTTTAACGCCGCAACAGCATGCTTTTGTGGAAGCGTATGATGCGGTGATGGCGTCAGTGTTGGACCCGGATTTTTCGAAAGACTTTTCGGCAGAAAAATGGTCGGAGTCTCTGGCCGATGGGACACTCACAGATTTAGAGCTGCGGAATGCGATTGCCGAATTGGGCCTTGAAGGGCAATTAGAAGCGATGGGACCCTTGGCGAATGAATGGTTCCTTTTCACGGGAGGCGTTATTCAAGGTATTGCTGATTTTGATGGGGGTGATGCCAGTCGTGCTTTTTTGATTCGGCGATATGAGCTTGATGAGTTTGTGCCTTTTTATTCGCGAGATGCAAGAAATGCAGTGCTGCGGAATACGGAAGAGAACTTTAATACAAGCGATGCATTGAGAGGGTTATCTACGGAGGAGCGTTTTCTGCGGTCGCTTGATGTTAGCGTAGCGCAAATGGTGGGCTTCTGTAATGCGGCAGAGGCGCCAGAATTTGTGCCCCCCGCACCTAATGCCCGTGGTTCGCAAGGGCGCTAAATGACCGCAAACCGCACAATATATAAACCTACGCAAGAGGCGCTTTTGGCTGATATGGCTGAAGGGTTTGGTAGCTTTATAGATAAAGTTTTGCGCGGACGTGAGAATAAAACCATTTTTAATAGCTCAATTGGATTGGCGGCGCTTGAGATTGGAGTGCCTTCTGAGGTGACAAGCTTAAGTGATATCGATATTGGTGCGGTGCTTACGAATAATCGTAACTTCTTTAGAGACGGGGGTGACTTGGGGGCGCATCCGCCTTTTGAGATAGATGCAGAGCATTTTACGGTGTTCGGGTTTGATGTGCCGGACGTATGGGGGCA
>CAYFFN010000139.1:0-4597 GCA_964342335.1 uncultured Azospirillaceae bacterium
GACTTTGGTGGCGAGGTGGAGCGCGTACTCTCTATGGCCGATGGCGTGATTTTGCTGACCGATGCTGCCGAAGGCCCGATGCCGCAAACCAAGTTCGTACTTGGCAAAGCGCTCGCACAAGGACTGCGGCCAATGGTGATTATCAATAAAGTAGATCGCCCCGATGGCCGCCCAGACGAGGTGGTAGACGAAGTGTTCGACCTCTTCGCCGCATTGGACGCGAATGAAGACCAGCTCGACTTCCCGATTCTTTATGCATCTGGCCGCGATGGCTGGTGCACCAAAGAACTCGACGATGAGCGCAAAGACCTCACCCCGCTCTTCGAGCTGGTGGTGAACCACGTGCCTGCACCAAATGTTGATAAAGACGCACCGTTCGCGATGCTCGCGACGCTGCTGCAATCGGATCCTTTCCTCGGTCGTATTCTGACCGGTCGCATCCTGCAAGGCACAGCGAAAGTGAATATGCCGATTAAGGTACTCGACCTCGATGGCAAGGTGGTGGAAACGGGCCGTCTGAGCAAGCTGCAAACCTTCAAAGGGGTGGAACGCGTGCCCGTAGAAGAAGCACAAGCGGGGGATATCATCTCCATCGCGGGTACGGCGGTTGCATCCGTAGCAGACACCATCTGTGACCCTGCGGTAGAAACCCCACTCCCCTCTACGCCGATTGACCCGCCAACCATGGCCATCACCATCAGCGTGAACGACTCACCTTTTGCAGGCCAAGAGGGTAGCAAAGTAACCAGCCGTATGATCCGTGACCGCCTGCTGGCCGAAGCGGAAACCAACGTGGCGATTACCGTGACCGAATCGGACGGCAAGGATGCCTATGAAGTCGGTGGCCGCGGTGAATTGCAGCTCGGCGTACTCATCGAAACCATGCGCCGTGAAGGCTTTGAAATGTCTGTATCGCGCCCACGCGTACTATTTGCTACGGACGAAGAAGGCAAGCGCACCGAGCCATACGAAGAAGTAGTGGTGGACGTAGACGAAGAACATAGCGGTACCGTGGTAGAGAAAATCTCTATGCGTAAAGGGAACATGACCGATATGCGCCCGAGCGGTGGCGGCAAGACCCGCATCACCTTCCTCGTGCCATCGCGCGGCCTGATTGGCTACCAAAGCGAGTTCCTCACCGATACGCGTGGTACGGGTATCATGAACCGTATTTACCACAGCCATGGCGCCTATAAGGGCGAGATTGAAGGCCGTCGCAACGGCGCGCTCATCTCTACCGACCAAGGCGAGGCAGTGGGCTATGCGCTCTTCAACCTGCAAGACCGTGGCGTGATGTTTGTGAAGCCACAAGACAAAGTCTATATGGGCATGATTGTAGGCGAGCATAACCGCGATAACGACCTTGAGATTAACGTGCTCAAAGGCAAGCAGCTCACCAACGTCCGCGCGTCTGGTACGGATGAAGCGATTCGCCTCGTGCCGCCACGCCAACTGACGCTGGAGAGCATGATCTCCTACATTCAGGACGATGAGCTGGTAGAAGTAACGCCGGAAAACCTGCGTCTGCGCAAGCGTGAGCTCGACCCGAACGAACGCAAGAAAGCCAGCCGCGCGGCGAAGAAGGCAAGCTAAGCTATGTGGAAACGGCGCATCAAAAAGCTCCTGCTGATTGTTGCGCTGGTCTATGCCTGCAATGTCACCTTCATCGTGCTGTTTCAGCGCGACTTCATGTATTTCCCGAATACGGATCGGCCTGTCTTAGCCGAATCGGAAGCGCCGGAAATGCAAGTGGTGGACGTACCAACCAGCGATGGGCTGAACCTCCTCGCATGGTATTCCCCTGCCCCTGAGAATGCCCCCACCGTGCTGCTGCTCCATGGCAATGGCGGCAACCTCGCATGGCGTAGCTTCAAAGCGCGTCACCTGATTGATGCGGGCTTTGGTGTGCTACTGCTGGAATATCGTGGCTATGGTGGCAATGAGGGCAAGCCAACCCATGCAGGCTTTTCAGAGGATGCCGAATCGGCCTACCGCTTCTTGCTCGACCAAGGCGTGCATCCTGCCAACATGGTCTATTACGGCGAATCGCTGGGCACAGGTGTAGCAGCAGAACTCGCAGCCAAACACCCACCCAAAGCGCTCATATTAGAAACGCCCTATACCAGCATCGCGCAGGTCGCCGCTGAGGTCTATTACCCGCATATCCCTTACGCCAAAAAACTGGTGAAGGATAATTACGATACCGTCACCGCGCTCAAGCAATTGCAAGACGTACCCGTGCTGGTACTACACGGCAAAGACGATGAAATCATCCCCTTCCGCTACGGCCAAGCCGTGTTCGATGCGGCGAACGAACCCAAGGAGTTTTGGGTCGTCGAAGAAGGCATGCATACCGACCTCTCCCACTATGGCGCGCAAGAGGCGATTAACGCATTTATCCTAGCATTAGAAGAAAAGCCTACTGGCAAGCCGACTGCCCCAGCATCTGGCGGCACTTGATGATCACTTGCGTGAGCTTCTTCACGAAGGTTTGGTTTGCGCCCTTGCCTAGATAGCTATCCAACGCGCTGCGCTCATTGTAAAAATGCGCGAAGATTTCGGCGCGTTCTTCAGGGGCGAATGTCTTGGAATAGCCGTTCAGATAGCTCCCACCCGCTGAGCCAAGCGCTGTACTCGGTGACGTCGCACCGTAGCTATTGCTATAGCCGGGGAACGCCGCATCCCATGCCGAGTCGTTATAGAGCCCTTTCTTGAACTCCACAAAATGGTAGAACTCGTGCAACGCCGTCGTGCCAAAACGGTTGCTCGGAGTGCCATTGCCCGCCCCTAGCATCAGCAAGTTAATCGGCGGCACCGGAATCCCGCCAATGGCGCGGCCTCCGTCTTTGGCTTCACTGCAAAGCAGCACGGTTTTCAAACCCGATTGCTGCAACGATGCGGCGGGCATTTTGGCAAACGCCGTCGCCACTAAACTGGACGCAAGCTGAAGATTGCTACCTGTCAGCGCTCCGCAAAAATATTTCCCCCCGCCTGGTTGGGTATCTTGGAGGACATACGCCAAACGCACCCCTGCCTTCTCAAGCGCCGGGTTGGAAAGGATGCGGATACCCTCCACATAGGTCTCTTGGGCGAGTGCTTTCTCTTCTGCACTTTGCGCATGCACTGCCATGGGTAAAACGATGCCGCATAATGCAGCTAGTACGACCGGTTTCATTTGGCTTCCTTTGCTTTCTCGGCTTGGGTTTTGCTCTTCTCTAATGCTTCTGCAAGGCCAGAGCGTATATGCAAATCTTGTTGCGGGAAGGGGATTTCGATACCGGCGGCATGCAGACGATCCCACAGCTCGAATAGCACGGCACTTCGCGGCTCCCACACACCCGTCTGTAGATTATTCACCCAGAAACTCAGCATAAAATCGACCGAGCTATCGCCAAAGCCTTTGAGCCAACATTTCGGGTTTTTATCGGCAAGATTCGGGTAGGTCAGCGCGGCCTCGCGTGCCAACTCAGGAATCTGATGAATGTCGGTATCATACGCGACCCCAAAATCGATATCGATGCGGGTTTTGTCGCTGGAATAGGTCCAGTTCACTACGCGTGAGGTGATGAAGTCTTCGTTCGGCACCATCACTTCTTTGCCGTCGAACGTCTCGACAATACTCGCCCGCGCGCCCAGCTTGCGTAAGTGGCCAAACGTACCGTTATCCATCTCCACGAGGTTGCCAATACGGATAGAGCGTTCCAGCAGGAGAATAATCCCGCTGATGAAATTGGAGGCGATTTTTTGCAAACCAAAACCAAGCCCGACACCGAGCGCACCACCGAATACGGCCAGCGCGGTGAGGTCAATCCCCACCAAGTTTAGAGCGAAAAGGAAGCCCATCGTGTAAAAACCAATCTGCGCGGTTTTCACGAGCAGCTCGCGGGTGGAAAGTGTCAGCTGCGTGCGGCCACGGATATACTCCTCTGCACGGTGATTCATAAAGAGCGTCGCCCAGAATACCAGCGATGCAATAAGAATGGTTTTGAGCACAAACAGCACGGT
Source organism: uncultured Azospirillaceae bacterium (assembly GCA_964342335.1). Lineage (GTDB taxonomy): Bacteria > Pseudomonadota > Alphaproteobacteria > Rickettsiales > UBA3002 > CAYFFN01. Next base: position 4,006 of record CAYFFN010000139.1, read on the forward strand.
AATACGGTTCTCTCCGACCGTAACACCCAGCCCATCCAGATAAGTCGTGACTGGTTCGAACCAACCGAAAAGCTGAAGGAAGGCAATCGGCACCAGCATCCAAAGGCCGAAGCTGCGGATGAACGGATTGACAACATATGCCGTCAGCCCACGCCAAAGCAGCCAGACCAACGCCACCCTTCGTGCAGCTGCCAAAATTTCGCTTTGCTCAAACGTTTGCGAGGCAATCGCCTCCGCCAGCGACAAAAACAGCAGCAGCATCAGCGGCGAGATGAGGCGACTAATACGCGTGAGATACCATTTGAGCGATCCTTCGCGGTAGCCACGCTCCTCGCGGAAGCGGCGAATCCGCAGGCGAATACGGTTGCCAACAAAATAGGCAATCAGCGCGAGGGTAACAATCGTTCCGGCTTGTAAATAGAAGGCAGGCGCTTTGACGAACGCATGCAATGCATCGATGCGCTCCAGCGCAAAGGCATAAAGCTCGTCAATATATTGCTCTAAACCTAAAGGCTCCATGCGAGGAGCCTAGGCGATTTTCTTTGCTTTGCCTAGAGAATCTTCTGGAAGCAGGGATAGCGACGCGGTTTCT
>CAYFFN010000140.1:0-4586 GCA_964342335.1 uncultured Azospirillaceae bacterium
ATAGTCTGCCGGAAGTATCTATTACCCATGACCCATTCACATCTGCTTTACATGGTGCAGGCTTTACAGCGCGTTATGTGGCGAAGAGTGCGATCAAAGCCTTTATTTATATGACACCAGCAGTGCCGTTTTTCTGGATGTTCCGTACGCCACAAACCAAACCTTGGGGCAGCGGTATTCACATTGGTGATACGCCTAGAGAAAGTGGCGCTTTGACGAGTGGGCCTGTTTCTCCTGATTTGCCTCAACATCAATTGAGTCGTCATGCTGATCAGCTTGTTAACGCTTATGATAAGACAATTCCACAAGGCGGGACTGCATATATCCGCAACCGTCCTCTAAATAATACGAGCTTTACTATTAATGACCCTCGCGAGGTGTTTAGTCGTAATCGTACCAACGGTATTTTGGATAGTGTGTTGAATCCGTTTGGGCGATTGAGCTACGATGCGGGTGCGGGCCTTTTCAATCAAGTGGTTGATCCATCTATGAAGTCTTTGAGTGAAAAATACGCCAAAGATGCAGCGGCACATGTTACGCCGGCAGGGTTTGAGCATAACAGTATTTCACAATTGAGTGCCCAGCAATTAAAGGCCCGCACACTCACCCATACCTTTGCGAATGCGTCTATGGCGTACACTCCTTATATGATTGCCAAAGCAGAAACCGCGCTAAAGTGGGATAATGACCAGATGGACAAGTCTATTTATCATTTCTTAGACGGTGCAACGAGCTTTAACCTTGGCGATATGAAGCATGGCTTAGATGAAATTCGTGAGAATATTATTCACCCTGAGCGCCATGGTGTGCCGAACGAAAATGCTCCGTTGGAAGCAGAAGAAGAAAATGAAACAGAGAGTAAAGAAGCGCAAAAGAATGGTGAGCCAAAGCCTGTAGTTGCGAGTGAGGGTGCTACCACTGATAAGATGACGAAGGAAATGGATAAGCAAGCAGACCTTATTAAAGGCAATAGCGCCGCATGGGCGCATAAAGAGCAACATAAACAGGCTATGCAAGATCTCCTTGATGGCCGCGTTACCATTCATTAGAACTATCCATACGTAAACATATGAAGAAGCGAGTCAGGAGGCTCGCCCTTTAGTGCGCGTAAGCGCTTAGGCTCATTGCATAGGCCAGCAGGCCGGAGCAGGAGCGATAAAAGGACTATTATGAAAATTGCAGTTATATTGTCGGGATGCGGCTATTTAGATGGCGCGGAGGTTCGCGAAGCGGTGCTGGCGTTGCTTTATCTGGATCAAGAAGGCGCTGAAGTCTCTATGTTTGCACCAGACATGGTGCAGCGTGATGTGGTGAATCACCTGACAGGCGAAGCGGTAGAAGGTGCTAGCCGTAATATATTAGAAGAGTCAGCACGTATCGCGCGCGGAAAGGTGTCTCCGCTAGCAGAGCTGAACGTGGCTGATTTTGATGGATTGGTGATTCCTGGGGGCTTTGGTGTAGCCAAAAACCTGTCGGACTTGGCCATTGCGGGTGCGGATGCCGTGGTGTTGCCTGAATTTGCGACAGCAGTGCGCAGCTTTTATGAAGCAGATAAGCCGATTGGAGCGCTGTGTATCGCGCCGGCCGTTATCGCCGCTATATTAAAAGGTGAGGGCCTAACCCTGACGATTGGTGATGATGAGGGCACAGCAGGCGCCATTGAAGCCTTTGGCAACCATCACAAAAACTGTGAAACCAACGATTTTGTGACAGATTTAGCCAAAAAACTCTTCACCTGCTCTGCTTATATGCGTGAGGATAACATCGCGGATGTAGCAAAAGGTATTGAAAAGGTTGTAAAAAGCACCGTTTCGGCCTGCAAATAACATTTTTGCAGCCTCGCGCATTTTCACACAACTGTAACACTTCTCGCCGATTCTTTTGTTATACTAGCAGTATAGAAAAAGGATTTTTGTAATGAGTACAATCTACGATGACGATCAAGACAACCGCGGCCTCTACACGGCTGGCGGCGCGCTTGCAGGCGGCGTAGCAGGCCATTACGCGCACAAGCTAGCGAATGCTGACAAGTTTAAGAAGGCTGAAGAAGCGCAAGAGGCGCGTGACAATTGGAAATCCAATAAGAAAAAGCGTCAAGAGAAAGCACTCAATAAAGAAGCGAATAGTATTCTTAAAGATTACGATTCGGTTGGTGAGGCAATTGACGGTGCTGAGAAACAGCTGAACTCTGAGTATAATGCTAAGCTTCTGGATGTTCACAACGACCTAGAAGAAATAAAGCAGCAAAGCATTTCGCAAGGTAAGCACAATGAGGCCGAGTTCAAAAAATTTAGTGATGAGGCGCTTGCTGATTTTGAGAAAGATTTCGATTTAAAAGGCAAAAAGAATACCGTCCAAAGCGAGGTGTTTGATGCTGTAGGTGCAGATAAAGCGAATAACTTCCGTATGATGGAAGCGCAGCAAAAGAGTAATTCTAATCTTGCGCTAAGCGAGTCTATTAACAAGACTGGCTCAAATATAAAGAATATGCCTGGTGATGCAGGTGAGTGGGCAAGCCGTGGCACTCGTAATGCGGGGAGAAATCACCAAGAGCAGAATATCAAAAGTAAAACGGGTGTGGACATTGATTTAGGTCGTCACACGGCCGATAATTCTGCAAAATCTGAACGCGTGAAAATGAATCACGCTCGTTCGGTGGCGAAAGTGCGTGGTTACGAAAAGCCAACTGTTCGCCCAAAGCCAAAAGTGCAGCATGTTGCTGGTGGCCTTCGTTCGGTATTGGCTGGCCTAGCGATTGGTGGCATTACCGGTAATATCTATGCAAAAGCAACAGAGACACCGCATATGCAGCCTAACTTTGATCCTATGGCTGCGCAGATGATGGCGGGTGCCCCTGTGGTTCCTCCTTATGGAGCGCCGATGCCAGGTGGTTATGCGGAGATGGTTGCCGCACAACAAGCAACAGCACAAGGCCAAGGTCAAAGCCTCTAATAATCTTCCCTTTATTCTTGCAGAATAATTTTGCCGTGGCAGTTTAGTGCCATGCAGAGGACATTTCTATTTTTCGTGGCGATATTGCTTGCCCAGCCTGTGGATGCGCAGGAGATGATGGGGCAGCGGGATCGCTATGTGCGCCAGAATTGCGAGGTGACTCCGAGTGATGGCAATGCGAGCTATCCGGGTGTGAAGAGCATTATTCCTTATAATAACTTAGCAAAACCCGTGGGTAAGCCACTCGCGGCGGAAGGACAGCTGCTCTATTTGTATGGCCGCGTGTTTGATAAAAACTGTGTGCCGCTGAAAGATGCGGTGGTCGATATTTGGCAGACGGATCCTTACGGTGAGCGTGTGAAGCCTAGCGGTTCTGAGTTAGCGCTGCCGGATCCTATCTTTGCAGGCAGTGGCCGCGCATACACGAATGATAATGGCGAGTTTTTCTTTATGACGCTTTATCCCGCGCCCAGCGGAAGCAAGCGTGCGCCGAAGATTCATGCTTACGTTACGCATCCGGAAATGAAGACGCTGAAGACGAGCCTCTATTTTGCGGGGGATCGCCGTAATGACGAAGACAGCCACTATAAGCGCTTGTTTGAGCCGCAGCGCAAACGTGTCTCAATCGAGGTGATGCCGCGTAGCGATAAAGACGGTGCGCTGCAAGGTCAGATTGACCTCATCATGGATGGCAACAGCGCGTTCCGTCAGTTCTAGATTAGTCGCGCGGCGCGATCATATCTTCGGGCTTCACCCATTCTGCGAATTGTTCTTCGGTCAATAGGCCGAGTTCCAATGCGGCGGCTTTGAGGGTAGTGCCTTCTTTATGCGCTTTTTTCGCAATCTTGGTGGCGTTGTCGTAACCAATATGCGGGTTGAGCGCGGTCACGAGCATGAGTGACTCGTCACGCAGTTGCGCGATGCGCTCACGGTTGGCTTCGATGCCTACCACGCATTTATCGGTGAAGCTGTTCATTGCATCTGCCAAGAGGTTGATGGATTGCAGCACGTTGTAAATCATCACAGGTTTAAACACGTTCAGCTCGAAATGGCCGTTAGAGCCTGCCACGGAGACAGTAGTGTGGTTGCCCATCACTTGTGCGCATACCATGGTGATGGCCTCGCACTGCGTTGGGTTTACTTTGCCTGGCATAATAGACGAGCCGGGTTCGTTCTCGGGCAGGCTAAGCTCGCCAAGGCCGCAACGTGGGCCCGAACCTAGGAAACGAATATCGTTGGCGATTTTCATGAGCGAAACAGCGAGACTGTTAAGTGCGCCAGACAGCTCTACCAAGCCATCATGGGCAGCCAAAGCCTCAAACTTGTTAGGTGCAGTCACGAACGGCAGGCCGGTGATATTTGCCACTTCTTTAGCGAATGCTTCCGCAAAGCCTTTCTTGCTGTTGATACCCGTGCCGACAGCCGTGCCACCTTGCGCCAGTTCGTAAATGGCGGGCAGGGCGTTGTTCACGCGGCGAAGGCTGTGATCGAGCTGAGCCACGTAGCCTGAGAACTCTTGGCCTAAGGTGAGTGGGGTCGCGTCTTGCGTGTGGGTGCGGCCGATTTTGATGATATCAGCAAACTCTGTGCTCTTCGCGTTCAACGCGTCGCGCAAGGTTTTGAGCGCAGGCAGG
>CAYFFN010000141.1:0-4542 GCA_964342335.1 uncultured Azospirillaceae bacterium
CGGGGTTTGCCTGCGTAACATGAATATGCTGTTGCATTGCCTGCCTTATATTATTTTTAGTTAAAGTGATGTATTAAGTGCCCGCTTGGGTGCTGTCCACAGGCAACATTGCTTATCCACAAGCAATTTTTTGAAACCCTAGTGAAAACAATTCATTGCTAAAATTATCCCCAATCACTATAGCTACGGCATGGTTACGCGCACACAAGAAATCCCTGCCCACGACCCTCAACGTCTGGCAGAAAACCTCACTATCGTCATGCAAATCTGGATGAAGCTGATGGGCCACGCCCAGCAAAGCGCATCGCAACAAACAGCATTGGGGCACACAGACCCGCTACATATGTTCGAGACCTTCATGGCAGGCTCCATGCGCGCCATGCGCAACCCACAAAAATGGGCGCAGACGCAAATTGATATGTGGCGCGACTATGGTGAACTTTGGCTCAACACCCAAGAGCGTATACTCGGCAAAGAAGAACAGCCCTACATCCCCGATGAAGGCACCGACAAGCGCTTCTCCGACGAAGCATGGAAGCAAAGCGCGTGGTTCGACTATCTGCGCCAGAACTACCTCCTCACCGCTAAATGGCTAGAAAAGAGCGCCACCAACATCACAGGGCTAGATGACCACACAGCCCACAAACTGAACTTCTTCACCCGCCAATATATTGACGCACTCAGCCCGAGCAATTGGTTCTTCACCAACCCAGAGGTGATTCGCGAAACCTTAGAAAGCGACGGCGAAAATCTCGTTCGCGGCATGACCAATCTGCTCAAAGACATTGAGCGCGGCGCGGGCCAACTCCGCATCAGCATGACGGATGAAAATGCCTTCAAACCCGGCGAGAACATCGCCGCGACCGAAGGCCGCGTGGTATTCCAAAATGATTTGATGCAACTCATTCAATATGCACCCAAGACCAAAAAGGTCCATAAGACCCCGCTGCTTCTCACCCCTGCATGGATTAACAAATATTACATCCTCGACTTGCAACCAAAGAACAGCTTCATCAACTGGCTCGTTGAACAGGGTTACACCGTCTTTGTTATATCATGGGTAAATCCAGATGCCGATTTAGGCCGCAAACGTTTTGATGACTATGTGCTAGAAGGCCCCCTCGCCGCGCTCGAAGCGATTGAAGACATCACAGGCGAACGCGAAGTGAACGCCATTGGCTATTGCCTCGGCGGCACATTGCTCGCCACCACCCTCTCCTACCTCCAAGAGAACGGCCATGGCGACCGCGTGAAAAGCGCCACCTACCTCACCACCATGGTGGACTTCACCGATTCGGGTGATCTCGGCGTGTTTATCGACGAGAGCCAGATCCAAAACCTCGAAGAGCGCATGAGCGAGCGCGGCTATCTCGACGGCAACGACATGGCCGTCACCTTTAATATGCTACGCGCCAACGACCTCATCTGGTCCTTCGTCGTGAACAACTATCTCTTAGGGCGCGATCCGTTCCCCTTCGACTTACTCTATTGGAACAGCGACTCCACCCGCATGCCCGCCGTGATGCACAGCTTCTATCTGCGCAATATGTACCAAAAGAATCTGCTGATTAAGCCAGGCGGCATCGAAATTGACGACACTCCTATTAATATAAGCAAGCTCACGACCCCGAGCTACCTGCTCGCAACCGAGCAAGACCATATCGCTCCATGGAAGTCGACTTACACCGCCACCCAGTTCTACGATGCCCCCGTCACCTTCACCCTCGCAGAGTCTGGCCACATCGCAGGTGTGGTGAATCATCCTGCAAAAGGCAAATACGGCTATTGGAGCAACTCCAAGCTCCCCGCGCGCCCCGAACAATGGCTAAAAAGCGCGAAAAAACATACGGGTAGCTGGTGGCTGCACTGGGATAAATGGATGGAAGATTACCGCGGCGAGAAGGTCCCCGCGCGCAAGCCGAAACGCGGAGTGGAAGCGGCTCCGGGCAGTTATGTGAAGGTGCGCTCGCACTAATCGCATATAATGTGCATTTTTTCGGTTGACTTACCCCAAAACGCTCCCTATGTTCCCGCCCTCACAGCAGGTTAATTAGGAAGAAAAATGACTACAGTTTCTGCAAAACCGAAAGAATTACAGCGCGATTGGTTCGTAATCGACGCCGAGAACTTGGTATTAGGACGCTTAGCTACTGAAGTTGCTAAGATTTTGCGTGGCAAACATAAGCCAATTTACACGCCAAACCAAGATTGCGGCGATAACGTGATTATCATCAATGCCGAGAAAGTTGCGCTGACCGGTAAAAAATTGACGGATAAGAAATATTACTGGCACACTGGCCACCCTGGCGGTATCAAAGAACGTACGCCAGAGGCGATTTTCCGCGGTAAGCACCCACAGCGCGTGGTTGAGCTTGCGGTTCGCCGTATGATTTCTCGTAACACGCTTGGTCGTCAAATGATGACGAAACTGCATGTATATGCAGGTGCGGAACATCCACATGCAGCACAACAGCCTAAGACGCTGGATCTCGCTGCACAAAACAGCAAGAACAAGAGGGTTGCATAATGAACGCAGCAGCTGAAGCACCAAAACTCGACGAACTGGGCCGCGCCTACGCGACCGGTCGCCGTAAAGACTCTGTAGCACGTGTATGGATTAAGCCAGGTTCTGGTAAAATCACCGTGAACAAGCGCGAAGTGACTAACTACTTCGGTCGTGCCGTCCTGCGCATGCTGATCAACCAGCCGTTCGAAGCGACAGATAACAAAGAAAAGTTCGATGTAATGTGCACCGTAAAAGGTGGTGGCCTTTCTGGTCAAGCTGGCGCGATTCGCCACGGCATTTCACGCGCACTCGACAAATACGATGAAGCAAGCAACCACAAAGCCCTGCGCTCTGGTGGCTTCCTGACTCGCGACTCACGTACAGTAGAACGTAAAAAGTATGGTAAGCGTAAAGCTCGCCGTAGCTTCCAGTTCTCTAAGCGTTAATCGCATCATCAAGAGATACGAAAAGCCCGGCCCTTGCGCCGGGCTTTTTTGTATGTATAAACGTCCCTATGAAAAGTGTGTTTGGTTTTTTCAAAAAGAAAGAAAGCGCAGAGCAGGTTCTGCATTTTAAATGCAATGAATCCGCTATTGAATATGCAAAGAAATGCTTATCGAGCACGTTGTTAGAAAAGCATGCATATGCTGCAATAGTCATGAGTGTGGTTTCTTATGACGATGAAAGTAAATACGGTGTATATATGATATCAATGGATGACAGCGGAATTCACAAGATTGCTGTTATTAACAAACCTCATAAAACACTTTCAAGCGGCGATTTAATTTATTGGGGGTATGCTGGATATAATTCAGAACTTGATGCCGAAGTCGGAGCCGGTATAGCGACTATATATCCTTCATTTAATCTACAAACTGAACAATGGGTAATAAAAGAAAAACTGTAATCATGTCAGAATCAAAACTACGAATTGCTATATTAGGTGCGAGCGGCTACACAGGCGTGGAATTACTGCGCTGGCTGCTGAATCATCCTTATGCCAACATCGCCGCGCTAAGCGGAAACTCCCAAGCAGGCAAACCGATTGGCGAAGTGTTCCCGCACTTAGAAGGCCGCAACCTACCCACCCTTTGCACCATTGAAGAAATCGATTTCTCACAGATTGACGTCGTCTTCTGCTGCCTACCGCACGCGACGACCCAAAAAGTCTTGGCCGACTTGCCCGAGAACCTCGTCATCATCGACCTCTCAGCCGATTTCCGCCTGCATGACCTTGCAGCCTATGAGCAATGGTATGGCCACCCGCATGAAGCGCCGGCGCTGCAAGCAGAAGCCGTCTACGGCCTCGCTGAAGTGGCCCGCGCCAATATCGCCAAAGCACGCCTGATTGCTAACCCCGGCTGCTACCCAACCGCAAGCCTTCTTCCCCTTATTCCGCTTCTAAAAGAAAAGCTTATCAAAGCCGATAGCATCACCATTGATGCCATGTCTGGCGTATCTGGTGCTGGCCGCTCTGTTGCCCAACGCCTGCTTTACTGCGAAGTGAATGAAGGCGCAGGCGCTTACGGCGTAGGTGGCCACCGCCATGTCGCCGAAATGGAGCAAGAAGTACGCAATGCCAGCGGCGTGAGCGACGCCATCATGAGCTTCACCCCGCATCTTGTGCCTATGCAACGTGGCATCGCTTCGACCATCCATATCGAGCTTGCGGAAGGCAAAACCGTAACCGACCTCAAAGCCGCACTCGCAAAAGCGTATAACCATGAACCATTCGTACAAGTGATGGACGCCCCCCCAACCACGCATCATGTGCGTGGCACCAACCAATGCCGCATGGCCATCACCGCCGACCGCCGTCCCAACACCGCCATCATCACCTCCGTGATTGATAATTTAATCAAAGGCGCATCCGGTCAGGCTATTCAAAATATGAATATCCGTTTCGGATTTGAGGAAACCACTGGCCTGAATGCATTTGCACTCATGCCTTAACTGTTGAATGAACGAGGCCAGCAGGCCGAGCCTTTAGTCACGCGAATGCGTGTTAGGCTCATTGCGTAGCACAGTAGTGCGGA
>CAYFFN010000142.1:0-4390 GCA_964342335.1 uncultured Azospirillaceae bacterium
CATCGGCACGATGTTGTTCGACAGCTTGAAGTACACTATCATACGCACTCTCAAGCTGACCCATATACTCTGGGTTCTCATTCTCCAGAACATTCTGCGTCGTCCCCATTGCGGCTAGAAAACGAGAGACGTCTGGCGCAGCATTAAACTGCATTATAAAATATTCTTCCGACATCGATTAACTCCTTGTTTTATATATTCTATCATATATGAATTATTGCCGCAAGGTGCGCCGCTGGGTGTGATTATTCGACGCTGCGCCCGCGCAACTCTGGAACCTCTGCTGCCTGCGCGTCTGGCGTGACATTTTCCAACACGCTATGTTCTGTCACCACATTATCGGCGAGCACGTCTCGGAAGGTCTCCATCGCGTCACGCAGTGCTGTGGTATCCATCGCTTCCATAAAATACGGGTTGCGGGCATATTCTATATTGCGCGCGTCAAAGAGCGCTAGCGCCTCGTTTAGGCGCTCTTGCAGTGCTGCGTCCCCGCGCTCGCCCACACGCGCTTGCAGATAGTCTATCATCTCTGCGTCATTTTCCGGGTTTAGATCGCCCAGCACTTCGTAAACCGCGAGCGGTTTGCCCTCGTCCGAATAGCGTGCGAGTTGCTCGTCTATCGCTGCTCTTGCTGCCTCATCCATGCGAAGCCTCCCTGTTAGAAGGCTACGGTAGCAATAAAAGCTTAAGATTTCGTTAGCGCGCCCCTTGGGGTTGCGAGGGGGCAAGGGTTGGTATATAAGCCATCCATCTTAACCTCCTAACCAAACAGCTATTATGACCTCGAAAACCATCCTCATTCTCGCCGGAGACGGCATTGGCCCTGAAGTAACCAACGAAGCGCGCAAGGTGCTGGATGCGGTGGGGGCGAAGTTTGGCCTCTCCTTTTCGTTTGACGAGGCGCTGATTGGTGGCGCGGCCTATGACGAGGCGGGCAGCCCGCTGCCAGAGGAAACCATCGCCAAGGCCAAAGCATCCGATGCCGTATTGCTCGGCGCGGTAGGTGGGCCGAAATGGGAACCACTGCCGATAGCCGTGCGCCCCGAGAAGGGTCTGCTGGGTATTCGCAAGGTGCTGGGCCTATTCGCGAATCTGCGCCCTGCCCTCTGCTTTGATGCGCTGGCCGATAGCAGCTCGCTCAAGAAAGAGCTGGTGAGCGGCTTGGATATTATGATTGTGCGCGAACTGACCGGAGGCATCTATTTTGGCGAGCCGCGTGGCGTGAGCATGGAAGGCAACCAACGCGTGGGCCGCAATACGCTGGTCTATAGCGACGCGGAAGTGCGCCGCATTGCCCGCGTGGGCTTTGAGCTGGCGCAAAAGCGCGGCAAAAAGCTTTGCTCCGTAGACAAGGCCAACGTGCTGGAAGCCACCGAAATGTGGCGCGAAGAAGTGCAGAAACTCGGCGATGCGGATTATAGCGATGTGGAATTGAGCCATATGTATGTCGATAACGCGGCGATGCAGCTCGTGCGCGCGCCCAAGCAGTTTGACGTGATGGTGACCACCAATATGTTCGGGGATATCCTCTCCGATTGCGCGGCGATGCTAACGGGCTCGCTGGGTATGCTGCCGAGTGCCTCACTGGGCGAAAAACTACCCGATGGCAAACAAGCCGCGCTCTATGAGCCCGTGCATGGCTCCGCGCCGGATATTGCCGGCCAAGGCGTGGCCAACCCACTCGCAACCATTCTCTCTTGCGCAATGATGCTGCGCTATAGCTTTGATGCCAGCGACGCAGCAGACGCGCTGGAAGCGGCAGTAAACAAAGTGCTAGAAACCAAACGCACCGGCGACATCATGGCCGATGGCTATGAGAAAATAGGCACAGAAGCGATGGGCGACGCGGTAGTCGCAGCGCTTTAGGGCTTAGCCTCCAGTGCTGGCTGCTAATGGTGCTGGAATATCTTTCTGCACCGCCAGTTTTACACGTGTACTGATAGAACGCGCCAGTTCATCAATGGCTTGGGTTTGCTCTTGCGTAAAGTCTGCACCATTCGTGTTGTGCTCGACAACCTCTTTCACCTTGGCTCCCAAATCATAAGAACCGCGGAGCTTTTTACCGTCTTCTCCTGCTAGGTTTCGGTGTTTAGCTCGCTCAACCACCTTGTCCTCGCCATCATCATAACCGAACTGAACCGCCTTTTGTCTGGTAAGCTCTCCTTCTACAAACGTTGAAACGTCCTGTTCAAATTGTGTATATGTATAGCCATTTGCCGAGAGCGTATCTACGAAGGATGCCATTTCTTTTTGCACGGCATCGCTGATATCAGCTGCGCTAGTACGTTTCTTATTGCCTTGATCTAAGCAATAATCCGCCCAGCTTTGTACAGGCTTATCCTTTGCGGGAATATCAGGGTTTTCTCGTGCCGCTTTCACCTGTGCGGCTTGCTCTTTTGCTGCATTGGAAATGGATTTTGCTGCGGGCTTATATTCAAGCAAGAAACGGTCCATATACCCCTGGATCGCGCCCTGAATGGCGTCGTACTGCAGCGACGAAACCTCTTCCTTAAAATCTGCAATCGGCGGATAAAACTCGGTGTTGATTAGCGTTTTATCGCCTTTCACCGTATTCACATCTCGCCCATCCAGCACATCTCTCAATAGAATATTTTGAATGCTTTCTTCACCTTCATAAGGCACGCCGTCCAATTGCGATTCCATATAACCTTCTGACAAAGCTTCAATAGACTCATCGCAACGCTTCATTACCGCATCGATATTAGTACAACCCGCTTGGTGCAGTGCTTTTACTATCTCTTCGCGCTTTACACCTACAGAATCCACATTGGTTGCTTGTTGCTGCGCTTGCACGGCTAGCATAGTGATATGACTCATGTCCGACATACTATTTCTCCAAAATTAACCTTTCGTTAACCATACCGCACTGCGGTGCGAAAGTATGTTACAGTTTGATGAAATGATAGCGCCAAAAGGTTACGAAATCGTTAGCGGCTAATCGTTGCCTTTTGCACTGCAAAAGCCTATACTGGCCCTATGATGAAAACAGCTTTGATAACGCTTGGCGCGGCGGCATTTGCGCTCACCTCTTTTGGCGCGATGGCGCAATCCAACGTCGAGGTTATGGAAGGGCTCACCGCTGAGCAGCTCAAAGAAATCACCGATAAGGTGAAGGAAGACCCCGAAGCGTTTGAACAAACCATCAGCACCGGCCAATGCGTGAGTGCGAATCTCACTCCGAAAGAGCTAAATGCGCTCAAAACCTTTGGTGTCACCATTAACAAAAATGTGAAAAGCCATTGCACGAATGGCCGCCCCGAAAAGGCGCAAGCCTATGTTAAGAGCAAGCTTGGTGAATTCACCCGTACCAGCACGTTTAAAACCATGAGCGGTTGCATCCAAACCAAAGGCGATGCGGATAATATCACGACCGTGCTTATGGGCTATATGGGCATGCCCGCTGGCAAGACCGATGAAGCAAGCATCTGCGATGTGTATGGCTACGCGGATAAATCGACGAAATTGAGCCGTTAAAACAAAGGCTGGGCTTGACCTTATAGGGCTTTCGCATTACATCTCCCTTCCCATTTAACAAACACCTTTGGCCAGTAGGCCAATCTTTAGTGCGCGCAGCGCTTAGGCTCATTGCGTAGGCCAGTAGGCCGGAGCAGGAGCGATTAAAAAGGATACGTCTTATGACTATTAATATCGCCGTTGTTGGCGCGACCGGAAATGTCGGGCGCGAAATTTTGAACATACTCGACCAGCGCAACTTCCCTGTGGGTGAGGTGGTAGCATTGGCCTCTTCTGCCTCGAAGGATAAAGAGGTGAGCTTTGGCGAGCGCGGTATTCTCAAATGCCAAGTGCTGGATGATTTCGACTTCTCAAACACGCAGATTGCCCTGTTCTCCCCCGGCTCGTCCGTGAGCAAAATCCACGCGCCACGCGCGGCGGAGCAAGGCTGTTACGTCATCGATAACACCTCCCAGTTCCGTATGGATAAGGACAAAGCGCTTATCGTACCAGAAGTGAATGCGCATGTGCTGAACGCGTTGGAAAGCAAGATCATCGCGAACCCCAACTGCTCGACCATCCAGATGGTGGTGGCGCTGCAGGCGCTAGAGCAGCTCGCGCCCATCAAGCGCGTGGTGGTGAGCACCTATCAGTCTGTTTCAGGCGCGGGCAAAAGCGCGATGGACGAGCTTTATGAGCAGACCAAATCGCTTTATATGAACGAGCATAGCGACCCGATCAACTTCACCAAGCGTATCAGCTTCAACGTCATTCCGCATATCGATGTGTTCATGGAAAATGGCGCGACCAAAGAAGAATGGAAGATGGAGCAAGAGACCAAGAAGATACTCGGCGCGGATATCCCTGTCCATGCGAACTGCGCGCGCGTGCCGGTGTTTGTCGGCCATGCAGAATA
>CAYFFN010000143.1:0-4317 GCA_964342335.1 uncultured Azospirillaceae bacterium
GAGTGATTTTATGGACAGTGACTTCGCGCCGAGCAAGGCCGCTTCGCAAGCCGCGAAGATATACAAGAACGCGCCGAAAATCGGGGCGGGTGCGGCGAGCAAAGCGGGTAAAGCAGGCAAAGGCGCTGCCGCTGCTGGCGCGACCAAAGGCGCAGGCAAAGCAGGTAGCACCTCTTATTACCACCGCGCGACGGCGTCGGAGCGTTTGGAGAGTGTTGAACATCAGGTATCCAGTTTTGGTACGGAAGTGGCGTTCTTCCCAATGTTTATGGGGCCGATTCTGCTCTTGGCGGGACGTATTGTGGGCAAGGTGCCTTTTTTGGGTAAATTGGTGCAAACCGGTACTGCAGGCACATTGCACTCGGCCTATAGCGCAGCAGAAGGCACGCAACTAAAAGATATTGCGAACCTACCAGGGAATGCACTCCACCAGTTTGGTGATTTCACCAGCGAAGTGTATGGCGAAGAAAGCGGCATTTCTACGGGTGCGAAAAAACTGGCGACGTCGTTTGGCGAAAATATTTCCCAAGGCCATGCCGCCACCAAAACCCTGACGGCAAAAAGCCGCGCATTGCTGAACGAGTTCGGCAAGGCCAGCGGTGAGGTGAAAGCGGATAGCTTTGCGATTAAACGCGCAACAAAACTGCGCGAAAAGCACATGACCAAAATCGCCGAAGAAGCCAAAGCAATTGCGGATTCTACCACGCGCAACGAAGCGCAAATGGTGGATCAAGCAAAGGGCTTGTTCCGTTCTGCGAAGCGTTTCTTGGGTGGCAGCAGCAGCTTCAAGCCAGATGAAAAGATTCTGCAAGAAACCCCAGCGGAGCTGAAGGCGATTGCCAACCGCGCGATGGATTTGCACAAAGCGGCAAGCGGCGAAGCACATGCGATTGATTATGGCCATATGATTGGTCGTCTGGAAGATTTGCAACACGAAGTGCATCAGTTCCAAAAAGGCAATGTGATGGATAAGCGCGTTGCCGACCAAGCGGGTAAACTGATTGGCCGCATGGAGACGATTCGTGGTTCGGCCGATGCGGCGGTGTTTCAGCATGCACGTGTGAATGGTGCGAAAATGGGCACTCTGTTTGAGCATTCCACGCGTAATCTTGGGCAAATGAGCGTTGCGAGTGCGGGGCTGAAAGGCGCATTTGGGATTTCTTCTGCAGCAATTGCAGGAAAGAATGTGCTCAGCTTTGGCGAGCATTTGCATAATTTGAAAGAGATTATGGGCGGCCTAACGGGCAAGCCAACCGAACGCGTGAGCACGTTTGAAGTATTGTTCAGCAACAAAGCGCCAGAGATTGTGCAGCAGGCACGCAAAGGGCTGATGAACCATTTCGCGCCACAGCTGGCGGCGGATGCGGGTAGCTTGCTCGTGAATGCGCATTTTATGCTGCGCACTGGCGGGCCGGAAGCAATGATGGCGGGAATGGGTGCGCAAATGCTGGCAGGTAACTTTGCGGATAATAACACCATTCTGGATGAATATGCGCGCCTCAAGGAGATGGAAGCGCAGGGCGTGGATGTGCCGACGGAGGAATATGCGAATTTGATTGGCCATGCCTCTCAGAATGCGGCGCTGCATGGTGGCGCGCGCAATGTGATGGTCAAGCGCATGGCGGAACAATATAAAACGGAAGGGCTGGGCCTCGGCGCGATTCTGACCGAAATCAACGAAGGCAAAGCGTTTGATGACCGCGCACTGAAAATCGAAAATACGCTCAAGAAAGAGCATGAGGAAGGCGTGAAAAAAGCCAAGCTTGAGCTGGAGAAGAAAGATTCTCCCACTGGCAAGATTCTCAGCAGTCATGCAGCCGCAGTGGCGGACAAGCCCAAGCTAGAGCTCGGCGCGAATGACAATGTTGCACCAAGCCTCAAACTGGATGCACAAGCCGTGCAGCATCACGGCAAGCTCGCGGAAGTGAACCGCGAAGTAGGCGGAAACGCTTAAAAGCAGCGAAAAGTCTCAGTTTCTTCACATTTTCTTAACATTTCTATGGTTAAACTGAGCAATAACTAAAAAGCGATGTATTTTGCTATGCGCCTAGGAGCCAAAGGACCAGAAGTAGAGCAGTTGCAGCAAGCCCTTGTGCTTGCAGCAGCGGTTGCCTATGCGCGTGGGGATTACAGTATTCGCCAAGCAGATGGCACCTTCTATAGCGCAGAGAATTTCGATATGGATGGCGAGTTTGGCCCGCAAACGGAAGCGCTGCTGGCACAAGTTTCGACCTATCTCTATGAGAACGACATCATGGAATATGATGCCGCCTGTGCGCGCCCATTGAGCGAAGGCGGGCATTTCGGTATTTACGGTAATAGCAGCCGTGCGGCATTAGAGACCTTTCTGGAAGACGCGTTCTACGGGGAGAACAGACTGACCCTTGAGCGGGAAGGTGTGCCGATAAGCTACGCTACCATTGGTGAAGGCATGACGCTTCACTATACCAATGAAGATATGGCGCGACGGAGATTAGAGGATTTTTCTCCGCGGTATTTATTTGAGCCACCACAGCCGCACCGCAATGCTCGCACTCCAGAGCTTGAGCCCGCGCCGAGCATGGAGCAAACACCAGCAGAAGCGTCTGTGGATGAAACCGTGCAAGCGCCTATTTTGCGTGGCAGGCAGCCAGATGCATCGCCGTTTGTAGCGCCGTCAGTGCCGGATGCTCAGCGTGCAAACCCAGAGGAAACACAGCGTGAATCTAACCGATTTACGATGCCAGATCTTTCAGAGGAAATGGCCGCATTGGGGGCTGCGTGGAATCAAGCACGTGATGCCTATGAGCAAGCACAGCAAGAGGCAGAAGCCGACGTGCAGCTCACCAGCTACCAGCCGCGTGAGTCAGAGAATAGAGGGGATAGTCTATTCCGTGTTCCTGCTATTGAGATTCCGCAGAGACTGCCGGAGAATGTGCAGGAGCTG
This sequence comes from uncultured Azospirillaceae bacterium, assembly GCA_964342335.1. Taxonomy (GTDB): domain Bacteria; phylum Pseudomonadota; class Alphaproteobacteria; order Rickettsiales; family UBA3002; genus CAYFFN01. The sequence continues at coordinate 2,927 of CAYFFN010000143.1, forward strand.
TTGGACGAGGCAAGTGCGGCCTTGCAGCAAGCGCAAGAGGAAGCCAATGCTGCTACACCAGAGACTCCACCTGCGCCAATCGAAGTAACCCCGCGTGAGGAATTGCCCCCTCCATCAGCCGAGGCATGGTTGCTTCCGCCAGAGCGAGTGGATAGACAAACATTTGCCGCCGGTGCATTCGAGACATTGCAGGATAGTGAGGCGCTAGGAATGCGTGCGAATCCGTATCTTATCCGCGACGTGCAGCGCTATCTGAACGATTACGGCTATACGAATATTGAGCTGATTGATGCGCATGATCAGAATGCAGCGGTGGATGAGAATACGCTGGAAGCGATTGCCATGTGGCGACGCGCAGAGATGATTCGTGCCCTCACGGATGAATATGCGCAGCAGGGCTATAGCGACCTTCCACCTGTGCGTGACCCCGTGGAAGTGACGGGCGGTGATTATGCGCAATGGGTGCGCGAAGCGACCATTGCCATGTATGAGCAGGATAGCGGAGAGCGCACTGGCGGCCATTTGCCTCAGTCCCTTTTCGAACGTTATGAATTTACAGGCCCACGTTTGGACGGAAGTTTTGCGCGTAATGACGATGCGATTATCAGCGCTGAGATGCTGAATGCGATGGGCATCAACATGGCATCTGTTCCCGTGCGCCCACGTGCAGTCGAGCAAGTGCAGTTGAGTGGCTTGAGTGCGAATGTGACCGAAGGCGCTGGGCTTCCCCTTCGTGAAATTGATTACTTCTTGGCATCCCATGATGGCACGAATGTTACAGAAATGCGCGGCCTAGCCCATGTGTCACTTGATAGAAACGAAGTCGCATCGGTGCAGCGTTTGCTGCAAGTGCCGGTTAGCGGTGAATGGGACAGCCCAACGGTAGAAGCCTATCGCATGTTTGAGACAGAAACACTGGGCTATGAGGTGGCTACAGGTGTGCCGCACTACCATGCACTTTATGAGCTGCGTGAGCAGATTCCGGTGCGTGATATTTTGGCGCAAAATGTGGCCTATATCCAAGCCCGTCAAGCGAGTGACAATCCCGTTTATGTTGCGAAGGAAAATGACTTTGACGCGCCATCAGAAGAGGCGGCGCAGGTCTTCCTCGCGACTTATATGTATCAAACGGGCGAGCTTCCTGAGTTAACGGTGTTTACCGATGTGCTGCGCGGCGCAAACCGAGGAGGCCTGCACCCGCAAGGACGTGCGGTGGATGTACGTACCAAACCTACTTTGCTGTTTGAAGACGGTACGGATTTATTGATTTCAGAATATACCATGCACCGCCTTGAGCGTGGCGAGCAGATCACGTTTGGGCATCCGTATTTTGCACGTGGCCAAGAGCGCACATTTAACCCTGCAACCGACCGTGTGATTCAACTGAATCA
>CAYFFN010000144.1:0-4300 GCA_964342335.1 uncultured Azospirillaceae bacterium
TGAACATTAATACAAGCAAACTTAATAGCATTATCCGGAAATACCACTCCATGGTGACTTGCCAGCCAAACATTTCTAAAGTATTGAGATTAGGCGAAGGAATGCCACGTGTGCCCATGACTCCCCCTGTTATTCCGCGCCATTCCCGAAGTAGTTCATAAACAATCAAACCAAATGCCAGCGACATCATCGCTAGATAAAATTCCTTCACACGACCAGAGGGTATGGCTAGTAGATAACCCACCATCCCAGACACAATCATGGTAAAGAGAATAGCCAAAGGAAATGGCACTCCGTAATCCTTTAGCAGAATAGCCGCTACATAAGAACCAATTGCTAAAAACCCTGCATGACCAAGGGAGATTTGACCTGCTATACCGGTTAATAGGTTGATGCTTTGTGCAAGCATGATATTGATAATTAGAAAGCACCACATCTGAACGGTGCCCTGATTGACAAATCCTGCGGCCACTGCCGCGACGGTGCAAAGTCCCCCGACAAACCAGGGGTTACTAATCACCCGACCGATAATATGTAGGGGGTTCATACTTTCACCATTTCCTTCTTACCGAATAGACCTTGAGGCCGAACTGTCAGCACAGCCACCAACAGCACAAAGGCAACCATATGCGCTGCTGCGGGGGAGTAATATCCTGCAATAAGTTTCTCAAGCACACCCAACATTAGTCCCGCGATCAGTGCGCCAGACGCACTACCCATTCCACCTACCACTGCTGCAATAAAGGCGAGAATAAGAAGGTGTAAGCCAAAACCTGGATCTACCGTACCCGAGATTTGACTAACCAGAATTCCGGCTATGCCAGCCAACAACCCGCTAAAAAAGAATGAGTAAAGAACAACTTTTCGCACCGGGATACCCATTAGTGAGGCAAGATCAGGGTCGTGAGCCACTGCACGCACGCCATAACCCCACGTTGAATAGCGTAGAAAAAGCTCCATCAAACCAACTATCATTATGCTGATGACAAATACAGCTATATATTGAAGGGATACCCAGGCGCCGAATATTTCGACTGAGGCTGAGCTGCTGAACAGTACATCAGGGAAAGCTACCGCTTGGGTACCGAAGGCGACACTTGCTAACCCCTGTAGGAAAATACCTACACCAAGTGTAGAAACCACCCATCCCATGCTGCCTTTTACTTTAAGGAGCGGACGAATAGCGACAATTTCAGTAATAATCAACACCGCGCCAGCTACCGCCATGGCGATAAGAAGAGCTAATAGCATTGGCAGGCCAGCACCGATCATTACAGCAGTTAGCATCGCCGCAATCATAAGTACTGAACCCTGGCCAAAGTTCAGCACACGTGTTGTCCAGAATGTTAAATTCAGACCCAATGCAATCAGCGAATATACTGCCCCAACACTAAGCCCGGACAGTACCATTTGCAGGAAGAAGTCCATAAATAAGTGCTCGCTTGCGAGGTGAATTCAGCGAGCCCACTAAGGGCTCGCCAGGAGTCAAGAAGTAACGTTATAGGTTACTTACCGGAACTAAGGGGTAACTGTCCCCTTCCAGCACGTACTCAAACACCTCAACCCCATCAGCCTCGATTGCATGGTGACGGTCATTGGCAAAGCTATAAACCGCGTTAACACCTTCGTAGTCTTGAATAGACTCAATAGCCGCAATGATGTCGTTCGGTGCAGTGGATTCTGCTATGCGAATGCCTTCAAACAGAATATTGGCTGCGTCATACCCGTTAGCAACGGAAATCGCCATAAAAAGCTGCGGATTTTCCTCGTCGTTTCCCCACCAGCGGTCAACGCCATACTCTGCTTTATACGCGTCAACAAACTCTTGGGTAGCTTCTCGCATCGGCCTCTGGCCAAAGGCGGAAATCATTGTGCCCTGTACACCTTCTACGAGTTCACCAGCGCCATCCTGAAAAGGCTGACCCAAAGCACCATTGGTGGCGATGAGTGGGACATTAAGATTTAATCGCTCCATAGTTCTGCGTAACACCGCCAAGTCGCGTCCAAGTCCGATGGCCGCAATAGCATCCACGTTGGCCCGATTCATTCGTGCCACTTGAGCGGTCATATCTTGCGCCCCCTGGTTATAACTATCGGCGGCCACTGGTGCGTTACCACCTGCTGCGGACATGGCTTCGGAAAGATAATCCAGGCCAGTCACTCCATAAGCAGTACTTTCATGTACTACGCCTACCCGCTCAAAATGATTGGCCAAATGCTGTCCCATAGCCGTAGCTTCGACATCATTTTGCAAAGCAAAAGAAAAGACGTTTGGTCTCGGCGTGGTCCCTGTACCGTCTGGATAGGTCACCATCGGCGTTTGTGCAATAGGGTTCATATAAGGCCGACCATCAGCTTCAGCCATATCAATGACTGCCAAGGTGGGACCACTGCCTGCAGGCCCAATGATGCCAACGATTTCTTCATTATCGAAAATTCGTCGCATGTTCTGCACAGCGCGATCTGGGTTCAATTGGTCATCAAGCAACATATCCAGCTCAATTTCTTTACCATTGATACCCCCCTTTTCATTCCACTGCTTAATAGCCAGTTCAACAGCGCGGCGATTTCCCTCCCCAAATTCATTGTAAGGGCCGGTCAAGGCCGAAGTCATACCTATCTTAATGGTATCTGACTCAGCCATCGCCGGGGATGCTAAAATAGCGGCCACACACAGCCCTAATGTAGTCTTTGCTAAAAAACAGTCGTTTTTTGTTGACGCTTCATGGAGATACTCCTAGCTTTTGTTTGTCGTTATCATCATCTTGCGTTGCAAGTGAAGTCTTCGGAGATGTTGTTGAATAGTTATTATTGGATTGTTTTAAATGCGCTAAGGACATCATTAAGCTTCGCCTGTGGTAATGCTTCAGCGAAGCGTTCCAGATATTCATAGGCTTGCTCTGGCACACCGGTTTCAACCCCAATGCGGCGAATTAGTGCCGAAACCTGCGATCGGTCATAGCTATACTCGGTATGGTTTACCAAGCACTCTTGCACTAGAAGCTGATCCCTCCCCTCAACTTCTGCCTCAATACAGCAAGACAACAAGTCATAAGTAGGGTCGGCAATGGGTTGGATGCGTGGCATCAACGCCATGACTGCAGAGTCATAGTAATCGCGCATACGCTCAACACTAGGTTCGCCATAAAGCAGGGTGGTAGCCACACAGAACTGGATACTCATTAACGTACCCGAAAGTGAACTGAAGGGTCCGATATTGTCCATACCGGCATACCCCACACAGATGGGGTTCATCCGAATACGCACCATTTGGGGATGAGCCCCTTTTAGCTGTTTACGCAAAGCAAGCGCGGCAATTACCGGAGTTTGGTTCAAAGCACAAACCGGGTAAGGCTTAAAGGTTACTTTAGATATTGACCACTCTTTTCCAAGCTGAGCAACCAATGCCGACACATCGCACTCTTCTCCTACGTAAGTGCGTACGAAACCACTACGCCCTTCAAAAGCGGCGTGTGCCGATATGGAACCCGCCTCAGCTAGTGTTGCCGCCGCCAGTCCATTACGCGCGGCAATACCTACTTGATAACGCCACTCGTCTGTGCCATCGCCAAACGACTGAAGAATGCCACCTGTGAATGAGGCAGCGTTGCTTAATGCTGCCGCCGTTTGCTCAACCTTCAAACCTCGCATTTTTGCTACTGCTGCGGCCGCTGCAATCGTGCCATATAGGGGAGAAGCACGTAGACCTTTAGCCGTTGTTTTGGCAGAGTAGGCAGTTTCCAATAAGCCGCCCACCTCGTAACCTGCAATTAAAGCTGGCAACAATTGTTCTACAGAGCCTTCATTGTTTTCCACCATAGCGGTTAGTAGCGGCAGCAGCACCGCACCAAAATGTGCTACTCCGCAGGTATCCTCCTGAGCACGTCCATGAAACAAAGCCGCATTGGCCAGCGCCGCCCCAGCCACGGTGCTCTTATGACCACTTGCCAACAGCGTTGAACCAAGTTCGCGTTCTCCATCCATCGCCAGTACAGCTTGTGCAGCTACTGGAAAAAAAGGCGTTGTATGCGAACCTAAGGCTATCCCATAACCGTTAAGCACACAGGTACGGGCTTTTTCGACCACCTCTTCAGGTAACGTTTCCAATTTCAATTCACAAACAAATTCTGCCAACCGCATCGCTAGACTCATGTTGCTTACCTCTATCCTGTCTGCTTTGGGTGAGAAGAAACGAAACTTGGTTGCGCATACATCTCTCGCAGCTCGCGCTTCAATATCTTCCCCGATGGGTTACGTGGTAAGCCCTCACTGATCAGTAACTGTTTAGGCACCTTATAAT
>CAYFFN010000145.1:0-4284 GCA_964342335.1 uncultured Azospirillaceae bacterium
GAGCGCCGTATCTTCATAACAACGGTCGAGAAAATGCTCATTCACAAAGAGCTGCCGCGGAATCTGCTCAATTGCCGAAAGCGTCGCCGTATCCGTGATTCCATTACGACGCAGCTGCATCAGAAGACGTAACTTATCTTCCGTGTAGCGGTCGTTCATCATAGGGTGATATGCTCACGCAAGGTTTCCAGCGCGCGGTAATTCGTCAAATCGAGATTGAGCGGCGTCACCGTCACATAGCCGTCCAAGCACTGCATATAATCCGCGCCCGGATGGTCGTCATACGGCTCCGTGCCCGGCCCACCAATCCAGAAATAAGGCTGACCAGCAGGGTCCTCGCGGCGCACCAGATTATCCCCAATCTTGCGGCGCCCCTGCGGGCACAATTTCACGCCCTTAATCTGCTCCTCCGGCAATCCGGGGAAGTTGATATTGATGAGATTACCCTTCGGCCATCCGGCCTCCACCAGCTGTGGAATCAGGCGCTTGGCATACGCTTCCGCCGCACCCCACTCTACTGGCTGGTTCGGCTTAAGCGCCGATGAGAGTGCTATCGAAGGAATATCAAGCAACGTGCCCTCCATGGCCGCTGCAATCGTACCGGAATAGGTCACGTCTTCCGCAAGGTTCAAGCCATGGTTAATCCCGCTCAGCAGCAAATCCGGCTTCTTTCCTGGGATAATCTGCTGCGCCGCCATCATCACGCAATCGGTAGGCGTGCCGCGCACGGCAAAATGGCGATCATCCAACTGGCGCATACGCAGCGGCACATGCAGCGAAATCGAGTGCCCTGCCCCGCTTTGCTGCTCCTCAGGCGCGACCACCCACACATCATCACTGATAGAACGCGCCACACGTTCCAGCGCCGCTATCCCCTCGGAACGAATCCCGTCATCATTCGCAACTAGGATGCGCATTGTATAATCTCCAAACCACCCATATACGGCTTCAACACTTCGGGTACTTTAATGCTGCCATCCGCCTGCTGGTAATTCTCCATCACCGCAATCAAGCAACGCCCCACCGCAACGCCAGAGCCATTAAGCGTATGCAAAAACTCCGTGCCCTTCTCCTGCCCCTCAGGACGGAAACGCGCATTCATCCGACGCGCCTGAAACGCCCCACAGTTCGACACGCTAGAAATCTCGCGATACGTATCTTGCGCGGGCAGCCACACCTCAATGTCATAGGTCTTCTGCGCGCTAAAGCCCGTGTCACCACTGCACAGCATCACCACACGATACGGCAAGCCAAGCCCTTTCAGCACCGCCTCCGCGCAGCCAAGCATACGCTCATGCTCCTCCGCACTCTTCTCAGGGTGCGTAATGCTCACCATCTCGACCTTATTAAACTGGTGCTGGCGAATCATACCTTTCGTATCTTTCCCCGCAGACCCCGCCTCCGAACGGAAGCACGGCGTATAGGCCGTATAACGACGCGGCAGCGAACCTTCCTCGACAATCTCCCCCGCCATCATATTCGTCAGCGACACCTCAGCCGTTGGAATCAACCACTGCCCTTCGGTCGTCTTATAGGAATCTTCACCAAATTTCGGCAACTGACCCGTGCCGAACATCGTATCTTCCTTCACCAACAAGGGCGGCTGCACCTCGGTATAGCCATGCTGCTCGCTATGCAGGTTCAACATATATTGCGCGAGGGCACGCTCTAGTCGTGCCAACGCACCACTCAAAAACACAAAGCGCGAGCCAGAGACTTTCGCCGCCGTCTCAAAATCCATCATGCCAAGCGCTTCACCCAGTTCGGTATGATCCTTCGGCGTAAAATCAAATGTGGCGGGCGTGCCTTCACGCTTCAGCTCTTTATTCTCCGCCTCATCCGCTCCATCCGGCACATCCTCCGCCATGATGTTCGGCAGATGCTGCAAGCGCAACGCGACCTTGTCCAAGGCCAACTTCTCTTCCAGCACTTGCATGGCTGCCTTTGCTGTTTCCACTTTGCCTTTCAATTCATCCGCCAGCTCTTTATTGCCACTTTTCATTGCCGCACCAATCTCCTTAGAAAATTGATTTCTAAGAGTTTGATATTCTTGTAATGATGTCGTTTGTTCCCTGCGCTCTTCATCCAGCACCAAAATCTCTGCGGCAACTCCGCTCAGGCCACGGCGTTGCATCGCCGCTTCAAATGCGGCTTCGTTTTCACGTATCCATTTAATGTCATGCATCGGCTTCGGCCTCTTGATTTTCTTCGTGTTTACGCTGCATGATTCGGCAGCAAATGATGGAAATTTCATACAAAAGATACAGCGGGATGAAAAGCCCGATTTGGCTAATAATATCCGGCGGCGTCAATAAAGCCGCGGCTGTGATAATCCCGATAACCGCATAACGGCGTTTCTTCGCGAGCGCCTCCGAGGTAATCAGACCAATGCGCGCCAGCAATGTCAGCACAATCGGCAGCTGAAATGCCAACCCAAACGCAAAGAGAATCTGCATCACCAACCCCAGATATTCACTCACCTTCGCCTCCAGCTGAATCGGCAGCCCAAGCGTTGGATCCATCTCCTCAAACCCGATGAAGAACTGCCACGCCATCGGCATCACGCCATAATAAGCCAGCGCCGCGCCGGCAAAAAACAATAACGGCGAAATGATGAGATAAGGCAGCAACGCCCCTTTCTCATGCTTATACAAACCCGGCGCCACAAAGCGGTAGAACTGCAAGGCAATGACAGGGAATGCAAGAAAGAACCCCGCCCAAAAGGCCAGTTTAATATAAGTAAAGAACGCCTCGGTCAGGCTGGTATAAATCAGGCGACGTGCCTCGCCTTGCTCAAAGCCTTGCGCGAGCGGCTCCACCAAAAACGCATAAATCTCATTCGCAAAATTGTAGCAAATGATCATGCCAATGAACCATGCCGCCACCGCCGTGAGCACGCGCGCGCGCAGCTCCAGCAAATGCGCCATTAGCGGCTGCTCGCTATCGCCTGTCTCCGCCTCGCTCATGCCTGCTCATCCTTTTTGCGGCTGCTATCCTCAATCTCACTCACATCATAGACGCGCTGATAATTGCCTTCTAGGTCTTGGATATATTGGACGTCTTCCTCCAGCTCGCGCTTCACATCGTCCATGCCTACTTCTTCGAGCATGCCATGCACCGACTTGCGAATCTCGCCGCTGGTGTCCTTGGCAAAGCGCAGCGCCTTCGCCACGCCGCGCATGGCAGCGGGCAGCTCCTTAGGGCCAATAAAAATCAGGGCAATCAGTCCAATAAAGGCCAGTTCTGCGAGCGATAGCTCCAGCATGGCTTAGCCTTCTTTGCTTTCCTCTTTCGGAGGCGTCACATCTTTGGTTTCAAGCGGTGTGTCTTTTTCTTCCTTCAGGCCATCTTTGAGCGAACGCACGCCCTTGCCAATATCACCCATCACGCGCGGCAACTTGCCCGCACCGAACAAAATCAACACCAACACCAAAATCAGGGCAATCTGCCAAATACCTAAGCTCATCGCTTTTCTCCTATTTTCTGTGTTTCTAACAGCGCGGATGCGGCTTGTCTATTAGCTTTGCGAATAGATCCTGAAACAAGTTCAGAATGGCAATTATAGGAAGCAAGGGAAAAGAAGCGAGGTTAGGAAACCGAGCCCTTTAGTCGGCGAAGCCGTTAGGTTGATTGCGTGGAGCAGTAGCGGAACGCAGGAACAATAGCGAGCGCAGCGAGTGTACAAATAACTACGCCGATAGGCTAACATACATCAGCGAGACATACTCATCACGCACTGCTTCCATATCCAACGGCGCGGCCTCATCAATTGCCTCAAACGCCAAGGCATTACGTCGCGCACCCTCTTCGCTCAAATCGCCGACCTCATTGGCAATGGCCGTCATTTCATCCATCTTGCCATTGCAATGGAGCGCAATGTCACAGCCTGCGGCAATGGCGGCGGCAGCATTCTTACCAATATCACCCTTAAGCGCCTTCATCGACATATCATCCGTCATCAAAAGCCCATCAAAGCCGATGCGCTTACGAATCAGGTTAATCGCCGTGGGCGAAAGCGTCGCCACTTGCTCCGCGTCAATCGCGTCATATTTCACATGCGCCGTCATCGCCATGGGCAAATCGGCCAGCATTTGGAACGGCATAAAATCTTGCTGAATAAGGGTTGGCATGTCGGCATCCACCACTGGCAGCTCTTCATGACTATCCACCAGAGCGCGACCATGGCCGGGGATATGTTTAAGCACCGGAATCACGCCGCCTTCGAGCAATCCTTTGGCCTGCGCCCCTGCAAGCGCTACGACGCGCATCGGCTCCGAACCAAAG
>CAYFFN010000146.1:0-4255 GCA_964342335.1 uncultured Azospirillaceae bacterium
CGTTGCCAAGCGAGAGAATAAAAGTGTAAGCAACCAACATAACCCGCTGGATGTGTATGCCATGTCTACGGGGCCGCGCAAGAACCTCCTCATGGCATTGGACGCATTAATGGCGAGCCAAAACGTCCCCTACCCTTGCCTAACCAGTGCGTATAATCGGTATATCGCGCATAACGAAGAAGAAATGGTAGACACAACCTCCACTCAGATTCGTGAACTGCTCAACCATGTCGTCAAGGGAAGCAACCTACAGCCATCCTTGCGACTTATTTTTAAAAACCCAGAACAGCTTGTGAATGCTCTGGAGAAGGAAGCAGATGTTATCTTCACCACAGAAGAACGCGAACAGTTTATCGACACCGTCAAAGCCAACCAAAAAGAAGGGCTGAAAGACGTGAGGCCACGCAGAGGCGACACAGGATTTCAGGGCGTGATACCCGATGCCGCTATCGATATGGATGATCTGGAGCAATTAGAGAAAGGCAGCAAGAAATACCAACTGGCGCAGCGTTTCTCCGATTTATACGCCGCTATTAACGTCACGCAGAGGGCCGCGACAGAAGCCTATAATGAGGCTTACCATCCCAAGGCGGTAAAATACTCCAACTTCTGGGCTGCCGTTAAAAATAGCCTCGGGCGCCCAACCAGTGAGACCAACACCCACTATCGATCTATTTGCGCAGCGCCAGAAAAATGGTTGAATGCACTAGGCGTAGAAGATGCAACCGTGCGCGCTGCATTCGCCAATGGATTGGATGGCTTGAGGGCTGAAGCCGACAGTGAAGCGTCTCTCCTGCAACAGGAAATCCGCCAAGCGCATACAAGCCATACCAATAAGGGTGCCCCCAGAACTGCCAGCTACAGAAAGGTTGCCAGCCGATGAGTGTTACACCCACCGTTGAAAACTTTCGCTTTGATCTAAACATCCAAGTGAATCCGTTTACTAGGCGTGACATGCTGACCCGAAAACAAGCCAAAGCGGGATTGGAGGCGCTGGATACGTTTGGACTGGAGGAAAATGCCCCACTGAGCGACAATCAAATAGTAAAAATACGCGATACAATCACATCCACTCATGTTGAAACAGCGCCGCGCAAATGGTCTAAACGAATCCGCACTGAGCAAGGCCTCCCACTCAAAGACACGCAACCAGGCGATGACAACACAAAAGGGGAAGAAAGCAACACGTCAACGGGTAGCCGCAAGGCGCACGCTCCAAAAGCCAAAGGGAAAAACACCCAGTGGCGCGCCAAACAACAACCTATGGGAAGCGTTGATACGTCTCACATCCAGAGCCCAACACGCAAGGCCCTGCTAGACCGTTTCAGTTATTTCTTGGAGAAATACAGTGTTAGCCGAAACACGCTTGCACAGTTGTATAATGGAGAGTTTCTTGAAAAGGGAGAGGACCCTGTGACACGAAACGCCTTCATCAGCGCACTTTCACGCGATGATGTAGGGGTTTTGTATCCACGATTAACTGAGTTTTTTACCCAGCCAAAGCGGTTTATTGATGCAATGGAAAAGATTGGCCACCCCATGGAAGAGAACGACTGCGCATCTTTTATCGCAGAGATGCCCAAACTCTATCAGGAAGATGTAGCCGTGATGGCAGCACTCCCCGCACCAACGTTGCATTATGAAATTCCTGAGAAACTCGAAGACGGTGCCCGTCGCGCTCTCCTAGAAAAAACGCGCGCCATTCTGGTCGGTCCGGACATAAATTGGAGCATGATACATGACGCTTACCTAGATGCCTATAAAGGCAAGGTAGCTCCCTGCACCGAAACCGCTTTAAAGCAAAGCTTTAACAGTTTTCGAGCCTCTTACAGTACGAATATCCCGAAGCGGATACAATATATCCTCTCCAATCCAGACCCCTTTTTGGACCAATTGGCTGAACGCGGTGTTGAGCTCACGAAAGAAATGCGTAATGCGTTTAAAGAAGGGTTACCCGAGCTGCTCATACGTGACAGAATTGATCACGGGGACACAGACCCGCGAAAGATCGCTTTTACACGCTAGATTGTTACATCCACAAATACCGCAGGATACAAAGGCTCGCTAGAGAACTCGACCTTGTCATCCTCATCCTCTTCGCGTTGTTCGGCGTAGCGCTCTTGGCGGATTTCTGCCACGCGCTTATAGTCTACATTACCCTTGCCATCGACCACCTCATCCACACGGTCTGCCCCGACTTGCGCGATAAGGCGTTGCTTGGCGGCCTCCACCGCTTCTTGGCGCGCCTTGGATTGGCGAGCCGCCTCACGGTCCCCTGGCGCTTGAACATTCGGGCGCGCGTCGTCTGCGCTGGCTTGCGCCTCGCTCGGTTGACTCACCGTTTGATTAGAAGGAATATCCGTTTTCGCCGTCTGCACGGGCGCAGAGGTGGACGGCGCCGTCGAGGGCGCAGGATTGCTCGATTGCGTGCCCGCCGGTGCTGGATTCACCGCAGGCACAGTAACAGTGGGAATCATGATGTTCCCTTTCGTCTAGCTGGTTATATTTTTTCTTTTATTCCTTCTACCCTACCATAATTTAACGAAAAAATCAATGATTAGCATCATTGCAGGCCGCCTTACTGTTATTGACCATTGTCAATGCACAAAGAATCATGTAGGGTACATTTAAGGAACAGGGAGATGCTACACAATAACGTTGTGTAGGGCATAACTTGGTCCTGCATTCCCCGTTTTTGCTACATGCATCCCTTGTTCGAATTAGAACAGGAGGCATGCAATGTTACGTAAAACCCCACCATACACGAGTAATGCAGAAGCAGAATTAGAAGCGCTCGACCGTTCGCAAGCGGTGATTCGCTTTGACCTCGACGGCACCATTCTCTACGCGAATGAGAATTTTCTCGATGCGATGGGCTACGAGCTAGAAGAGGTGAAGGGGAAACATCACCGTATCTTTATGCCGGACGGAGAGGAAAACACCCCAGAATATGAACAATTCTGGGAACGCCTGAATCACGGCGAATATTTTCGTGGTGAGTTTAAACGTGTCGGCAAGGGCGGCAAAGAGATTTGGATTCAAGCCTGCTATAACCCGGTTTTTGATAAGCGCGGCAAGCCAGTGAATGTGGTGAAATATGCTGCAGACATCACGGAACAAAAACTCCGCTCCATGGATACGAATGGGCAAATCGAAGCCATACACCGCTCGCAAGCCGTTATCGAATTTAAACCGGACGGCACCATTATCACCGCCAATCCAAACTTCCTCGGAGCGGTGGGTTATGATTTGTCTGAAGTTCAGGGCAATCATCACCGCATCTTCATGCCCGAAGGGGAAGCCAGCACACCAGAATATAAAGCGTTTTGGGAGAAACTGGCTGCGGGTGAGTTTGCAGCAGGCGAATTTAAGCGTATCGGCAAAGGCGGAAAAGAGATCTGGATTCAGGCTTCTTACAACCCGATTCTCGATGATGAAGGCCGCACCTTAAAAGTAGTGAAATTTGCGAGCGACATTACGGAGGAGAAGTTAAGGTCTTCCGATGCTAAGGGCCAAATTGAGGCGATTAATCGCGCACAAGCGGTCATCCATTTCGAGCTGGATGGCACTATCATCGAAGCCAATGAAAACTTCCTTGCCGGTTTAGGCTATGCCCCGTCCGAAGTGGTCGGCCAACATCACCGCATGTTTGTGGAGCCTGCCGAAGCAAACTCTCAAGAGTATAAGGAATTTTGGAACCGCCTCGCCAAAGGTATTTACGATACGCGCGTTTATAAGCGTATCAAAAAGAATGGCGAGCCTATCTGGATTCAGGCGAGCTACAACCCCATCTTCAATGCCGACGGCAAACCTTACAAGGTTGTGAAATTTGCTACCGATGTGACAGATGTTGTTGAGACACAAGACATCGCAGAAAACGCGTTGGGTAGCGTACAAGGTGTCGCTGCCGCCATCGAAGAGATGACGGCTTCCATCTCTGAAATCAGCGAGAATATGTCGCACTCACGCTCCGCGGCGGGTGGCATTATGAAAGAGGCGCAAGAATCCAGCGTCGCGGCAACCCAACTGACCCAAAGTATGAAGGTGATGGAAGGTATTATTGACCTCATCAACGACATTGCCGGACAGGTTAATCTACTCGCACTCAACGCCACCATTGAAGCCGCACGCGCGGGCGAAGCAGGCAAAGGCTTTGCCGTTGTTGCGAGCGAAGTGAAAAGCCTAGCCACACAAACCACCAAAGCAACGGAAGATATTGCTAGTCAAATCTCCGAAGTACAGGGTGTGGCGGGGG
>CAYFFN010000147.1:0-4188 GCA_964342335.1 uncultured Azospirillaceae bacterium
AGGATAACCGCTTCTTTAACGCGGCGGACCTTTCGCACCTTGAGAGAGATTTGCAAAATGCGGATTTGAGTCGTGTTCTGCGGCGCCAGCCGATTTGCGCGGCGGTGCCGGATACGATGGTGCGTCGTGTGTTTGACGAGCTTTACATCAACATCGCGCATTTGCGTCAGGTGTTGAAGCTGGATATCGATCTGCTTTCGAATAAGTGGCTGTTTAAATATCTTACCGAGATTTTGGATGACCGTATGCTGCATTTGTTGCAGCGCAACCCTATGCGTTATATGGATAATCCTATCAGCTTGAACCTGAATGTGCCGACATTGCTATCGAACCGTTTTGCGGAGTTTGATGCGTCGATTAAGCCGTCTGTGAAGGTCTCTATCGTGATTGAGATTCAGCTCGCGGATGTGTTTGCGGATATGGCGGGCTTCCTACTGGCGAAGGATACAGTGCAGAAGCTGGGTTATCGCGTATGTTTGGACGGGGTGACGAATTTGTCCTTCCTGCAGATCGATCGTGAGCGTTTGGGTTTTGACTTGCTTAAATTGCAGTGGAATGCCGATTTTGCCGAAGAAGCGAAGAGCAAAGAAAACAAAGACTTGGCGGCTGCTATCAAGCGTTGCGGCGTGAATCGCGTGATTCTGACCCGTTGCGATAATAAGAGTGCGGTGGATTATGGCCAAGCGCTTGGTATTTCGTTGTTCCAAGGCCGCTATCTCGACAAATTGATGAACCCGCAGGCGACAATCGAGAACTAAGCTCGCGCTTTCATTTCTCCTCTGCTAGCCTCCCCTCATGGACCTTTCGCAACCAGAGACTTGGATGGGCATCATCATGTTATTGGTGATTGGGCCTGCGCTTGGTAATTATGCGACCTCCGTTGTCTACCGGCTCCCCAAAGGCGAAACGCCATTTGAGAAACATCCCTATTGCGGCGATTGCGGCACGATGCTTCAGCCGAAAGATTTGTTCCCGCTATGGTCCTTCCTTTTCTCAAAAGGGAAGTGCAATTACTGTGGCGTAAAGATTCGCCCGATGTATTTTTGCATAGAATTGATATCTTTAGTCATATGCCTAACTAATTTCCTGTTTTTTGGCATAACAGAGGCATTTATCCTATTGAATAATATAGCTATATTGTGGCTGATAGCCGCGGCCATAGAATGGCACGAGGGGGTTGTTTATAAGCAAATGCTGGGTTATACAGCCGCAATAGTAGCTATTATGAGGGTGCTGGTGGATGATTCTATCTACCCAATGATACAGAGCGGTTTCATCGGTTTGTTCGCATCACTCATTTTGTGGAAGCTGCTACATAGACGAAATGAGCAGTTGCCTCATTATGTCTATGCATCTGCATTATTGGGATTGGCCGTGCCGCTGGTTTGGTTGCCAAAAGCCCTGCTGGCGTATGCGATTATGTATGGCTTGTTGAGATTGATATGGAAGAATCCCCACCTGCATCTGCTCGCATCGGGAGCTACATGGTGGGCGATAACCTTGTATTACTATTATTAGCGTGTTGGCTCGATTGCTGTCTTTTCCAGAACAGGGCTAGTGGTTGGGGTGTGTATTAGCTCAGCTACTTCCTCAATCGAAGTACCATCCCTCATGTTTTCTGCCCATGCTAAAGGAGGGATGTCTGTGCTAAAGAGCGCTAATGCATCTTCATCGGAAAGATTGAATTCGGGCCTGAAGCCAAGATCATCCATTGCAAAAACACTACGTAACAAATCTAGTGCGACATTGCCCATGACGACATCCCCACTGTTGATGTAATCCAAATAGGCTATTGCTGCGGCGCGCTCTAGTGAGTCTTTTTCGCCTATAGGAGAGCTGTATGCTAACTGAGAGTCATCAGACTGTGAAGTTGCGTGACTATACACGTAACCCGCCTCTGAGCTACGTGCATCAGAGGATAGATGGCTAAATTTTTGGGCGGTAAGGAAAAATTCATCCTCGGTAGGGTTTCGCTCTGGGTATTCAATGTTTAGTGCAACCAGCAGTGCGTTCGAGAGCATATAGCTTTCGTAGATATCTTCGTTGGTTGGTTGATTATGGTGGTTTGTTGCTTGCCATGCATATTCTATCGCTTCGCGCATATTTTTTAGTCTGTAGCTGCTTGGTGGGGTCGGGTTTTCTAGAAACTCAGGATAGTGCTCGAGTAAATAGCGTGATTCTTCACCAATGTCGTAGCGATCAAATGCCAGAATGAGCTGGCTTCTATCATAGCCTGCAATGGCATTATCCCAATATTTGCTTTTGGGAAAACCGTTATTCGTCATCACGCTAAGCGCAAAAAGTTCCGCCAAGGTTTCTTGAAAGCGGCCAGTATGTTCTACTTCTAAAAAGGTATTTAAGCCTTCGGGGCTCAGTTGCCTAAATCGTTCCAAATAGCTAACGTTTCCCATTGGGTCTAGTTCTTGGCGCATGGACTGATATTCTTGACCCGTAGGAAAGGCTATTTCGGGATAGAGATGGTTTGCAATGCCGTGGCCAACTTCATGCAGCGCGTTTTTGAAAAAGATTTCTATTATGTCAGGCGTTAGCTCAACAGCTGTGCCACCGCTGCCATCAAAACAAATGGTGACAGTTGTCCCATCGGCGCGCTGTAGTTGGTATGCTATGCCTGCTGGGCGTTGTTCTTCTAGGCTTGTATTGTCGTTTTGTGCCTCAATTTGACGCGTCATTTCTTCTGGTTCTAGGCCTAAATATTCTGCGGCATGTATAATTTCATCTGAAATATCATTGTACTGATTAAAGGCGTACACACGCCCAACCAGCTCAGGAAAGCTCATTTCCATAGATGACTGCAACTCGCCTAACATGCGATTATAGCCATCAACGCCACGGTAATTCTCTAAACTCATGGGCTTAGATTAGTGCGTAAGTATTACAAGAATATGTCGATTTCTTCTTTTTATTCGACCGTAACGGATTTGGCCAAGTTACGCGGCTGGTCTACGTCGGTGCCTTTGATGACGGCGGTGTGGTAGGCCAAAAGCTGAGAGGGGATGGCGTAGAGAATCGGTGAGACGAGCGGGTGAACGGCTGGCATCTCGATGATTTCGGCGGCGATGCCTTTGAGCTGTTTTGCGCCTTTGGCATCGGTGAGGGCGATAATTTGGGCGCCACGGGCTGCTGCTTCTTGGATGTTGGAAAGGGTTTTGTCGAACAGCTTGTCGCTTGGGGCAATGGCGATGAGTGGCATCGCATCGTCGATCAGGGCGATGGGGCCATGCTTCATCTCGCCGGCGGCGTAGGCCTCGGCGTGGATGTAGGAGATTTCCTTCATTTTTAGGGCCGCTTCATGCGCGATGGCAAAGCTGGTGCCGCGGCCAATATAAAGCATATGTTGGGCAGGGGAGACCTTTTGCGCGAGGTTGCGCAATGCGCCATCATGGTAGAGCGTTTCGGTAATTTTGGCGGGTACTTCGGCGAGGGCTTGGCAGTCCTCCGCCATTTTCGTATCGCTAATGACGCCACGTGCATGGCCGAGCGCAATAGCGAAACAGGCCAATGTGGTGAGCTGAGTGGTGAAGGCCTTGGTGGAGGCAACGCCAATCTCTGGGCCTGCATAGGTTTGGAGCATGCTATCGGCTTCGAGCGCCATGCTGCTTTCTGCCACATTGACGAGGGCGAGCGTTGGCTGGCCTTGGCTTTTGACATAGCGAAGTGCGGCGAGTGTATCGGCGGTTTCGCCGGACTGGCTGATGAAGATGGAGAGGCCGTTCTTCGGCATTTTGGGCTGGCGGTAGCGGAATTCGGAGGCGATATCGATCTCTACGCGCACATCGGCCATTTGCTCTAGCCAATAGCGTGCGACCATACCGGCATAGTAAGACGTGCCGCAGGCGACCAAGGTGACATGCTCAATTTTAGCGAGGTCGATGGCAAAATCTGGCAGGTGTAAGCTGCCTTGCGCGGGGTTGTAATAGGCGTTGAGCGTTTCGCCGACGACGGTCGGCTGCTCGAAGATTTCCTTCTGCATGAAATGGGCGTAATCGCCTTTGGCAATGGCATCGCCGGAGAGGGAGGTGGTTTTGACGGGACGTTCAACTGCATTATGCTCGGCATCCCAAATCTGGATGCTGGTGCGGGTGAGGACGGCCATATCGCCTTCTTCCAGATAGGAAATTTGGTTGGAAAGTGGCGCGAGGGCAATCGCGTCCGAGCCGATATACATTT
>CAYFFN010000148.1:0-4172 GCA_964342335.1 uncultured Azospirillaceae bacterium
CCAGAGCATCGAGCAAATTGCCTTCCATAAAAATTACCAATGTTTTGTGCTCGGCATTCAACGTAAAGCGCGCATGGTCACCAGCCGCATGACCGAAATCCGCCTCGCCGCAGGAGACGTCATGCTCGTGATGGGAACCCAAGAGCGCATGAAAGAACTGCGCGAGAGCAAAGACATGGTGGTCATGGAATGGTCTACCGAGGACCTGCCATCCAAAAAATACGCCCTCCGCGTGATTGGCATTTTCGGCGCCGCTATTGGCGTTTCTATTGCCGGCATCCTTCCGATTCACGTCTCTGCATTGGTAGGCACTGCTTTGGTAATCCTCACCGGCTGCATCAACTGGCGCCAAGCTATCCGCGCGATGGAACCCTCTATCATTCTGCTCGTTGCCGCAGGTCTTGCCATGAGCATCGCCCTGCAACAAACCGGAGGAGCTGCCGCACTAGCACATGGTATCATTTCCGCTACGGCAGGGATCAACGCGGTATTCGTCATGTCCGCCATGTTCGGTCTGATGGCGCTGCTCACCAACGTACTTAGCAACAACGCCACCGCACTTCTCTTCACCCCCATTGCCGTAAACACCGCGCTAGAGCTTGGTGCGCCACCAGAAATGTTCATCTTCGCGGTTATCTTCGCGTCCAACTGCTGCGCCCTCGCATCGCCCATCGGCTACCAGACCAACCTACTCGTAATGGGCCCCGGCCATCATACATTCAGCGACTTTATGAAGGGCGGCATCCCGCTCGTCTTTATTATTTGGATAACCTACACACTTTACGCAGCATTCATGTTCTAGGAGGCACCATGTCTAATAATAACAAGAACAATACCCGTCGTAACTTTATCAAAAAAGCAGCGGGTGCGTCTGCTGCCGCAGCACTGGTTCCCGCAACGGGCTTTGCAGCTCCTGCGGTGATTACCGACAAAAAATTCGAATGGAAAATGGCCATGACATGGCCAAAAGTATTACCTGGCTTAGGCACTGGCGCCGTTCGTCTTGGCGAGCGCATCACCAAAATCACCGATGGGCGCATCAACGTAAAAGTCTACGGTGCGGGCGAAATCGTACCGCCACTGGAAGTTTTTGACGCGGTTGCCGATGGCTCCCTTCAATGCGCGCATGGTGCATCCTATTACTGGCTAAGCAAGAACCGCAGCTTCGCCTTCTTCACGGCCGTCCCGGGAGGCATGACCCAGCAAGAGCATAATGGCTGGCTCTATTTTGACGATGGCCTCAAGCTTTGGCATGAGCTATCCGCGCCATTCGGCGTCATTCCGTTCCCCGCCGGCAATACCGGAACGCAAATGGGCGGTTGGTTCAAACGCAAGCTCAACAGCCTCGATGATTTAAAAAGTTTAAGAATCCGCATGCCCGGCCTTGCAGGTGAAGTCATCACCAAGATGGGCGCGAACACGCAAAACATCCCTGGTGGCGAGCTATTCACTGCACTGCAATCGGGCGTGATTGACGCACTGGAATGGGTGGGACCATGGAACGACATGGCGCTCGGCTTCCACCGCATCGCCGATTACTACTACGGCCCAGGCTTCCATGAAGGCTGCGCAACGCTAGAGATGCTCATCAACAAAGACGCTTACGAAGAACTCCCCACCGACCTGCAACTACTCGTCAAAGGCGCATGTGCAACCGAAAACATTCTCATGACCAGCGAATATTACGCCAACAATATCCGTGCCATGGCCGAACTGCGTAAGACGGAAGGGCTGACCGTAGATAATTATCCAGAAGACATCCTCAAAGCCGCAATGGAAGTCTCCCGCGAGGTGCAAGCCAGCACTGTGAGCGGCGGCGAAATCAGCAAAAAGATTTACGAGAGCTACACGCGCTTCCAAAAACTCTCCATGGAGATGAGCGGCGTGACCGAATTCGGCTATTTAAAAGCGCGCTATCTCTAGCGCGCTTTTAACTGATTCATTTTAGAAAGTTACGCCGCAGGCTTTTCTTCTTGGCCTTTGGTGAACTCGTCCACATAAGCAGCTTCTGGCTCTTCCAGTTCCTTAAGCAGAACGCCCGCTTCTTGCAGAATCTTCTTCTTAATCTCTGCTTTGATTTCGGCATTCTCTTTGAGGAAGGTACGTACATTCTCTTTACCTTGGCCAATACGTTGATCGCCGTAAGAGAACCACGCGCCCGACTTATCAATAATATTCAGCTTCACGCCCATATCGATAATCTCGCCTTCTTGCGAAATACCTTGGCCGTAGAGAATATCGAATTCCACGGTTTTGAACGGAGGCGCTACTTTGTTCTTTACCACTTTCACACGGGTTTGGTTGCCCACGATTTCATCTTTATCTTTCAGTGCACCAATGCGACGAATGTCCAAACGCACAGACGCATAAAACTTTAGCGCGTTACCGCCGGTCGTCGTCTCAGGGTTACCAAACATCACACCAATTTTCTGACGAATCTGGTTGATGAAAATCACGGTACAATGCGTGCGTGAAATAGAAGCCGTAAGCTTACGCAGTGCCTGACTCATCAAGCGTGCTTGCGCACCCATCTGCGCATCGCCCATCTCGCCTTCCAGCTCCGCTTTTGGTACGAGCGCTGCAACCGAGTCAATAATCACCATATCTACCGCACCAGAACGCACCAGCGTATCCGCGATCTCCAGCGCTTGCTCACCGGTGTCTGGCTGAGAGATAAGCAGGTTATCTACATCCACACCAAGGTTGCGTGCATAGACAGGGTCCAGCGCGTGCTCCGCATCAATAAACGCGCACGTCGCGCCGTTTTTTTGTGCTTCCGCCACACAATGCAGCGTGAGTGTCGTCTTGCCAGAGCTTTCTGGTCCATAAATCTCAACCACACGACCTTTAGGAATCCCGCCAACGCCCAGTGCAATATCCAAGGTAAGTGAGCCAGTAGATGATGCTTCCACATTGAGTGCATCTTGCTCACCCAGTTTCATGATTGAGCCTTTACCAAATGCTTTTTCGATTTGGCTCAGTGCGGTTTCTAATGCTTTGGACTTATCCATCTTCTTCTCCTGTTCGTCTATAGATAGATGTAGCGGATGGCACAACAGACGCAAAGGGAAAAGCGGGCTTTTCCTACAGTTTTTATAGGCTAGCTGGTGATAACCTCTTTCACCTTTCCCGCCAATTGCTTGAGCGTGAAGGGCTTGGGCAAAAACTCGAACTCACGCCCATCGTCAAACGCATCCTCTGCGTAGCCGGAGATAAACACGACTTTGATTTTCTCCATCGCATCGGCATGTTCGGACTTCAATTTCTCAATCATCTGCGGGCCTGTCATGCCCGGCATCATCACATCGGTAATAATCATGTCGATGTTTTCTTTATCCGCCTCAAATGCCTCTATCGCCGCCTCGGCATGTTCTGCCTCGATAATTTTATAGCCTTTATTCCCAAGGGCGCGCGCTGCAAAAATACGCACCGGCGCCTCGTCTTCTACTAACAGAATCGTCGCGCGTCCGGTCAAGTCTGTATGCTGCGGTTCCTTATGCCCAGCCTCACTGTCTGCTGCCTCTTCTTCCTCAAAGCGCTTTAGATATAGATGGAAAGAGGTTCCCTCACCCACCTTAGTGCGTACATACACATAACCATCGGTCTGCTTCACAATGCCATACACGGTCGAAAGACCAAGCCCTGTGCCGCTACCAATTTCTTTGGTTGAAAAGAACGGCTCAAAAATACTTTCCAAAATATCCTTGGGGATACCCGTGCCTGAATCTTCCACTTCAATCAGCACATATTCACCATCCGTGATTTTATCATCCATCGGCGCAATCAAATCGCTCGCCAGTGGATTCTCCTTATCCACCTTCACATCACTGGTACGAATCGTGAGCTGCCCGCCTTGCTCTTTCATCGCATCACGTGCATTTACCGCAAGGTTGATAATCACTTGCTCCAACTGGCCTTGGTCTGCGCGCACCCGTCCAAGATCACGCCCATGAATCACATTCAGCTCAATATTATCACCAATCAAACGGCGGATCAGGTTGGAAAGCTCTGCGAGCACATCCGTCATATCAATGGTTTTTGGCTGCAAGGTCTGGCGGCGCGAGAAAGCCAGAAGCTGGCGCACGAGATTCGCCGCACGGTTCGCATTTTGCTTCACTTGCATAATGTCTGCAAAAGACGGGTCGCCCGCGGGGTGACGCATCAGCAGCAAA
>CAYFFN010000149.1:0-4170 GCA_964342335.1 uncultured Azospirillaceae bacterium
ATCAATGGGAAGGAAAGCTGGAAAAGGACACAGAATGCCTCCTCCTCGCCAAAACCCGTAGCTCGCTAAAAAGCGCCGTTATAGAGCATGTAGAGCAGCTTCACCCTTATGACTGCCCTTGTATCTGTTTTTATGCACTGGACGGCGCAAATCCGGCTTATTTAGGCTGGTTGGGCGAACAGCTATAAAATCCTAAAATACCCCCTTGATATTCCCCTCGCGCTAGGTTACAACCCAAACCTCCATTTGTGTTGGGCCGTGGCCAAGTGGTAAGGCACCGGTTTTTGGTACCGGCATTCGCAGGTTCGAATCCTGCCGGCCCAGCCATCTCTCCTCTTTGAATGTAAAGACAGCTCTTCTCCTTCTGGCTAGCGCCAGTGGTGACAGGACTCCCTATGATCATCGCACGCACTTCGTGCTTCGCGACGGGATATCTCTAATAGCCTTCTTCGTCCTGCGGGAATGCCTGATTATATAAGTCGCAGAGCGTCTCCTGCTCTAGCAGCTCCTCTGTCTCGCGGGTGCGGGCTGCGGAGATACGCGTGAGGATCTTTTTCGGAATCATCTCATCCATTGCCTTGGCTAGGCCATCCAGAATTGCCATGGGCACAAAGGCGCCATGCTCGTATTTCTCGATTTGCTGCTCGGTGACCTTCACTGCCTTGCCGAGCTGTTTACGCGTCATACCCTTTTGCAAACGTACGCGCTCGATATGTTTGCCCAGCTCTATTTGTGAGGGCTGCTGAATACGCAGTTTTTTCATAATCGGCTCCTAGTAGTGCGGCGGTGGTGGCTCGGGCGTCGCGTCATACGCATCCGATTGCGATGATACCATGCCCCGCATTTGCACCTGCAACTGCTGCATTTGCGTGCGTAATTGCGCCAGTTCCTTTTGCTGGGTGTAAAGCTCCGCGCTCAGATCGGCAATCTCTTGCCCCTGATTCGCCAGCATTTCCTGCATTTCTATGAGTTGTTCATCCATAGCAGCCTTCTAACAGAGCCTGCCAGCGAGGGCAAGCGCGGGGAGTCTAGCGCTCAAAGAACGCCACCAGTTCCAAATGGTGTGACCAATAGAACTGGTCAATGGGAGTGGCATGGGTCAGTTTATACCCGTTATCCAGCAGGCATTTGGCATCACGCTTAAACGTTGCAGGGCTACACGAAACCATCACCACCTTGCCCACGCGGCTATCCGCAATATGCTCCACCTGTGGCAATGCACCGTTACGGGGCGGATTGATGACGATACCATCAAAATGGCGTAGCTCAGACGCATCCAGCGGCTCCACAAACAAATCGCGCATGGTCGTTTCCATGCGCTCATCCAACCCTGCATGCACACAGGCATCGTTCATTGCGCCCGCCATCTCGCTCACACCTTCATAGGCAGAAACGCGCTCTGCCTGCTTAATCAAGGCAAAACTGTAAGTGCCGCTACCCGAATATAAATCCGCAATTTGGTTACAGCCCTTTAGGTGCTCACACACCAGCTGCGTGATGGCATCTTGGCCTTCTTGCGTTGCTTGTAAGAAGGAGTTGGGCGGCAACATCACCTCCACACCCGAAAAAGCAATACTCGCATTTCCCTCATCATAAATGCAAATAGGATCCTCTATCACCGCCTGACGGCGCGAAGGATGCTTGGCTTTGATTTGCGTGCAGAGGCGCAGTATCGGGCTTGCCTCGGCAAAGGCCACTAGCCTCTCCAAATCCACATTACCCAATGCCGAACTAATATGGACGGTCGCATCCAAACCCTTATCCAGCTTGGTGAGGCTCACCGACTTCACCCGTCCCGGCTTTTTCAGGCTTGCGATTGCTGCGCGCAACTCAGGGATCAGCGCAACGAAATCCGGCTCACTCACGGGGCATTCGCTCACCTCCACCATGCGATGGCTTTTGAGCGCGGAGAATCCGATGCGCACTTTATCATTTGAGAAATCCACTTTGAATTCCACACGACGGCGCGTACCAGCCTTAATCTCCACCATCGGCGCGATGACGCTGCTATCAATACCCAAAGCACGCACATAGCTGGCGAGAATATCTTTCTTGAAGTCATTGTAACGCGCTTCGTTCAGATGCTGAAGACTGCACCCTCCGCACGTGCCAAAATGTGCGCAGGCGGGCTGCTGACGCTCTGGCGAAGGCGTAAGAAGTTTGAGCAAATCCGCACGGATACCATCCTTCGTATCTTTTACAATCGCCGCTTTAACGGTATCGCCTGGGCAGGTAAACGGTACAAACACGGCTTTACCCGCATGACTGCCAATACCATCGCCAAGCCCGCCGAGGCGGTCAATCGATAGTTCAAGGGTTTCTAATGGGTGTGTGCTCATGTCTCTCTCACTTTTGCACCCGCTTATAACCTATCGCCCTATTATGCAATGAAAACCCGTATAAGCCCTCGCAAAGCCGGCACCAGCACCACACACTGAATACGTGCAATTGTGAATTGCCCCACTCACTTTAAGCGTGTATACAACTTTTATGGGGCTATTTAAGAGACATACGCAACCGAGCGATAAAACCGATTGTATTAAGGTATTGCACTACCAAGAGAATGTGGATGCACTGACCCCAGAGGACTTGCTCGTAAAAAAGCAGCCCGCCGCATTCATTCTTGCCTTTCTTTCACCCCATCTCCCCTTTGATGACATATGCGCCAAGCTTCAGACGCTAGCGGGTGACACGCCTGTATTGGCCGTCACGACGGCAGGTGAGCTATGCACTGGACCGTCCAAAGCAGGGCTCTATTTAGAGACGCCTGAGGAATGGTCAGACATTGTGATACAGCTCTTCTCCAAAGCGCTTTTTGATGATGTTAGTCTGCACAGCGTCCCACTGCATAATGCGGATATTCGCGGCGGGTCCTTCTCGCTTAGTCCGGATGAGCGCATCGACGCGATTACCGCAGATATACGCGACGTCTCCCCTGCCTTCCCGATTGATGTGAATAACACCGTTGCCCTTGCGCTTATTGATGGTCTTTCTTCTTGCGAGAACTACTTTATGGAAGCGATCTATAATGCAGGGGAATTTCCATGTATGTTTGTCGGCGGCTCTTCTGGCTGGAAGCTGGATTTCATCGAAAGCAAACTTTTTGCACAAGGAAAAGTGCTCCAGAACCATGCCATTCTCCTCTTCCTGAAATTGCGGAGCGATGTTGGCTATAGTGTCTTTAAATCGCAAAACTTCACCAAGACAGGCCAAAGCTTTACCGTAGTGGAGGCGGATCAAGATAAGCGGGTTGTTTCTACCGTACTTGATGCATCTACCAACCAGCCAATCGCGATTACCGACCATGTCTCCACCCTCATGCACATCTCTCCTGACGAGTTGCAAGATGCCCTGCACGAACATAGCTTCGCTATCGAACTAGATGGCGAGCTGTATTTACGCTCCGTCGCCAATATCAACCTCCCCAAACAGTCGATGGGACTTTACTGCGATGTGAAACCAGGGGACCAATTGCATTTGGTCAAGGCCACCGACTTTGTCGAGCAAACCACCCACGACCTAGAGGCGTTCCTGGAAGACAGGCCGCCTGCTATAGGCGCAATTCTATTCGATTGTATTTTACGGCGCTTGCATAACGACACAAAGCTGCAGGCGCTGCACGACTTATGGAACATCCCCGCCGCAGGCTTCTCCACCTTTGGGGAGCTATTTGGCATCAATGTGAACGAAACACTCAGCGCTTTGGTGTTCTTCGAAAAAGATAGCCAAACCCCAACCGACCCATTCATTCAGAACTTTCCTGTTCACTACACGAGTTATTACAGCTATTTCCAGCGCAGGCGCGCATATACAGAACGCGCCTTGATGCAGGCAGAGAAGCTCATTCAGCGCCAAAAAGCACTGGATGGAGCACTCACCGAAACCTCGGTGGACACCATCATTACCATTGATGAGCGCGGCATCATTCTCAGCGCCAACCGCTCTGTCGAATATATGTTCGGCTATGAGGCGGAGGAACTACTGGGTAAAAATGTAAATATACTCATGCCACAGGATACCTCGAAAGAGCATGATGGCTATATTCATAACTACCTGCAAACGGGCATATCCAAAATCACAGAAACAGGGCGCGAGGTCGAAGCGCTTCATAAGAATGGCGATGTGTTCCCTATTCACCTGACCGTGACGAAAACCATTGATAATGGCGAA
>CAYFFN010000150.1:0-4156 GCA_964342335.1 uncultured Azospirillaceae bacterium
GCGGAAGAGTTCTTTAGTAAAGGCCAGAAGGGCAGCAGCGCGATGCCGCATAAGCGTAACCCTGTATTGACCGAGAACCTGACGGGTCTGGCGCGTATTGTCCGCTCGACGGTGACGCCTGCGCTGGAAAATGTGACGACCTGGCATGAGCGTGATATCTCGCACAGTTCGGTGGAGCGTATGATTGGCCCGGATTCAACTATCACTTTAGATTTTGCACTTAACCGCATGGTTTCTGTGATTGATAACCTTGTGATGCACCCCGATAATATGGTGCGTAACTTGGAGCAATTGGGGGGATTGGTATTCTCGCAGCGCGTATTGCTCGCGCTTACCCAAGCGGATATTAGCCGTGAGGATGCGTATAGCATTGTGCAGCGTAACGCGATGAAAGTGTGGGAAGAGGGTAAGAGCTTCCGTGAAGAATTAAAAGCGGATGCAGATGTAACGGCGAAGCTATCGGAAGAAGATATCGATGAGCTGTTTGACCTGACCTATCACACTAAAAACGTAGATACGATTTTTGAACGCGTGTTCACTTAATCGAGTTGTTCTTCAATCACCTCTTTGAGCGGTAGATTCACGTCCATATTGTTTTTGATGACGATAATCATGGTGATGATGAAGAGCAGCACGCACCAAAACGCACTGAAATAATAGACCGAGTTGCGTGCCTTGCGCTTTTCCCACCAGCTGCGCGGGCCGATGCCGCGCACGGCAAAGGTGACGAGGCCGGAGAGGTTGATGCATACCACATTCACGCACATGAGCAGGAACGCATTGGCGGCGTTGAACCAATCGCCCATTCCTAAAAAGAGTGCGGAGGCGGTCAGAGGCGGCAGCAAGGCGACTGCGACCATGACGCCCACCAAAATGCTAGAGATGCCACGCGTGAGTGAGAGCACTGCAGCGGAGCCAGAGGCGAGGGCTAGGAAGATACTACTGTAATCCACTTGAGCACGGGCGAGCAGCTCTTGGCTGGGGTCTTCTAAGGTGAAGAAGAAGCTAATGGCAAAGCCGAGCGTAAATGCGATGGCGGTGCCGACGAGGCTGGTTTTTAGTGCGGTGATGAAGAGTTTTTTCTCGCCCATGGCGGCTGCAAAGGTTTGTGCTAGGTTTGGACCTAAGAAGGGGGCGATAACCATTGCACCAACGAGCACGGCGACGTTATCTTCTACCAAGCCGATGGCGGCCACGATGGTGGAGAAGCAGACGAGCAAGATGTAATTGCGGTCGAGTTGGGTGTCGCGTGTGATTTGCTCCTGTAGCTCCTCGCGCAAAATGTTGGATTTGGATTTTTCTTTTTCGTCCTTCTCCCCATCTTCTTTCTCTTCAATAGGCAAGTGTGCCTCAACAGGGAGCACGAGAATGCGGGTCTTACCGTCGCCCATAGGAAGTTTAGACTGTAAGTCATCCATAATATCTTGGCTGTTGGTTTCGTCAGTCAGGATGAAATAGGTGAGTTTGTTGTCCTCGGCCTCATTACTCCATTGCTCAATGGCATCGTGTTTATCGCCCACCCCTTGGATGGTTTCTTTTTGTTTTTGTTGGCTAAAAATTTGAATGATGCGGTCGCTCATGCGGTGACTAGGCCTCTTTGTTCGCGGTGTTTGATAATACGGTAAACGATATAGGCGCCTAGCAACTTGCTGGCAATGGAAGTGGCGATGGTGAATGGCGTGAAGATGCCGCTCACGACCAAGCTGGCTCCGAGCAGGAACACGGCACTGTCTATTGGTGCGCCAATCAAGCTAGAAAGCATGATACGTGCGGAAAGCGGTTTTTTTGTGAAGGTGTAGACAGCCCAATCCACCGTTTCGCTCACCAGAAAGGCAAGGCCAGAGGCGAGGGCGATTTCGGCACCGGCCATCTCGTAAGAAAGATAGACGCCGATAAGGAGGGGGATAAATACGTAATGGCCAATCTCGCGTTGGGTGAAGTCTCTGAAGACAAGCACTAGTCCCGTAACAATCGCCATGGGCGGCCATTCGCCGCCATCAGGCATAGGCACGGTGGGCACAGCCGCAAAGGACCAGTTGACCAAGGGAACCAGCAGCAGGTAGAGATAGGTCCAGCGTAACTGTAATAAGCGTTTCATCGCGCCAGCATAAGGAAAGATTATGGCTTTTGTACTAAATTCTGTTTTGGAGCGTGATAGTTTCTATGTGGCGGAGATGGAGCTGTGCCAAGTGCGTCTGATGGACAATAAATTGTTTCCGTGGCTGCTGCTTATTCCGATCCGTGAAGGTGCGAGGGAGTGGATTGATTTATCGCGCGATGAGCAGCATCGCTTGTCAGATGAGATCGCGATTGTATCGCATCTGTTTCAGGCATTGGTGACGCCGCATAAGCTTAATATTGCGACGCTGGGCAATCAGGTGGAACAGCTGCATGTGCATTTGATTGGGCGCTATAAAGAAGATCGCGCCTGGCCAAACCCAGTATGGGGCGGCCCGCGTGAATATTATGAGGCGGAAGAATCCCGTCGGTTTATCTATGAGCTGAAGGCAGCGCTCAATAGCGTAGGAAGCTAGCGGCGGTCTTTATAAGCGATGGTATCACCCCATTCGCCCTCAAGCTTTTTGTTCAATGTATTGAGCTTCAATAGCTTTTTGCCGTGAACGAAATCGATGAAAAGCTGGCCCACATGGGGGCAGCCATATACCAAAACCCAGCCGAATGCAGCTGAGGCGTACATAATTAGCCAGTTAGTTCCGTCTGCCATAAAGCTATTGAGAATGGCTACGTCGTTGCCGCGAGCGATGAGCGGAACAATTACGGCGAGTGTGCCAGAGAGGTTGCAAGCGAAGACCGAATGGAAGACACCGCGGTTATCTCCTTTATCTATAAAATAGGCGACGAAAGCGGGTAGCATGCCAACGATGGCGAACAAGAAGGTTAAATGCAGTGTTACGATACAGAACACCGTAAAAACAATGAGCATGAATGTTTTCTTGGTCGCTTTTTTCTTCGCTTTTTCTTTATTTCTGGCCATTAGAATAAATCGTGCTGATAGTTGTTAAGTAAGATAAAAATAGTAACAAAGAGAATGCAATAGCTGATAAAAGTTGCAAGTCTTCCGCCTAAATCGCGCGCCATATCCTCTTTTATTTTAGGCTTTTTTAGATTGTTGATTTTGAGCGTGTTATATTGATAAAGCTGAATGGCGCGCTGATAGCCTCCAATATCACCTTCGGTGGCAGATTTGTTTACCATAATGCCAAGCACGTTATTCACGACTCCTGTCATGGCAGCTGCGCGCAGATCACGGCGCATGGCTTTGCGGGTTTTGCGATTATGGAATTCCGATATTAAATTTGAAATTCGGAAGGCACACCATGATGCTAAACCAATCATTTTAGGGTTTTTCATGTTGGCTTGCATTTGCCCGAGCATGCGAATCACAACGAGTTCTGGGCTGCGCTGCAATTGTGGTTTGAGGTGTAGCTCCTTGAATCCAACCTCTCGGGTAAGACCGAGCTCTTTGGCAAGGAATGCTGCAAGATGACGATCTGCCAATGTGTCATGATGCTTTTGTGCGGCGATGCTATCCATCAGTTTTAGAATGTCGCTTGGTTCGCGTATGTGGTGGTCTTTCACCAAGGGTGACTGGCAAGCGAGACCTTCGTTTAGTTCATACACGAGTCGTTCCATGCCAAAGCCAAATCCGGACAATTGCGCGCATTCACGCGCTTTTTGCAGCTGCCAAAGTAGTTTGTAGGTGTCATCTGGACGAAGCTCTGGATAGAGGTCTGCCCAATAAGTATGGAAGTCTGCCCGCAGCGCACTGGTGACAGACTGTATAGCGGCGCTATTATTTTGATTCATGGCGTCAAGCATCATGGTGCCAAAAGCATCAAAATGTGCGCATAGAGATTGATAGCGTAGCGGGGCAGATGGATCGAATAGGAATTGAATACGTGAAACCGTATCAGCTTTGCTTGCTTCCTTATTGCTTCCAATGCTGTTGGATAAGAACCTATCAGTGATATCTGCAATGTCTGGGTCATTTACGCTAACTTCCAGCCAACGTGTTACACGATTTTCATGCAGTTCTTTGATGGCCTTTAGTGGTGTTGCTTTAACCACATCACGTTTTGGTTTGGCAGCAATCACCATTTCTTCTCCTGTAGCTGGATTACGTCCCATACGTTTT
>CAYFFN010000151.1:0-4131 GCA_964342335.1 uncultured Azospirillaceae bacterium
ACATGCGCTCCAAATATAAATGCATTTCCATAGTTATGTTCATAGATAACGACAGAGCTTGTTGGATATAGGTAGCGAGTATACCAGCCTGCATTGCTGAGCTTGCTCGCAGGAATATTAGAGCCAATAACAGTGGTGTCTGTTCCATCAATCACGCCCGTATAGCTTTGCCCAATCAGCCCGGCATTGGCGAGCTGTTTCCAAAATGAGTAGGTTTCATACAGTTGTGACACGCTAGTAGTACCAATGGAGCCGTCGCCGTTTCCATCACATGTTTCGGTGCCAGCCCCTTCAGTGGTCTCACATGTGGTTGGGTCAGCATCTGCCGCGCCCCAAAAATCGATGGCATTGCGCATATCGCCGGGGAGTGCGAAATATTTGTCGCGGAAGGTATGTACGGCCGTTTGGTAGGTTTGATACTCGCTCGTCACCGCCCGCAACTCCGCCGCACGAATCAGCGATTGCCCCGCCAAAATGCCGCCCGTGAGCAAGCCGAGAATGACGAGGACGATAGAGAGTTCGACGAGTGAAAATGCTTTGTTCATAAAAAAATCTTCGTTTATAGGCGTCAATTATACCCCGAAAAGGGTAAAGAATCTATTAAGTGGCTGGAAGTTGCGCGCTGTTCTGCTAGTTTTTGGGGATGAGTAGGAGAATTATCACATGTTGACCGCCGCTGCGCACGCGAAAATAACGTTATTTCTGCATGTTACGGGTAAGCGCGAGAGCGGGTATCACGAGCTGGATGCGCTGGTGGCCTTCACGCAGGCGGGGGATACGGTTTCGGTACAGTCGGCGGATGCGCTGACGCTGGAAGTGGAGGGACCCTACGCTGAGCAATGCGGCGCGATGGACCAGAATTTGGTGCTGCGCGCGGCCAAGCTGTTGCAGGTGCAAACGGCCCGCACCCAAGGCGCGAAGATTACCCTGACCAAGAAGCTCCCCGTGGCGGCGGGGCTCGGCGGTGGCTCGAGTGACGCGGCGACGGCGCTCAAGCTGTTATGCCGTTTGTGGAGCCTGCCTCTTTCACCTGCCGAGTTAGCGGAGATGGCATTGCCGCTTGGCAGCGATCTGCCAGTCTGCATCCATGCGGCGCCTGCGCGCATGACAGGGATAGGGGAGAAAGTTACCCCCATCGCCTCCATGCAGCCCATGCCTGTGTTGCTGGTGAATCCGAATATTCCGCTTTCCACGCCGGATGTCTATGCGGCGTACCACTATAGCCCTTCGCCCTATGTTAGCCCACAAATCAACACCGATGACCCGATGGCGTTGCTCATCGGTTTAGAGCGCACCCATAACCATTTGCAAAGCGCAGCGATTTCGCTGGTGCCGGAGATTGCGCCGATGCTGCTGGAGATTCAGCAACAGTTAGGCTGTAGGCTGGCGCGGCTCTGCGGCAGTGGCCCAACCTGCTACGCGTTGTTTGAAAGCAGCCTAGAGATGGCCCACGCCGCTATTTCCCTACGCAATGCGCACCCAAACTGGTGGGTGTGCGAGACCAAACTGCTCCCCCGCGCGGCGTGGGCGGTGGCGTAATTTCTTAATCAAACTGTCACACTTTTCTGAAGCTTAAGGCGTTAAAATCTCCTTATAAATAAGATCAAAGGAGCAAGCCATGGGCGCGGATGGAGATGTGAACGGTAACAAGGTTCTCGATAACGAGGATATTGCCAATTTTGTTAATCCCAACAATGAGAATCCCAGTGAAGGGTTGAATGGTTTTCTAAGATTTTCAGGGGTGGAATCGGCTTGCGCGAATCATAATGAATTATACATTAATAATGTGCTTATCGAAGCTGTAGGAGAGCTATTGGCGATGGATGGAGCGACGGATGAAGTGCTTGAGCGAAACCGCCAAGAAGCAGAAGAGACTCGGCAAGCATTGTCGTTAGAGCAGGAGCGCCTAGCGGAGTTGCTGGAAGAGGAGCTTCCAAATAGGTGGGAAGAAATTCAATCCGGCACAACGCGTGAAGATTTTGAAAATAAATTGGACGAAGTCGGTGCAGATAAAAAAACCAGAGAACGCGCTGAGGAGCAACTATCCCGTTTGGAGGGGTTTGCATCAGGTTTTGAGGCAACCGATTTGGAAGGGGTTGATGCAGAAGGAATATGCCTAACTATGGTCCCGTTACCCTCTGTAAGCGTTGTCATCGTTCCCGATGGAGGGTTTGCGCCTGATACTGGCGGTGCCCGCCCGATCTTGCCGGGTGTAACCCCAACCTAATCGTGCATAATCCGCATTTCTGCTAGACCTTCGAGCGCTCCCGCGCTATACGCAGCGCAAGGAATAATGAGTGATGTAGAAGGAGTTTCTCATGGATATTAGCAAAATTGCAGTGGGCAAAAACGCGCCACAGGATGTGAATGTAATCATCGAAGTGCCGATGGGCAGCGACCCGATTAAATACGAGCTGGATAAAGATTCTGGCGCGATTTTCGTGGACCGCTTCGTGCATACGGCGATGACCTACCCATGCAATTACGGTTTTATCCCGAACACGCTGGCGGATGATGGTGACCCAGCCGATGTGCTGGTGGTGGGCAACCAATCGCTGATGCCCGGCTGTGTGGTAGCCGCGCGCCCGGTAGGCGTGCTGAAGATGGAAGACGATGGCGGCATGGATTATAAAATCGTGGCCGTGCCAGCGAGCCGTCTGCACCCGTATTTTGACAATGTGCAAGAGCTTTCCGATTTGCCGGAAATTCTGATGGAGCAAATCAAGCACTTCTTCGAGCATTATAAAGACCTCGAAAAAGGCAAATGGGTGAAGGTGCAAGGCTGGGGCGACAAAGCCGAGGCGGAGCAGTTCATCCTCGAAAGCATCGAAGCAGAGAAGAAAGCCAAAGCAGCGTAATCCGCTTGCGCTGTTAGCAGCCGAGCAAGTCCGCTTGCACAGATTCGGGCTCTAAATTAAAAGGAGGTTATGCGCTATAGCCTCCTTTTTTGTTGCTTGCTTTTTGTCTCGGTTTCGCCGGAGGCATGGGCGTTGACCAGCCAGCAGCGCGCCTATGCGACGCAGGCTTTTGAGGCGGCGGACGATGGGGATTGGAACGCCGCGCATAGCCTCGCCAAAAAGAGCAATGACCGACTCACCCAAGCGGTGATGGATTGGCATTATGCCACTAGCGCGGGCAATGAGCCGAACTTCTTTTTGCTCAAGCAGCTTATCGATGCGCACCCTGATTGGCCGTTTATGGATGGGCTGAAGCGCCGCGCGGAACTGGCGCTGCTGCGCGAGGGTAGGGATGCGAGTACGGTCGAGCATTGGTTTAAGAAATTCCCGCCAGAGACGGGCGCAGGCCATGCGGCGATTGCGCTTTCACTCGCGCCGTCAGACAAGCGTCGCGGCGAGATGCTGCGCCTCGCATGGCGCGAGGGCGGGTTTAAAGATGAGCAAGAGGCGGCGGTGCTGGAGCTCGCCCAGCCTTACCTGCAAAGCAGTGACCATCTCACCCGCATCGAGCGGTTGCTGTGGGATGACCAAGCGAGCGCGGCGGAGCGGATGCTGGGCTTTGTGCCGAGCGATAAGCGCGCGCTGTATGAGGCGCGCATAGGATTGCAAAAGCGCACCAAGAACGTGAACAGCCTCGTGCGCAAGGTGCCTGTGAAGCTCACAGTGGATTATGGCTTGCAGTTTGACCGCATGCGCTGGCGACATAAGGAAGGGCTGGAGACGGGCGTGCTGGATATTCTTCACCACATCCCCGAGAGTGCGCCGCATCCTGAGAAATGGTGGACCTACCGCGCCTATTATGGCCGCGAGATGATGGAGGCGCGCAACTTCCGCAGCGCGCATAATTTGATAAAGCCGCACGGGCTGGACGCGGAGAAACATACGGTGGAGTTTGCCGATGCGATGTGGATGCTCGGCTGGTTGGAGCTGCGCTTTATCGGCGATGCGGA
Source organism: uncultured Azospirillaceae bacterium (assembly GCA_964342335.1). Classification (GTDB taxonomy): domain Bacteria; phylum Pseudomonadota; class Alphaproteobacteria; order Rickettsiales; family UBA3002; genus CAYFFN01. Next base: position 3,908 of record CAYFFN010000151.1, read on the forward strand.
CGGGGCCTATAAGCGCTTCTACGCGATGCATCAGGCCGTCGGCACGCCGGTGAGTAAATCCCGCGCGGCCTATTGGGCAGCGCGTGCAGCAAAGGCAAAAGGCCATCGCGAGATTGCGGAGAATTGGTTTAAGCAGGCCGCACAATATGGCACGGTGTTTTATGGCCAGCTCGCCCAAGCCGAACTGGATGGCGACGGGCCGCTACAACTCACCACCCATAGTG
>CAYFFN010000152.1:0-4097 GCA_964342335.1 uncultured Azospirillaceae bacterium
TGACCTTCACCAATAAAGCCGCGCAGGAAATGCGCGAGCGGGTGGATAAATGGCTGGGCGTACAAGCGGGCGAGGGCGAGGCGAGCAGCTCGGGCGTGTGGTTGGGCACGTTCCACTCCATCGGTGTGAAGATATTGCGCCGCCATGCGGATTTGCTGGGTTTTATCCAATCTTTTGTGATTCTGGATGACGATGATCAGCACCGCTTGATTAAGCAAATTATGGCGGAGCAGCATATCGATAACCAGAAATATCCGGGCAAGGTGATGCTTGCGATTATCCAAAGCTGGAAGGATAAAGGGCTCACGCCGGAGCGGCTGGATGCGATGGCAGCCGGCGAGGGGGCGGGGGCAATCGCGTTCAAGCTTTACCCGATGTATCAGCAGCGCCTCAGGACGGCGAACGCCATGGATTTTGGCGATTTGCTTTTGCATTGCCTGACGTTATTCAATCAGCATCCCCACATCCTCAACGAATACGCCCATCGCTTTAAGTATGTGCTGGTGGATGAGTATCAGGACACGAACGTGGCGCAATATCTGTGGCTGCGCATGTTGGCGATGGGGCATCAAAATATCTGTTGTGTGGGGGACGATGACCAATCGATTTATGGTTGGCGCGGTGCTGAGGTTGGCAACATTCTCAAGTTCGAGAAAGACTTTCCGGATGCGCAAGTGATTCGTTTGGAGCGGAACTACCGTTCTACCTCGCCCATTTTGGCGGCGGCATCGCATTTGATTGCTCAGAATGAAACCCGCCTTGGCAAAACGCTCTGGACCGAGCAAGAGGGCGGGGAGTTGTTGCGCGTGAAGTCCGTTTGGGATGATCAAGAGGAAGCGCGCTTTGTGGGTGAGGAGGTGGAAGCGCATCAGCGCGATGGCTTCTCGCTTGATCATATGGCGGTGTTGGTGCGTGCAGGATTCCAAACCCGTTCGTTTGAGGAGCGCTTTATCACGCTCGGCGTGCCGTATCGTGTGATTGGCGGGTTGCGGTTTTATGAACGCGCGGAGATTCGGGATGCGGTGGCGTATTTGCGCGTGATTTCGCAGCCGAATGATGACCTTGCATTTGAGCGTATCATTAACACGCCCAAGCGGGGCATTGGTAAGGCGAGCATGGAGAAAATCCACGCCTTTGCCCGCTCGCAGAATAGCTCGCTCTATGTGGCGCTGAGCGACATGTTGGAGGCGAAAGCAATCACAGGAAAAGCGGCGGGAACATTGGCCGCGCTGCAAGCACAGTTCGCGCGCTGGCGGGACCTATCGGCAACGATGCCACTCTCAGAGTTGACAGATTTGGTGCTGGATGAATCAGGTTACCGTGCGATGTGGCAACAGGATAAAGCACCAGAGGCAGCAGGGCGCCTAGAAAACCTGAAAGAATTACTCCGCGCGCTAGCTGATTTTGCGAGCGTTGGTGAGTTTCTGGAGCATGTGGGTTTGGTCATGGACCGTGATAAAGGCGACATGCCAGAAGCGATGGTCAGCATCATGAGTTTGCATGCGGCAAAAGGACTGGAGTTCGATGTGGTATTCCTCACTGGATGGGAGGAAGGGTTGTTCCCTTCTCAGCGCACGATGGACGAGAAGGGGAATAAAGGGCTCGAAGAAGAGCGTCGCCTCGCTTATGTGGGCATCACGCGTGCGAAGAAGCATTGTTATATTTCGCATGCGGCAAACCGCCGGATTTATAATCAGTGGCAGTCGAGTATTCCTTCGCGCTTTTTGCAGGAATTGCCTGCAGATCAAATAGAACAGCTGGATGGCGGAGTGTATAATCGCCGTGCGAGTGGGCCGAGCCTATTCCAAAAGGAAATTGATGGCATGCTGCACAGTATGCGCGAAGCCCATAAGCCTCAGGAAGTGGATTATGACTTGGAGCCGATGGCGCCATCGGCAATCAAGGGACAGCGCGTGTTCCACCAAAAGTTTGGCTATGGGGTGGTGACGGCCGCCGAAGGGGACCATCTGACGGTCGCATTTAAACATGCCGGAGTGAAAAAGGTGATGGCGGATTACGTCAATCCCGCGTAAAGAGGCTATATGATTACGGATTTACTTATCATTTTGGCGTTGCTGGTTTTCTCAGCCTTTTTCTCTGGTTCCGAAACGGCACTAACGGGCCTCTCGCGTTCGCGCATGTATAAGCGTGCGCAGGAGGGCAGCAAGTCGGCTAAAATCGCTTTGAATTTGCAGGAGCGCAAAGAGTCGCTCATTGGCGCGATTCTGCTCGGGAATAATATGGTGAACATTGCGGCAGCCTCCCTTGCTACGGTGCTGGCCGTGAAGATGTGGGGCGAGGAGTTTGGGCCGCTCTACGCGACGATTGGCCTCACGGTGGTGGTGCTGATTTTCTCGGAAGTGCTGCCGAAGACAGTCGCTATCAACTATTCAGAAAATGTGGCGTTGGTCGTGAGTCGCCCGTTGGCATTAGTCGTGAAGTTGTTGGCGCCCATCACTGCGCTCGTACAATTCGTGATACGTCTAATTTTGACACCGTTTGGCCTGCATTTGAACGAGACGGCGAATATCTCCAGTGCCGAGTTTCTTAAAGGTGCGATTGAGCTGCACCATAATGAAGGCGATGTGCAGAAGCATGACAAGGATATGCTCGGCTCTATTTTGGATCTAAACGAGCGTGAAGTGGCGGAGGTGATGGTTCACCGCACGCAGGTGCATGCTATTGATATTAGCGAAGAGCCAGAGGTTATTATCGAAGAGGTGATTGCTTCTAACCATAGCCGTATTCCGTTGTGGCGCGATAATCCGGATAATATCGTTGGCGTGCTGCATATGAAAGATGTGCTGAAATTGATTTCGCTGCAAGACTCCAAAGTGACGCGTGAGCAAATCCGTGCGACGGCGCAGCGCCCTTGGTTTGTGCCTGAGACGACGCGTCTTTATGACCAGATGGTGGCGTTTCGTAAGGCGCGTAAGCACTTCGCCTGCGTGGTGGATGAATATGGGGCGTTCTTGGGGATTGTAACGCTGGAAGATATTCTCGAAGAGATTGTCGGGGATATTGACGATGAGCATGATGCGTTGGTCTTTACCTCTATTGTGCCGAACGGCCCAGATGCGTATCGCGTAGAGGGCAGGGTAACGATTCGTGACCTGAACCGCCATTTAGATTGGGACGTGCCGGATGGCGATGCGAATACCGTTGCAGGTCTGGTGCTACACCATGCACGTGTGATTCCCGAGGAAAAGGCCGTATTCGAGATTGCGGGCTACCGTATTATGATTGCAGAGAAGACTGAAAATCAGCTCACTGTGCTGCATATTGAGCGCTTGCCAAGAGAGAGTGACAGCGAAGAATAGGCATTATCTTTGCATGGAAAAACGCTATGAGCGGCAATTACATCATCGAATATATTCCCATTGGCGGTTACGTGAAAGTATCTGCGATTGACCCGTTTAGTGGTAAGGAAGTGTCGATCGTCGGTGATGCAGCCGCTAGCAAAGAAACGCTCTCTAATCTGGCGATTAAGAAGCTGGAATATGTGCTAAATAAAGAAGCGAAGTAAAGTTATTCTGTCGCATTGAAATATAATGCACAGGCATAATCTTGTTCATAGGAGAGGTTATAGGCTGTGTCTTGGTCTGTAATGCTTACAGTGCAATTGCTCGCATTACGGCGCGACAATACTAAACCATGTCCCGGATAACCATCGTCCAATTTTCGGTCGATTGCTTCCGCTTGCGGCACGGTTAAAGCCATATCAATTGATACTCCGTCCCCTGATCGTGTGCTACCAAGTGTCAGCGCCAACATTTTGGGGCCTGGCCAAAAATAGACGTTATTTGACGTGTAACGCGGGAGGTGCATAGCGTAGAAACCCGTTCCTTCAATAGTTCCTTTTGGAACGTTGCTTCCCGGAACGGCAGTTGAGCTTGTGCCGATGCCGGCACCTGTATAGCTTCCATCAATCAATCCTGATGTTGCTAGTTGTTGCCAGAAGCCAAATCGTTCTGGGTGGTCTGCTGAACCACCTGTGCCATCGGCGCCAACAAATGGACCGACTTCTCCATCACCATCACCATCCGCAGTGCCAGACCAATAGTCTGGCGCATCAGGCATATCGCCAGGGAAGGACA
>CAYFFN010000153.1:0-4082 GCA_964342335.1 uncultured Azospirillaceae bacterium
CCACGCCAAATGTTTGGCGAGCGTGCCTAGCCGGCAAGACGGCGAAATAGCGAGCCGTTAGGCGAGTGTACATACTAACTTCTATAATCCGCGTTGATAGCAATATAACCCGCGGTGAAATCACAGGTCCAGACGGTCCATGCCCCCTCGCCAATGCCGAGGTCTAGATGTAGGTCAATCTCTTGGCCTTTCATGTGGGCTGCTACGGGAGCTTCATCATATTCTGGTGCGCGCATGCCGTCACGTGTGAGGGTGATGCCGCCTACGGCAATCATAAGCTTATCACGCTCCACATACGCACCTGTCTTACCCGCAGCCATCACGAGGCGGCCCCAGTTGGCGTCTTCACCCGCAATGGCGGTTTTTACCAGCGGAGAGTTAGCAACGCTAAGTGCGACTTGCTTGGCATCGGCTGCATCTTTCGCGCCGGTTACTTTCACGGTTACGAACTTGCTCGCACCTTCGCCGTCGCGCACAATCAGTTGCGCCAGTTCAATCATCAGTGAGGCTAGCGCATCGCGGAACCCGTCTAGCTCGGCATCTTCGCTATCGTCAATGCAATAGCTGTGATGGCCGTGGCCTGTTGCGAAGAGCAAGGCCGTGTCGCTAGTCGAGGTATCGCTATCAACCGTGATACTGTTAAAGCTCAGCTCGTTCACTTCGCTCAATACCGCTTGCAATACAGGCGCCGCAATCGGCGCATCGGTGAAGAGGAAGGCCAGCATCGTCGCCATGTCTGGCGCAATCATGCCTGAACCTTTGGCGATGCCGTTGAGATGGAACGTCTCGCCCTTCATCGTGAAGCTGCGCGTACCTGCCTTGGGGAAGGTGTCCGTTGTCATGATGGCTTTGGCGGATGCTTCCCACGCCTCGGCACTCAATTCATCGGTGAGCTTCGGCAAATGGTTGAGAATGTTTTCGTAAGGCAAAGGCTCGCCAATCACGCCGGTAGAAGAAGTGAAAATTTCCTCTGGCTTGCAATCGAGCTGCTCTGCCGCGCCTTTGGCCGTGGCCTGCACGGCCTGCATACCCGCTGCGCCAGTGAAAGCATTCGCATTGCCGGAATTCACCAGCACGCCACGTGCAGTGCCGTGTTGCACGGCTTGCTGACACCATTCCACCGCAGCGGATTTGGTTTGCGATTTAGTGAAGACACCTGCCACTTGCGTACCTGCGCGCAAGCGCACGAGCAACAGATCGGTAATTGGCTTTTTCTTTACGCCGCAATAGCCGCTGGCCATCTCGACGCCGTCAATCACGGGGAGTGATGGAAAACCCTCAGGCGCTAGAGGCGAAACGGCAAGCATTACTCTGCTTTCGCTGCTGCTTCAGGCATTACGGCGAAGGGCTTTTCTTTACCGTCTTTGCCGAAATATTTCACGTCCACGTCTTTCACCAGACCTTCGACGAAGTCGTTCAGCTTCACTTCTTGCAATTGCATACGAAGCTGCTCTTTCACATCATTATAGGTGGGGATGGTCACCTTGCGGCTCTCTTCGCGCTTGATGATGTGCCAACCGAAATCGGTTTTCACGGGCTCGCTCACCTCGCCGTCTTTCAGTGCGAAAGCGGTTTTAGAGAAAGCTGGAACCATTTGGCCTTCGACGAAGAAGCCGAGGTCACCGCCTTGCTTGGCGCTGCCTTTATCGGTTGAGTTCTCTTTGGCGAGTGTTTCAAAGTCCGCGCCATCAGTGATTTTCTGTTTCAACTCTTTCGCTTTGCTTTCATCGGCTACGAGGATGTGGCGCGCACGGACTTCTTTCTCGTCGCGCATATCGCGCACCATACGGTCGTAATCTTTCTTCACATCTGATTCGCTGATAAGCAATGCGGATTTATCATCCAGCAATTTCTTCACGCTCAATTTGCGCTCGATAATTTCCACCTGCTTTTGAATCTCTTTGCTCTCAGGAATCTTTTGCTCTTTCGCTTCTTCGTAAAGCATGTGCTCGCTGACGATCCCACGCAGCACGTTTTGCTTCAGCTTCTCATCAAAGCCTTCAAAGTCTGGCGCTTGTCCTGGAGGGAACAGGCCGTTCCACACTTCCATCACTTCGGATTTCTTCACCTCGTTATCGCCAATCTTGAGGACGGTATAGTCACTCGCCGCAAAGGCAGGCATGGCAATGAGGGTGGCAAGGGTCGCTAGGGTCGTAATACGCATGGTTTCTCCTATGCTTTTGATACTGTAATTTTGCCTTGGTATGGCACAAAGCTGTGGCTCGCGCAAGCCATTCGATTGACAGGGCGGCATGTGCGCCCTATCTACAGCCAAACACTTAATAGTGTTTTCGCTTTGGCTTTGCACAAGGAAAGCGAGACGAAGTGTAGAAAGCTACATGAGACGAAGCATGACGCCGTGCAAAGTCAAATGGGAAATACTATAGAAGAGCGGATTATATGTTAGGTGGAATTGGGAAAAAGCTGTTTGGCAGCGCGAATGATCGACTGGTGCGCGGATACCAACGCGAGGTCGTTGCAATCAACGCGAAGGAGGCAGAAATTGAGGCATTGAGCGATGCAGAGCTTATTGCTAAAACCGCCGAGTTCCGTACCCGCCTCGCCGATGGTGCCACTGAAACCGATATATTAGTCGAAGCCTTCGCGGTCGTGCGCGAGGCAGCCAAGCGCGTGCTGGGCATGCGCCATTTCGATGTGCAGTTGATTGGCGGTATGGTGCTCAATAGCGGTATGATTTCCGAAATGCGTACTGGTGAGGGTAAAACCTTGGTCGCGACGCTTTCCGCTTACCTCAATGCCCTTTCTGGCAAAGGCGTGCATGTGGTGACCGTGAACGACTATCTCGCCGAGCGTGACTCGGAGTGGATGGGTCAGGTCTTCCGCTTCCTCGGCCTCACCGTGGGCGTGATTAATCACGGGCTTGGCGACGCCGAGCGCCGCGAGCAATATGCATGCGATATTACCTACGCGACCAATAACGAGCTGGGCTTTGATTATCTGCGCGACAATATGAAGTATCACCGCGAGGATATGGTACAGCGCCCGTTCAACTACGCCATCATCGATGAGGTGGATTCCATCCTGATTGATGAGGCGCGCACGCCGCTCATCATCTCCGGCCCGACGGAAGATAACTCTGAGCTTTACGTCAAAATCAACGTACTCATCCCCAAGCTGACGGAAGAACATTACGAGCTGGATGAAAAAGCCAAGAGCGTGACGCTGAACGAAGAAGGCACCGAGGCGATTCAAGCGCTGCTCGAAGAGGCGGGGATGATTCCAGAGGGCTCCAACCTGTATGACATTGATAACGTCTCCATCGTGCATCACGTGAACCAAGCGCTGCGCGCACATGTGCTCTTCACGCGCGATAAAGATTACATCGTGAAAGATGGCCGCGTGGTGATTATTGATGAGTTCACCGGCCGTATGATGGAAGGCCGCCGCTACTCTGATGGGCTGCACCAAGCGCTCGAAGCGAAGGAAGGCACGCCGATTCAAAACGAGAACCAAACCCTCGCATCGGTAACGTTCCAGAATTATTTCCGTCTCTACCCGAAACTGTCAGGCATGACCGGAACGGCGCTTACCGAGGCAGGCGAGTTCGCGGATATTTACGGGCTGCAAGTGGTCGAGATTCCGACCCATAAGCCGGTTGCACGTGAAGACCATGACGATGTGATTTATCGCACCGGGGTTGAGCGCGACGCGGCGGTGATTGAACTCATTCGCGAATGTAACGAGCGTGGCCAACCTGTTCTCGTGGGCACGACCAGTATCGAAAGCTCCGAGGCATTTTCGAAAGAACTCAAGAAAGCCAAAGTGAAGCATAACGTGCTCAACGCGCGCTACCATGAGCAAGAGGCGCATATTATTGCGCAAGCCGGTCGCCCGGGCGGCGTGACCATCGCCACCAACATGGCGGGTCGTGGTACGGATATTCAGCTGGGCGGTAACCTAGACATGCGCATCGAAGACGAGCTAGGCGAGAATGCGGATGAGAAAGCTATCGCTAAACTCAAAGCCGAAATCGAGGAACATAAGCAGCAAGTGCTGGAGTCTGGCGGGCTGTATGTGATTGGTACAGAGCGTCACGAATCCCGCCGTATCGACAACCAACT
>CAYFFN010000154.1:0-4029 GCA_964342335.1 uncultured Azospirillaceae bacterium
TTAGATATTAAAAAAGTAAAAGTGGTTATCAACGGTTCTGGCTCTGCCGGTATCGCTTGCCTCGAACTCATCAAAAAGTTCGGCGTGCCACGCGAAAACATCCTGCTCTGCGACCGTACCGGCGTTATCTATGAAGGCCGTACCGAGTCTATGAACCAATGGAAGTCTGCACACGCAGTGAAGACCAAAGCACGCAGCCTGAAAGATGCCATGACAGGCGCAGATGTGTTCATCGGTCTCTCTGTTGCAGGTGCCGTTACGCAAGACATGGTCAAAGGCATGGCGAAGAACCCCATCATCTTCGCGATGGCGAACCCAGTGCCAGAAATTCTTCCAGAAGAAATTTTGGAAGTGCGCAGCGATGCGATTATCGCCACGGGCCGTTCGGACTATAATAACCAAGTCAACAACGTGATGGGCTTCCCTTACATCTTCCGCGGTGCGCTGGATGTACGTGCGAAAGAAATCAACGACGAGATGAAAATCGCAGCCGCATCTGCCCTCGCGCAGCTCGCTCGCGAAGACGTGCCAGAAGAAGTATCCGCCGCTTATTCAGGCCGCGAACTGAAATACGGTCCGGAATATATTATTCCTGCCCCATTCGACCCACGCCTGATTACGACTATTCCCGTAGCCGTCGCACGTGCTGCAATGGAAACCGGTGTAGCGCGCAAACCAATCACTGATTTCGGTGCCTATAAGCGTGAGCTGGCATCACGTCTGGATCCAACGGCAAACAGCCTGACCCAAATCTTCGACCGCGTGCGTGCCAACCCGCAGCGCGTTATCTTCGCCGAAGGGGAAGAAGAGAAAACCATCCGCGCGGCAGTACACTGGCGCGACAATGGTTACGGTCAGCCCGTGCTTGTTGGCCGTGCGGACAAAATCCGCTCTACCATTAAACAAATCGGCATCCAGAATGCCGATGACCTCGAAATTGTGAACGCAGCCGTTAGCTCGCATGTTCAACAATATATCGATTATCTCTACGCCAAGCTGAACCGTAAAGGCTTCCTCTATCGCGACATCGTGCGCATGGTGAAGAACGATCGTAACATCTTCGCCTCTTGCATGCTCGCATGCGGCCATGGCGATGCGATGATTACCGGTCTGACCCGCAGCTATAACCGCGCGCTGGAAAACGTACATCGCGTGATTGATACCGATGAAGGCGGCTTCCTGTTCGGCATGTCGATGGTGGTGAGCAAGCACCGCACCGTATTCATTTCGGATACAACGGTACAAGAGCTCCCAACCGAAGAGCAATTGGCGGACATCGCCGAGCGCACCGCGAAGAAAGCACGCAGCATGGGCCATGAGCCACGCGTTGCCCTGCTCTCCTACTCGAACTTCGGTAACCCAATGCGTGAGAAATCTAAGCGTATCCGTGATGCAGTTTCCGTGCTGGATAACCGCGAGACAGACTTCGAGTATGACGGTGAAATGTCTGCCGATGTAGCGCTCAACCAAGAGCTGCTATCGCTCTACCCATTCTGCCGCTTGAGCGGTCCGGCCAACGTGCTGGTGATGCCTGCGCTTCACTCTGCACATATCGCGTCCAACCTGCTCGAAGAGCTGGGCGGCGGCACGAATATCGGCCCTATCCTCTGCGGAATGGAAAAAGCGGTACAGATTGCACAGATGGATGCATCTGTCTCTGACATCATCAACCTTGCAGGTATCGCTGCGGCAGACGCTATCGAAAAGAAGTGGCAAGCAGAAGAAGCAGCCCCTGCGAAAAAGGCACCTGCCAAGAAAAAGCCCGCTGCCAAAAAAGGCGGCACCGCAAAGACCACTGCTAAGAAAGCAGCCTCTGCGAAGAAATAAGGTTAAAAGGGCGGGTTTCCCGCCCTTTTTCTTATATATCCCGTTTTTTAGCCATTAACGATTTTTTCACGTTTTGCTGTCATACTCCTAATTATGACACAAACACATTACATTGAGGCACGCCTCCAAAGCTACGACGCACTGCTCGCGCAGCAAGGCGAAGCCTTTGATAGCCCAGGCATTGCGCGCCTCGCGCAGAGCCAACGCATGTATGCCGCCAACGACGCGGCACATATCGCACAAGCCTTCAACGATGCCGCAGATTACATGGAACAAAATGCAGGCTGCACCAGCCTAGATATTCAAACCCATCTGGCCAATACTGGATTCGACCCGAACACGGTCTATTTCGTGATGAGCGCCTTTGACGAAGTAGCGGAGGTGGCATTAGCATCATGAGCAATCCAGAAGCACTTCGTAACGCTGCAGGCATTTTTGCAAACTATGCCGCCAAACTAGGCGCCGCCCCTGAACCCGTTGTTCAGAAAGAAGCCCATCTCGAAATTGATGAAAGCATTCTCGCAGGCTTACAAAATGTGGCACAACGCATGGATGATAATGGCCCAGCTGTTTCCGCAACCAATATCGACCCGAACGCGGTTGACCACGGCATAGTATAAGCCTATATATCCTAGTAATTAACTAGACTATTCCTCCATCAGCGTTTTCGCTTTTGTTTCTCGCAAGGAGTGCGAGGCGACATGTAGATATACTACATGAGCAGAAGCAGGACGCCGCGAGAAGCAAAATGGGAAATGCTGAAATGTTCATTCAAACCGAAGAAACCCCGAACCCACAAACGCTCAAATTCATCCCCGGCAAAGCTGTACTGGGCGACAAAACGGCGTTTTTCACCAATGCGGATGAGGCGGAAGTCTCTCCCCTCGCCTCTGCGCTCTTTGCGATTGGCGAAGTGAAGGCCATCTTCTTCGGGGGGGATTTTGTGACGGTCACCAAAGATGCCGAAGCGTCATGGGAAATCATCAAGCCGCTCGCCCTGACCACCATCATGGAGCATTACACCTCCGGCAATCCCATCATGCTCGATGAAAAGAAAATCGAAGTATCCGAGAAAACCTACAGCGAAGATGAGCAAAAAATCGTCGATGAAATCAAAGAACTCATCGAAGCACGCGTGCGCCCCGCCGTCGCGCAAGATGGCGGCGATATCATTTTCCATTCCTACGAAGAGGGTGTGGTGCATCTAGAAATGCATGGCGCATGTGCAGGTTGCCCAAGCTCAACCCTCACCCTCAAAGAGGGCATCGAGAATATGCTCAAACATTATATCCCTGAAGTAGTGTCGGTAGAACCCGTCGCCGCCTAGGCGAAGGTATCGAGTAGATCCTCAGCCATTTCATCAGCGGCTTTGATCACTTTGAGGTTAGCCTCAAACGTGTAGGTCGCAATCTCTTGCTGCACGATTTCGCTTTCGAGATTCACATTCGGCGCTTCGGTTACACCGCCCTCGCCGTCCGGAATCTGAACCGTCGCAGGGTCACGCTCGCGCACGCTGGCACTCGTCCCACCCGGCTCAATCGCTTTTTGTTGAACTTCCGTCGCGCGATACGACTCAATTCCTGCCTTCTCATCCTTCACCGTATTGATGTTCGCGACATTATTCGCGCTGTTCGACAAGCGCGTGCTCGAAGCATTCAGCCCCGTCAGTGCGGTGTTCATGATAGAGGATATCGTCATCGTCAACTCCTACGCTTAAGTATAGCATAATAGCGCAAAAAAGTTAAGCGATGCTTAATAACTCGCTAAAATGTGAGCTAGTTTGCAGCTTTCTCGCGCAGTGACGCCTGCGCTGCCGCCAAGCGTGCAATCGGCACACGGTAAGGCGAACAAGAGACGTAAGTCAGCCCCACTTTCTGGCAGAAAGCGATAGAGGCAGGGTCACCGCCATGCTCACCGCAAATACCCAGCTTGATGCCCTCGCGAGTCGCGCGGCCGCGCTCTGCACCCAGCTGCACCAATTCGCCCACACCCTCTTGGTCGAGAGAGACAAACGGGTCATGCTCCAGAATGCCTTGCGCCTTATAGGGCTCAATAAAATTCGCCGCATCATCGCGCGAAATACCCAGCGTGGTTTGCGTCAAATCGTTCGTACCAAAGCTGAAGAACTCTGCTTCTTCCGCAATTTCACCCGCGCGCAGTGCCGCACGTGGCAGCTCGATCATCGTACCCACGAGATCCTCG
>CAYFFN010000155.1:0-4025 GCA_964342335.1 uncultured Azospirillaceae bacterium
CTCGTTCACCTTCAGGCTACCATCCCCCATCTCGAAAAGCTCTACGGCCATAATGCCGATGAGGCCAATCTTCTCTGCGAGCACCGTGGCTATGCGTGAGGCTTCCGCTTCGGTCGCCTCGCTCGCATTCGCGGGCACAATGCTGGTATGCAAAATATGTTTGCGATGGATGTTATGCGCGAGTGGGAAGCTTTGCATCTCCCCCGCCGCATTGCGCGCGACGATAATAGATAGCTCGCGCTTAAAGGGCACAAAGCCTTCCAGCACGTTATCTTCGCTATTTAGCATCGCCCATGCTTTGCGTAAGTCGGTATCGCTCTCAATGCGCACCTGCCCTTTGCCGTCATAGCCCATCTCACAGGTTTTGAGGATGGCAGGCACATTGCCGCGTTCCACCGCAAGGCCAAGTGCATTCACCGTTTTGGTAGAGGCATACGGCGCCGTGGCAACCCCACAGCTATTGATAAAATCTTTCTCACGCATACGATGGCGCGTGGTGTAGAGCACGTCTGGCGAGGGGTGGACGGGCTTTTGCTCCGCCAGTGTTTGCAATGTTTCGTAGGGGATATTCTCAAACTCGAAGGTGATCACATCCACCGCTTCGGCAAAGCGTGCCATCGCCTCCGCGTCATCATAAGATGCTATCGTTTCTGCATCCGCGACTTGGCAGGCTGGCGCGCCCGCACGGTCGGAATATATATGCGTTTTATAGCCCATCTTATGGGCTACATCCGTGAGCATACGTCCAAGCTGACCGCCGCCAACTATACCGATGGTGGAGCCTGCTTGTAACACAGCCATAGGCTTACGCTTCGTCGGTTGGTTCGTCGGCCACGGCATCGGTCTGCGCTTTGCGCGCCGCTGCCAGCTTGACGGCCAAATCTTCATCACTCAGCGCGAGGATGGAAGCGGCTAACCATGCCGCATTCTCCGCGCCGTGCGAACCCACGGCAAGCGTGCCGACCGGAATACCGCGCGGCATTTGCACGATAGAAAGCAGACTATCCAGCCCGTCGAGATGTTTTCCGTCCACCGGCACACCCAACACAGGAATTTGTGTCATCGCCGCGGTCATACCTGGCAGATGCGCTGCGCCGCCTGCGCCTGCGATAATCACCTTCAGGCCACGCTCTTGCGCGCTCTGCCCATAGGAGCATAAACGCCCTGGGGTACGGTGCGCAGATACAATCTTCTTCTCGTAAGGAATGCCGAACGCATCGAGGCGATCTGCTGCGAACTTCATCACGCGCCAGTCTGACTGGCTGCCCATGATAATGCCGACTAAGGGGGTGTTGGCCATATGTATGCTCCCTCTAAAAGCTGAAGCCTATAGAAAAAGGGGCTTCTGTCAAAAGATACTTAGGATTGCACACACCATACACATGCACCCTATTTGGCTGTTGCAGCGCTGCATCGGATAGATTACAGCTTGGGGCATGAAAATCGTTGCCCTAAAAGAAACCACTCCCAATGAGCGCCGCTGCGCCATCTCCCCTTTTGCCATTGAAAAACTTACCGCTTTAGGCGCTGAGGTGGTGGCCGAAGCGGGCTTGGGAGAACTCGCTGGCTTTAGCGATGCCGTGCTGGAAAAAGCCGGTGCAAAGCTAGAGAGCAACCGCGAAGCCATCTTGGAGAAGGCAGATATCTTCCTATGCGTGAACGCTCCGGACGACGAAACGCTCGCTTTGGTGCAACCCAACACGCATATAGTAGGCATGCTGAGCCCATTCGATGCAGGGCGCTATACGTCTCGTAATATCGAAGCCTTTGCTATGGAAAAACTGCCACGCATCAGCCGCGCGCAAAGTATGGATGTGCTTTCTTCTCAGGCGAACCTCGCAGGTTACCGCGCGGTGATTGAGGCCGTGCAGCATACAGGCAAAGTTATCCCGATGATGATGACCGCTGCGGGTACTGTGCCTCCTGCCAAAGTGCTGGTGCTGGGTGCAGGCGTGGCTGGCTTGCAAGCCATCGCGACCGCGAAACGCCTTGGCGGCGTGGTGAGTGCGTTTGATGTGCGCCCCGCCGTGAAGGAGCAAGTGGAGAGCTTAGGCGCCAAGTTCATCGAAGTGCCTGTTGAAGATACGGACGGCGAAGATGCGGGCGGCTACGCCAAAGAAATGAGCGACGATTACAAGCGCAAGCAATCAGAGCTGATTGCCGAGACGCTCAAGAGCCAAGACATCGTCATCTCTACCGCATTGATTCCGGGCCGCGAAGCGCCGGAGTTGATTACCGAAGCGATGCTCAAAGACATGAAAGATGGCTCAGTAGTTGTGGATATGGCCGCGGCTGCGGGCGGCAACTGCAAATCCACCAAGCTGAATAAAATCTCTACCAAGCATGGTGTGGGGCTGATTGGCTATAGCGACCTGCCGAGCCGCTGCGCGAAAGATGCTGCGCCGCTTTATGCGCGTAACCTGTTCACCTTCATCTCTACCTTGATGATAGAAGAAGGCAAACTGGACGTGAAATGGGATGACGAGCTGATTGTCGGCACCTGCATCACCAAAGAGCCACCCGTAAAGGAGGAAGGCGATGAGTAATATCGAAGTATTGCGTAAAAGCGTTGAAGAGCAAGCCGAGGCGAATAACGCACTGCTCGAACAAATCACCGAGCTGGAAGCACAAATTGGCCATGGCGCGGTGGATCCGTTTATCTTTGGCCTGTTCGTGTTCGTACTCGCCTGCTTTGTCGGCTATTACGTGGTGTGGAAAGTAACCCCCGCGCTGCATACCCCACTCATGGCGGTGACCAATGCCATCTCTGGTATTATCGTCGTTGGTGCGATTATCGCGATTGGTGCGGATGGCTCTGGCATGTCCCACTTCCTCGGCTTTTTGGCCGTGGTGTTGGCGAGCATCAACATCTTTGGCGGCTTTGTGGTAACGCAGCGCATGCTTGAAATGTTCAAAAAGAAGGAGCGTAACTGATGGGTGATTTCGCGTATTTGGCCTATCTTGTTTCTGCCGTTCTGTTCATTCTCGCGCTGAAGGGGCTGTCTTCGCCTGTGAGCGCACGCCAAGGTAACCGCTTTGGCATGATTGGTATGGCCATTGCCGTGCTGACCACCCTCACCCTCCCTGTGATGGAAGGCTATTTCTGGACGATTATCGCCGTGGCTATCGGTGCTGGTGTGGGGATCACCATCGCCAAGCGCATCGAGATGACCGCCATGCCGCAATTGGTGGCAGCATTCCACTCGCTGGTGGGCATGGCTGCGGTATTGATTGCGACTGCCGCCCTACTCTCTCCGGGCGCATATGGCATTGGAACGATTGGCGAGATTGGCTTCTCTAGCCTACTCGAAATGGGCCTCGGCTCTGTCATTGGTGCGATTACCTTCTCTGGCTCGGTGATTGCCTTTGCCAAGCTGCAAGGCTTGATGTCTGGCGCACCGATTCGCTTTGCCAACCAACACCTCATCAATGCAGGAATTGGCGCGGCTATTCTCTTGCTCCTGCTCATCTTTACGGGCAGTGAGTCTGTCTCCATCTTTGTGCTAATGACCCTGCTCGCCTTCGCGATTGGTGTGCTGCTTATCATCCCGATTGGTGGGGCGGATATGCCTGTGGTCGTGTCTATGCTGAACAGCTATTCCGGTTGGGCGGCGGCAGGTATCGGCTTTACGCTGGGCAACCCGCTACTCATCGTGACCGGTGCGCTGGTGGGCGCGAGTGGCGCTATTCTCTCTTATATTATGTGTAAGGCGATGAACCGCTCGATTATCAATGTGATCTTTGGCGGCTTTGGCAGCAACACCGATGATGACGACGCAGCATCGGGTGTGGTGGATGACCGCCCTGTGAAGTCTGGCAGTGCAGAAGACGCTGCCTTCCTCATGGCAAATGCAGAT
This sequence comes from uncultured Azospirillaceae bacterium, assembly GCA_964342335.1. Classification (GTDB taxonomy): domain Bacteria; phylum Pseudomonadota; class Alphaproteobacteria; order Rickettsiales; family UBA3002; genus CAYFFN01. The sequence goes on from CAYFFN010000155.1 coordinate 3,858, forward strand.
AGCGTGATTATTGTGCCGGGTTACGGCATGGCCGTGGCACAAGCGCAGCATGCGCTGCGCGAGCTTTACGAAGAGCTCGAAGCCAAAGGCGCAAAAGTGCGCTTTGCGATTCACCCCGTTGCTGGTCGTATGCCGGGCCATATGAACGTGCTGCTCGCTGAGGCAAAT
>CAYFFN010000156.1:0-4020 GCA_964342335.1 uncultured Azospirillaceae bacterium
AGCCGAAGAAGCGATTGACGAAATCGCTGATGCAATTGACGGCTCGAACATGGTGTTCATCACCGCAGGTATGGGCGGCGGAACCGGTACGGGCGCAGCACCCGTGATTGCGCGCCAGTCGCGCGAGCAGGGCATCCTGACTGTGGGTGTGGTGACCAAGCCGTTCCATTTTGAAGGCACGCACCGTATGCGCATCGCTGATAGCGGTATCGAGGAATTGCAAGAATATGTGGACACGCTGATCGTGATCCCGAACCAAAATCTCTTCCGCGTAGCGAATGAGAAAACGACGTTTGCCGATGCCTTCCGCATGGCGGACGAAGTGCTGCATAGTGGCGTGCGTGGCGTGACCGATTTGATGGTCAAGCCAGGTCTGGTGAACCTCGACTTTGCCGACATCCGCGCAGTGATGAGCGAGATGGGCAAAGCCATGATGGGCACAGGCGAAGCGCAAGGCGATAAGCGTGCGATTGAAGCAGCCGAGGCGGCTATCAGCAATCCATTGCTGGATGATGTATCCCTCAACGGTGCGCGTGCGGTGTTGATCAACATCACCGGCGGCCCAGATATGACCCTCTTCGAAGTGGATGAAGCGGCCAACCGCATCCGCGACGAAGTGGATCCGAATGCAAATATCATCTTCGGTAGCACTTTCAGCGATGCGCTGGAGGGCATGATGCGCGTGAGCGTGGTGGCAACCGGTATCGAAGTCGGTTCTGTAGCAGACCGTCCGATTCGCACGCAGAATATGGCGGCGGCGATGAGCCGTGCCGTCTCTGCGCCGCAAAGTGTTTCTGCCCCGGCTGCAGCGCCGCGTCCTCGCCCGACAACGAACAGCGAGCGCAGTGCCGCAGAAATCGTGCGTCAGTCTGGCAATCATTCGGTGAGTGAGGCTGCGCGCCTGCGTGAGCAGCAAGAAGCAACCCGCCGTAGCGTGGCAAGCCAGCCAAGCGAAGCAATGCCGCAAGGCCAGCTGGCAGTCGATGCGCCTGCGCCGCAAGCAGCGCCTTCTATGTCGCTGGGTGATTTGCGCCGCGCGGAAGAAGATGAGCGCGAAGCACAAGCGGGCCCACTCTTCGTAGCGCCACGCCCAATGCAGGCGGAAGAAGAATATTCTGCGCCTGCAGCTGCGCGTCCGGCCTTTGCGACGGAAGCGGAAGACGAGGGTGAGGAGCCTGTAGGTTTCTTCCATCGTTTGACCGGCATGGCAAAAGGCCTAAGCGCCCGCGCCGATGTCGATTATTACGAAGACGAGTCTGAGGAAGAAGAAGTTTCTTCTGGCGGTGCTGCCCGCGCGAAAGTGCGCGAGACCAAGCCCGCCCAAAGCGAAGAAGATGATCTGGATATTCCGGCGTTCCTGCGTCGTCAGGCGAACTAGTACTTTTTAGTACACTCGGCTTCGCCTCGCTATTTCGCTCACCTAACGGTTCGCTAAGGCGATGCGCGGCGCTTCGCCCTGACGGGCTACGGGTCGCTGCCTTCGGACAGCTCCCACTCATACCCATGAGAAATTCTTTATAGCTGCTGGCAAAACTCTTCGTGGAACAAGAACGCGGTCAGTAGACCGCGCCTTTAGTGCGCGTCAGCGCTTAGGCTCATTGCGTAGGCCAGCAGGCCGGAGCAGGAGCAATAGCGAGCGCAGCGAGTGTACAAAACACAGATGTCTACCCGCAAAAATCGTTATTATTCAACGCCACATCAGCCATCTGTAACATTCCGTAACACACTGTAATTTGCGCGCGCGCGGGGAGGGTCCTACATTTCGGCCATAAACAAAATAAAGAGAAATCGAAGTGACCACTATTAATCAACGCACCTTACAACATCCAGTGACCTGCATCGGCGTCGGCCTGCATACGGGTGAGGATATTCGTTTGCGTTTGATGCCTGCTCCGGCTGGCACGGGCATTGTGTTTGTGCGTAGCGATGTGGATGCTGCGGTGGCAGAGATTCCTGCACGTTATGACCTCGTGACCGAGACCCGTCTGGGCACGGTGCTGACCAACGAGCATGGCACCAAGATTTCTACCGTAGAGCATTTGATGGCGGGCCTGTGGGGCTGCGGCGTGGATAATGCGCGTATCGAAGTGGATGGCCCCGAAGTGCCGATTATGGATGGTAGCTCTGAGCCATTCGTGTTCTTGATTGAGTGCGCAGGCACCGTAGCACAAAACGCACCACGCATGGCGATTGAAGTACTGCGCGATGTGCAAGTGCAGGACGGTGAGAGCACCGTGTTGCTGCAACCTGCAGAAGGGTTCACGCTGGATATTTCTATCGTGTTTGACCATACATCGATTGGCAGCCAACATGCGGTATATGATTTTGCGAAAACCAACTTTAAGCAGGCACTTTGCCGCGCGCGCACCTTTGGCTTTGCTAAAGATGTAGAGATGCTGCGCAGCATGGGCCTCGCACGTGGTGGCTCACTAGAGAATGCCGTGGTGTTGGATGAAGATAAAATTATCAACGAAGAAGGTCTGCGCTACGATAACGAATTCGTGCGCCACAAAGCACTGGATTGCGTAGGGGATTACTTCCTCGCCGGCGCGCATCTGCACGCACTGGTTCGCACCAACCGCCCAGGCCACTGCATCAACAACGCCGTGCTGCGCGAGCTATTCTCGGACGAAGCGAACTATCGCCTCGTGCCGATGGTGAAAGACGAAGCACCCGCTGCGGTCAAAGAGCTGCAACAAATCGCTGCATACGCGTAATACTCGCTGATTAATAAAATTTTAACTATTCTCTCGTATCATTCTATCAAGATTACGTGAAAGGAATGATTATGTCTGATGAAAAACCAAATATTTGTGACACTGAAGAAGTCAACCAAGCAATCTCAGAAATGATTTCGGAGGCAACAGAAGCATACAACTCTTCTATTCGCGCAAATGCGGAGGATGGCATTACAAACCAAGAAATAGCGGACGGTTTTCGTGCAATGGCAAATGCTGAGACATTTCCTGAAACGTTGCGAGAAAAAATCGAGCCTATCGTTCAAATGATGGAGAATATTCCAAGCGAGCCCATGACCGAAGAGCAAGCAATCCAGTTCCTACAAGATGGGTTTGCAAGTCAAGTTCCTAAAATCTTAGAAGGCGTTAATCAAATACGTGAGCAAGAGTGCCAATCACTCTAGCTAAAATTCTTGCGGAATAGGAAGCCCTGAATCCAGAAATCATGGCGGTGGAAGAACTTGTGGCCCGCCGTATTATGGGTGTAGCTCTTGAGCCATGCGAGCTCGGCGCCTTTTTCGCGGGCGATTTCTTCTACGGCGGCCATCATTTTCCCGCCGACGCCTTTGCCGCGATATTCGGGGAACATACGTACATTATCCATCTCCACATAGCGGCCACACCAGAACTGCACGCCATACCAAAAGCCGCACACGCCCGCGAGCTTCTCGCCATCAAAGGCAGCGATGCAGCGATAGCCAAGCGTGACCATCTCATTCACATAGCTGGTAAACTGTTCTTCGGTCATTTTCGGGTTGGCATCAGAAATAAGCGGCCAAATAATCGGCAGCTCCTCGACAGTCAGTTCGCGCACGGTAACATCAATATTTTCCATGGTATTTAATCGCTCCTGCTCCGCACTACTGTGCTACGCAATGAGCCTAACGCCTTTCTAAAGGTCTCACGTGCTTCGCACTTCGGGACGGGGCGACTAAAGATTGGCCTGCTGGCCAAAACCCATTACTTTGCGTAGTTAGTTATAAAATCTGAATGGACTGTCTCTGTAACTTTACTCTTTTGAAAAAGCAAACTAGAAATCCCCCTATGAAATGGATTGTAATAGCTGGAATGCTTGCCTTGGCCGCCTGTTCGGACGGCGAAGAGGAAGTGCTGATTGAAGAGCCAAAGAGCGCGGAAGAGCTTTATAACCGCGCGCATGAAACCTTCAGTCGCAAGGAATATAAAGGCGCGATTGATGAGTTTGAGGAGGTGGATAAGCAATATCCGTACTCCCCTTGGGCCACGCAAGCGCAGATTATGGCGGGTTACAGCGCCTATGTCG
>CAYFFN010000157.1:0-3993 GCA_964342335.1 uncultured Azospirillaceae bacterium
CGCCCACATCGAGGAAGTTCGCAGGCTCAGCACCATACAATTTGATGATGTCCATGGTCGCCATTGCGAGACCGGCGCCGTTCACCATACAGCCAATATTGCCGTCCATGGTCACATAAGACAGATCAAACTTGCTGGCTTTCAGCTCAAGCGGATCCTCTTCGTCTTCGTCACGCAATTCCAGAATATCTGGATGACGGAACAGCGCGTTATCATCAAAGTTGATTTTCGCATCGAGCGCGAGAATCTTGTTATCGCCAGTAATCACAAGCGGGTTAATCTCCACTTGCGAGCAATCCTTCTCAACAAAAGCGTTGTACATGCCAACCACCAGCTTGTTGAAATCCTTTTGCAGCTCGGCAGGAATCTCCAAACCAAACGCCAGCTGACGCACATGGAAACCTGAGAGGCCAGATGCGGGATCCACGCTTACGGTGATGATTTTCTCAGGCGTCTTCGCCGCCACTTCCTCGATATCCATACCGCCTTCGGTAGACGCCATGAAGGTCACGCGGCTATTGCCACGGTCTACCACCATAGAGATATACAGCTCTTTCGCGATGTCCGTGCCTTCCTCAACATAGACGCGCTTTACTTCTTTCCCTTCTGGGCCGGTCTGGTGCGTTACCAGCGTCATGCCCAGCATTTCTTTGGTGAGTTGCTTTACTTCGTCCAAAGACTTCGCGAGCTTCACGCCGCCGCCTTTACCGCGACCCCCTGCGTGAATCTGGGCTTTTACCACCCATAATTTGCCGCCCAGCTCTTGGGCTGCCTTCTCGGCTTCGTCGGGGGTGTAGGCTACACCACCGTTTGGTACTGGCACGCCAAAGCCGCTCAACACCGTCTTGGCTTGATACTCATGAATATTCATGCGCTTCTCCTGTCGGATTGGTTAGAATTAGACCGATAATGTATGATGAAATTGCCATGAGAATACTGGCTCGTCTCGCTCCCTACATTTTCTGCCAACGGTTATACGCCCATGACAGCGAATTGCAAGGGTGACTTCATTTAAATAAATATACGATTTACGCTGTTAATGCGGATTGTCTGGCCGGATTAACTATTCATCGAATCGAAGAATTCGTCGTTGGTCTTCGTGCCCTTCATCTTATCGAGCAGGAATTCCATCGCATCCATAGTACCCATTGGGTTGAGGATTTTGCGCAGCACCCACACTTTTTGCAGCTCGTCTGGAGCATAGAGCAAGTCTTCCTTACGCGTGCCAGACTTGGTGATGTCAATCGCCGGATAGGTACGCTTATCAGCCAGTTTACGGTCGAGAATAAGCTCGGAGTTACCCGTACCCTTGAATTCCTCGAAGATTACTTCGTCCATACGTGAGCCAGTCTCAATCAGCGCGGTAGAGATGATGCTGAGCGAACCACCTTCTTCGATGTTACGCGCCGCACCGAAGAAGCGCTTCGGGCGTTGGAGCGCGTTGGCATCCACACCACCGGTCAACACCTTGCCAGAGGAAGGAATTGTGGTGTTGTAAGCGCGCGCAAGGCGGGTAATCGAATCGAGCAGGATAATCACATCGCGCTTATGTTCTACGAGACGTTTGGCCTTCTCAATCACCATTTCGGCTAGCGCTACGTGACGGCTAGCGGGCTCATCAAAGGTCGAGCTTACCACTTCGCCCTTCACCGAGCGGGACATGTCGGTCACTTCCTCGGGACGTTCATCAATGAGCAATACAATCAGATAGGCTTCTGGGTGATTCGCGGTAATCGAATGCGCGATATTTTGCAGCATCACGGTTTTACCGGTACGTGGCGGCGCTACCACCAAGGTACGCTGGCCCTTCCCTTGCGGAGAGACGAGATCAATCACGCGGGAGGTCATGTCTTTGCCGGTCGGATCGTCCTTTTCCATACGCAGGCGCTCATCCGGATAGAGCGGGGTGAGGTTATCAAACGCCACGCGCTTGCGGCCTTTATCCGGCTCCTCAAAATTTAATTTGGTTACATTGGCCAAAGCAAAATAGCGCTCACCCTCTTTCGGCGCGCGCAGGCCACCCTCGACCGTATCACCTGTGCGCAAACCAAATTTGCGCACCAAATTCGGTGACACGTAAATATCATCTGGCCCTGCGAGATAGTTCGCATCGGGCGAGCGTAGGAAGCCGAAGCCGTCCTGCAGCACTTGAATCACGCCTTCGCCGAAAATATCCTGATCGCTATCTGCCATGGCTTTGAGAATGCCAAAAATCATCTCCTGCTTGAGCATGGAGTTAGCATTTTCAACCTCATATTCCTCGGCTAGGGCGAGTAATTCATCGGGTTTTTTGGCTTTGAGTTCTGCGATACGCATGGGATAGACTCTTATTTTTATGGGATTTTTTGAAAAAGAAATGGGGCGAACGCCCTCTATAGAGACTTTCTAACCGAATTTCGCTTTTGGGGCAAGGGTTTCTTACATCCATATTGAATTTTTAGGGTTTTTATGCTAATGTGCGAGCATGAGCTATGGCGTATCAGCAATCAGTAGCCTATTGGGCGGTAGCCAAAACTACTCCACCCCTTCGGTATACGATGTCGTGACTGGCAAAACCAGCGGAACCGCTGGCATTTTGGCGGCGGCCTACCTGCCTGACGAGCAAGCAGAAGCACTTACGCCCGTGCAACAAAACTCCATTGATAGCCTGAATTACTTCGTGAATGAGTTTATTCAGGACAGCGATAAAGAGAAACTCCTCTCCAGCATCGCCGATTTGGAAAAAATGATGAAAAATATCAACGGTGCAAACTACACCAAAACCGATCCTGCCTTTGCCTTGCTGGCGGGCAATCCACTCATCGTTGGCAGCCAAAGCAACGACCCCGGCCTACTGATCGACGCGCTGCTTTAATTAAAACGGTTTAAACACCGCCAAGAACACAATCCCTATCATTAGCACCGTTGGCACCTCGTTGAGGTAGCGGAAATATTTATGCGACTTGGTGTTTTCGTCTTTTGCGAATTTGCGGCGGTGGCGGGCTAAGAACGCATGGGCGATTTGCATGCCGATAAGCAGGGTGGCTTTGCTATGGAACCAGCCATTGCTATAAGCCTCGGTGATCACCATCAGCCAAATACCAAAGCCCCAAGAAGCAATCATTGCGGGGTTGATGATATAGCGGAGCAGTTTGTGCTCCATCACTTTCAGCGTTTCGGAAAGCTCGCCGCCTACAGGTGCGGTCGCGTGATACACATACAAGCGCGGCAGATAAAGCATACCTGCCATCCAGCTAATAACGGCAAGTAAATGCAATGATTTTGCGAGGAAATAATATTCCATTACGCTCTCCGGTAGTTCTTAATCAAATTCGTCACAGCTTCCACATTCTCGGTGGGAGTGTGCGGCACTATGCCATGACCAAGATTGAAAATAAACGGTACATCTTTCATCACATCCAGAATTGTGCTGGTCGATTCCAGCGCTGCCTTACCGTCAGACGCGAGCAAAATGGGGTCGAGGTTACCTTGGAGCACGACTTTGTCCGCAAGCTTCTCTTTCGCCCATGTGAGGGGCGTTTGCATATCGATACTCAAGCCTTGCACCCCTACTTCACTCACATAGGCATCGAGCATCGGGCCAATGCCTTTAGGGAAACCTATCACCGGAATATCGGGATGGCTCGCTTTGAGCGCGGTGACAATTTTAGCGTGCGGGGCAAATACCCACTTCTCCAATTGGCTTGGTGGCAGAATGCCTGCCCAAGTATCAAACAACTGAATCGCCTGCGCACCGGCTTTTATCTGCTCTTGCAAATAATGGATGGTGGCAGTGGTCACTTTATCAATCAACGCACCAAACAAAGCTGGATCGCTATAAGCCAACTCGCGCGTCTTCGGGAAATCGCGGACACCTTTGCCTTCGACCATGTAGCAAGCAACCGTCCATGGCGCGCCAGCAAAACCAATCAGAGCCGTTTCTGGACTGAGGGCGGTGCGTAATTTGGATACGGTTTGGTATACAGGGCCTGCTATTGCATCGATAGGATTCTT
>CAYFFN010000158.1:0-3934 GCA_964342335.1 uncultured Azospirillaceae bacterium
TTCTCTCGCTTGGCAACGGTGTCGAACCCATGCGCCTTTGCGAGTGCTAGCTCGTGCTCTTTGGTCAATTGACGCTCGAAATAGGAAAGGTCGTGAGCGTTTTTCTCGCGATCCTTAGCCGCGTCAGTGATATCCATGGCGTCGATTTCTGCATCGGATGCTGCGTGTAGCTGCATGGCCTTTAGTGTGATTTCGTGCATGCGCTGGATAAACACCGCACCAACTGCATTGCGCAGCTCACCAAAGGCGGCTTCGCTCTCAGGGACATCGTTGTTTGGCCCGATAATCTCGTTGTAACGCTTCTTTAAACGCTGCGCTTCCTCTTCACTGAGCAGTCTTTTGCCGCTCTTTGGGTCGATACCTGCGTTCACATGTTTCATGAACTCATCGCGCATGCACCACGGCGCGCGGCCGTTGTAGCTGGTGCGCTTGAGCCAGCTAGGCTTCTGGCTTGGGGTATGGGTGGTTTCTGCCATTATTTAGCTGACCCAACACCCGCCGCACCATCACGTTCGGCTTTTTTGGATGCTTCTTCCGCGCGCCAACTATGGGTGCCGCTTTCATTCACATTGCGTTGAATGGAGATGGCTTCCCGATCGGCTTCGTTCATCTGCAAAAACAACCCATCTAAGAAATTACTACGTTCTTTCGCGTCCGTTACGCCCATTGCATTCAGTAGCTTTTCAGGTTCGCAAGCGATTTGACGAACATATGTATTTGTAGTTTTGCTGGGGGGCGATAGTGATGCGAAGCCTTGCACTATTTTTTCATGAGCTATGGGACCTTCTTCGTTGGGATAGGCTTCATTAAAGCACTCACCGAAGTCTACTCTGGTCATGGGATGCGCATCCAGCAGGTCGGCAAAGCGTTTCGCAAAGGCATATTTTTTGCTGCCTTCTTCCAAATTGCTCAAATCCACTTTCATTGGTACGGATGTTCTGCTTCCTGCATTTTTCTTAGGTTTGCGTGATGCTTCTTTTTCCGCATTCTCTTTTACGGTGTCGATAAATGCCTTCGCATGCTCATCAGAAATCGCGACCTTATGCATTTCGCGCAGCCCTTGTAGGAAAGTCTCCGGCTGTTTAAAAATGCGGCGCAATGGCAGGCTCAACCCTGTGCCTTCTGTTGCTTCTTGCACATAGCGTCCCATCAGGTTCGGGTTGCTATTCTTCTCGTCTTCGGTTTCGGTCAAAAAGCTATTAAATGTGCGCATTGCATCCGTGTGGGCAATATTATATTCGGTCATGAGATTGCCGTAAGCGCGCATTAGATTTTTACGTGGGCCGTCTGGCATCTGAGACGTATCAACCGTGCCGCGCTGTGGCCCCATGGGTTTATCTGCAGCCACTTTTTGCTTCGGCGCATAATCGTGCTCTCTGACCAAGGCTTGCATGGTTTTTTTGCGCTCTTGTGCTACGTAGGCTCGAAGCGGTGTTTTGCGGCTCGCTTTTTCTTCTTTGGTCGCTTTTGAAGCATCAATCTTTGCATCATCTTGGGCTTTGAGGGCTTCTGCTTTTTGCCAGCAGGCGCGATCGCGGGCATCAAAGACTGCATCCAATTTGGCCTCAAATGCGGGCAGGTTTTCCTTAGAAAAGCGTCCCTTTTCATCCAGTAGATTTTCGTAAAAATCGCGTACGTCCTCTACATCCGCTTGGAAGAAAAGCTTCTGGCCAGAGCGAGGGTCCACCGCCATGTCCAGATAATGCTTTACCGTTTCTGGTCTCCACCACGCCTTGGCGCGATCGCCATGCGGTTCGGTGTTGCTGACGCGGTTTCTCCAGTGCCTTGGATCGTCATTGGTGTTTGCCATGGTTTATATACCTTAGTGGTTACTCTTTGTTAACCTTTTAGCGGCTGTGGTGGTTTTTTGTGTTACAGTTGTGTGAAATATACGCTGGGCGCGAGTGTGGGAGAGGGGCTAAGATGTCAGGCTATCCCATGGCGTGGGAAGTCTCTTTAGCCGCTCGTTTTTTATCCTTAATCTCTTGGTTCGCTGTTTCTAAAAGCGTATCCAAATTATCTTTGAAGGCGGCAACATGCTCATCGCTGAGCGTGTATCCTTTTTCTTTCAGGGTATCGAGAAACGGGTCGGGGTTTTTGAAGAGTGTTTGCAATTTTCCCGGAATGTTCAGATCTGCCCCCCCTTTAAGGGTCCGTAAACCATTCGAAAGTTGAGAGAAGCTAAATCCTTGCCCTTGTGGCAGGCTCGCATCTGTGGCGTGCCATATGTCATTGGTGGAGATGTTATACGTGTCAATAAGCGTAAGCATCCGTTGCGCGAGTAGGTGGCGTGCGGGGGTGAGGTCCTCAGAGATGCGCATGCCAATAGTGTTTTTAGGCATGTTCTCTTCTGCGATGATGGATTTTGCGTCTTCCATCGCTTTTGTGAAATTGTCGATAGCGGTTGTGTTTAGCGTAACCCCTTGTGCTTTCAAAGCATCAATGAATGCTTCGGGGGCCTCGATTATCCGCTGAATATAGTCGTGTAGTTTGCCATCTTTTTTCACCCCGATGTTCCGAACGGATCCGTCAAAGGATGCGTAGCTAAGGGGCTTTTTCAATTCCTGATAAAACGCATCATGTGTGGCTTTCCAAAAGGTGGTCAAGTCGGCGTTTCCTGCTTCTGAGAGGGCCAAAAATGCCTCTGCTAATGCTCTGCGGTTTGGGGGAAGGTCATCGTTCAGCTTAAAATGGAAGCCGTGCTTTTGCTCTGCATCATGTACAGATTTGACCGGTGCATAGAGCCGAGGCAACGCCTCACTAAAATACGTTACGTCTTGATCGGAAAGCTCGAACCCCATCGATTGCAGTTCTTTTAGAAAGGGTGCGGGATTAGAAAAGATGGTTGCAAGCGCATCATGGGTGTATGCTTTATTCATGGCTGGCGGTTGGAGTGCGTTTGCAAAAGATGAGTCATAAACTGGCGATGCTTCTGGGTAGGCAGAACGATATGCCTCGGTCAGATCTGTACGGCTAATAGCGTGCCCCGTAGTGAGCTCACTCAGCATCTCATAGAGCGCGCGTTGGTTCGCATCTGTGATGCTGTCGGTGCTAATCGCACCCGTCGTAGAGATTTTCTCCACTGTTTCTTCCTCTTCTGGCTGCGGTTCAGGTTCGTGCGTGTTTTCATCCAATGTAGATGAAGCTGTTGGAGCCGGTATGGTTGGGCCATTTCCCAGCTCTGCTTGCGTCCTCCTGGGTATGTAGGTGATGGGCCGCCCTTCATGAACACGTTTAAGCATAAGCCTTAATGTGCCCTCTTCTACGGGACTTAGACATGCGCCACTTTCATGGCCTTTATCTTCAATCCATGAGGCTAGGAGGTCGGCCTTCTCCTCTGGGATCTCTTCCTTTGTAAAAGGATCCTCATTATGCCCTCTCAACGCTATTATAAGCGAGCCGATGCTCATCTGGACTATCTTCTGGTCGTTTGCCATAATATTCCTTGCTGGCCTATATTTGTTTGTTTTTGTTAATGTTATTCTAACGAATAGAGGCGAAAACGGTGTTACAGTTCTGTGAAATAACACGAAAGCTGCGCTGCAGAAGGATGTGTGTAAGTTGCTATTTCTGTTGACTTTTTCGTGATATGTGTTATATGTGGCTTAATTAAGTCGCAAGAAGCGCAAACACCAATCAAGTATGATTTCTGCAATTTCATCGCTTAGCGATTCGAAGCTGTTTCAGGCTTCCAGTTCGCTCTCTTCGTCTACATCTTCTGATGTGGGCACCTCTTCTGTCGGTCAAGATACCTCGTCCTCCGCGCAAGCCACACAGCTTCCGGCTGAGCAATCGGTCACGGCAGCAGGGGAGGGTGACGCAGCAGGCGGAAAGCCGAGCGGCGCACCTCCAGCGGGTGGCGGTGGCGGCGGAGCCCCTGCGGGCGGCGCGATGGTGTCCAGCAGCGAAGATGCGCTGGCAGAATATATCGAGG
>CAYFFN010000159.1:0-3921 GCA_964342335.1 uncultured Azospirillaceae bacterium
ATTCTTCAATCTGTAGCGGCTCGTCTTCTTCTTCGTCAAAAAAACTACTAGGCTCTGCCATAGCCTTCCCCTGTGCGTTCTACCTGTTCGCTTCTTAACTACCTGTTAAACAGCATTGTTTTTTCAGTGTAGCAAAAAGCATATCCCTTGTCTAGCAAGGGATATGCCATACGCACGGTTTAGGCGAATGGGTCTTTCAGCAGAATCGTGTCGTCGCGGTCGGGGCTGGTGGAAAGCAGGGTGACCGGGCAACCGATAAGCTCTTCAATGCGACGTACATATTTTACGGCACTCGCGGGTAGCTCTGCGTAGCTGCGTGCGCCATAGGTGCTGTCGTCCCAGCCTTCGAGGGATTCGTAGATAGGCTCTACATTTGCTTGCGCGGATTCAAGCGCAGGGAGGTAATCATATTCCTCGCCATTGATGCGATAGCCGGTGCAAATCTTGATTTCTTTGAGGCCATCCAGCACGTCTAGCTTGGTCAGCGCGATGCCGGTGATACCAGCGAGGGTGACTGCTTGGCGTACCAATACGGCATCAAACCAGCCGCAGCGGCGTTGACGGCCCGTTACGGTGCCAAATTCGTGGCCTCGTTCGCCGAGGCGTTGGCCGATTTCGTCTTGTAGCTCGGTGGGGAAGGGGCCGCTGCCTACGCGTGTGGTGTAGGCTTTGGTGATGCCGAGGATAAAACCGAGGCTATGTGATGGGCTGCCCGAACCAGCAGCGGCGCTGCCTGCCAGCGTGTTGGAGCTGGTAACGTAAGGGTATGTGCCATAGTCCACATCGAGCATGATACCTTGCGCGCCTTCGTACAGAATCTTTTTGCCATCTTGGCGTGCTTGTTCCAGAAGGCGCCATACAGGTGCCGCATAAGGCAGCAGCTTGTCACGCACATCGAGCAGCGGCTGTAGAAGCTCTTCTACCGTCATCTCTTCCATTTCGGAAGCGCGCAGTAGAGCGTTGTGATGGCTGAGCATGGCGGTTAGCTTGGCGCGTAGCAGCGCTTCATCGCCCAAATCACACAGGCGAATTGCACGGCGCGCTACTTTATCTTCATAGGATGGGCCAATGCCGCGGCCTGTGGTGCCGATTTTCTCAGCGCCGCGGAGTGCTTCGGCGGCTGCATCCAGTTTCGGGTGGATGGGGAGAATGAGCGTTACATTCTCGGCAATCTTCAGGTTGTCTGGAGTGATTTCGACGCCTTGGGCACGTACTTTTTCCATTTCACCCAACAGGGCTTGTGGGTCAACGACCACACCGTTACCGATTACGCTCAGCTTGCCTTGGCGTACAATGCCGGATGGAAGAAGGGAGAGCTTGTAGGTTACGCCGTCAATTACCAGCGTGTGGCCAGCATTGTGACCGCCTTGAAAACGCACCACGACATCGGCGCGGTTGCTCAGCCAATCAACGATTTTGCCTTTACCTTCGTCGCCCCATTGCGAACCCACCACTACCACATTTGTCATTGCGTATCCTTTGCTATGTGTTGCTAGATTATTCCGATGCGAGAGGAAGTATATCCTCAATATATAACGTGAAGCCCACCGCTTCCTCACCCTCAGGCGTTTGGTAGCGGCCGCCACGGCCAATTTCTACCGCCTGCTCGTTGGCGTAAATCGCGAAGCCTATGCCAGAGAAATAGTCGCCATAGCTGTTATCGAGCGCATCTAAATGCGTCTGCGCGATGTTGCTACAGCCTGCAGCGTCCTTGGTCAGTAAATCAATCGCCTTGTTATCGGCGGTGCCGAGTGTGCCATCGGCGGCTAAAATATCAGCGATTTCTGTATGTCCGAGGGCGCGAAGCGCGGCTTCGTCACGCATGGAAAGTGCATCGCTGGCATCCGCGCGGGCTTTGGGGGGGAGCGTCTCCAGCCATGCTTTGAGAGCGCCGGGCTGGCTGATGCTGAGGGTTAAGCTGTTCAGGCCGACCTTTTCCAATGCTTTGGTGATGGTGGAGAGAATCGTTGCTTCAGCGTTCTCGTCTGCTCCAAAAAGCTCAATGCCGACTTGCAGATATTGGCGGCGGGTGCGCAGCCCGTCTGGATTCACACGCACCACATTGCCGCTATAGGATACGGTAAGCGGGCGAGGGGCTTTGGCCATGGTCGTGCCCGCAATGCGCATAATTTGTGGCGTCATATCTGAGCGCACGGCCATCAATTCACCCGAAAGCGGGTCTAGCATGCGGAAGCTTTGGGCTACGGCCTGTGGGCTACTGTATTTTTCGAGCGCGCTGGCATATTCCATCAAAGGCGGAGCAATCAGCTCAAAGCCGCATTCGCTAAAATAGGCGAGGAGGGTCTGGTTGATGCTGTAGGCACGCGCCGCATCCTGATGGATTCGGTCGGGCAGGCCAGAGGGTAGAAATGCAGTGCTCATGCGGGCTGTGTAGCGCGATTTACCAGTGGTCGCAATGAAAATTAGGGTAAATATGCATTCACACTGGCAATTCGCGGTGCGGGTCACTAGATTCAGCGCAAATTGGGGGAATTATGGCAGCGAAAATGAAGAAAACCCATCTTGCAGCGATTGTGATGCTGCTGGGCGTATTTGTCTGGGTGGCCTCCTCTTGGATTATTCCGAGTTCGAACGCATCCAAAGACGCGGCGGATAACCAATCCGTAAGCAAAGAAGCGAAGACGGCAGAGAGTGTGAAGGCGCTGCTGCGTGTGGAGCGCCGTGAGGCGGAGCAGCATAGCGGTGTGACGCGTATTTATGGGCAAACCGAGCCTAACCGAACGGTTGAGATTGCGGCCGAGACTCAAGGGAAAATTACTGCCATTCCTGCAGAAGAGGGCATGCAGTATAAAAAAGGGGATATCTTGGTTGAGATTGACCAGCGTGATCGCCCTCAGCGTTTGGAGCAGGCGCGCGCGTTGGTGAACCAACGTAATATCGAATATGATGCGGCGAAGAAGCTCTTGGCGAAAGGATTCCAGTCGGAAGTGCGGGTTGCCGAGCAAAAAGCACGACTAGCTGAAGCCAAGGCAGAACTTAAAGCGATAGAGCTGGATTTGGCATATACTAAAGTGCGTGCCCCTTTTGATGGTACGTTGGAGCGTATCCATAATGAAATTGGTGACTTTGTGGGGATTGGTGTGTTTGGCGCGGAAGGCGCGCTTGCGACCTTTGTGGACCAAGACCCTATCATCGTGACAGGGCAAATCTCTGAAAAAGATAGAGCAGGTATCACCTTGGATTCGGTTGCGCAGATTACGCTGAACACAGGCGAAACGGCTGAAGGTACGGTGCGTTATTTGGGCGCCGTGGCGGATGAAGCAAGCCGGACATTCCGTATTGAAGTAGAGGTGCCGAATCCTGAATTGGCGTTGCCATCGGGAGTGACAGCGGAGTTGCGTATCACATCAGCGGAGCGTGATGCCTATTTCATCTCCCCTTCCATTTTGGCGCTGGATGACAGTGGCAAAGTAGGAGTGAAATATCTCGATGCGGAGCGTGTGGTGCATTTCACACCTATCGAGATTTTGGAAGATACCAAAGAAGGTATGTGGGTGATGGGTATTCCTTCTCCTGTGGACTTGATTGTGGGCGGGCAGAACTTTGTCTCACCCGGACAACAACTGGACGATGCGGTAGTGCGTGATGCAAGCGCTGATTAATGCAGCGGTAGATCGCTGGCGCACGGTTGGCCTGCTTTTACTGTTTATTTTTATCTCGGGCTTGGCTGCCTATAAGGCCGTGCCGAAAGAGGCCGCGCCGGATGTTAAAATCCCTATTATCTATGTTTCGATGACGCTGGACGGCATCTCGCCGGAAGATGGGGAACGCTTGCTCGTGCGTCCGATGGAGAAGCAGCTCAAGACCATTGAGAGTGTCAAAGAGATGACCGCGCAGTCGGTGGAAGGCAATTCCTCTGTCACGCTGGAGTTTGAGGCGGCCAAAACGAGATCTTGTCCA
>CAYFFN010000160.1:0-3919 GCA_964342335.1 uncultured Azospirillaceae bacterium
GACTGTGGCCGCGCTGATTGATGCGGCAACAGGCCATTGGCAAGCCGATGACGCACTCGAAATCACATTGGAAGCCAACCCCACCTCTACCGAAGCCGCTAATTTTGCAGGCTTTAAGGCTGCAGGCATCAACCGTGTATCTATGGGCATTCAATCCCTTCGGCCAGAGGCGTTACAGTTTTTAGGGCGCGAGCATTCCGCAGATGAAGCACTCAAGGCATTGCACACCGCCCATGATTTGTTTGATAGGGTCTCCTTCGACCTCATCTATGCCCGCCCAGAGCAATCGCTCGCCGAGTGGGAGGCCGAGCTACAAGAAGCACTTGCCCACGCCAAAGGCCATCTCTCGCTGTACCAACTCACTATCGAGCCAAACACGGCCTTTCACCATGCCTATTATAAAAAAGGCTCCTTTTCCCTGCCGGAAGAAGAGCTCGCCGCGGACTTTTATACGAAGACGCAAGACATCATGGAAGCCGTCGGCATGCCCGCCTATGAAGTCTCCAACCATGCCGCAACGGAGCAAGCCTCCCGCCATAATCTTTCTTATTGGCGCGGGGAGTATTATATCGGCATCGGCCCCGGCGCGCATGGCCGCCCGCTCATAGACGGGAAGCGCTATGCCAGCTCCACCCTCAAAAGCCCTGAGCGTTGGCTAGAGAATGTCCAACAGCAAGGCCATGGGCTAGAAGTCTGGGAACCCATGGAACCAGAAGACATCACCGCCGAACGGCTGATGATGGGATTGCGTTTGGCCGAAGGCGTGCCCCTAGCCAATAGCACTGCGATTGATGCGGAGAAGCGTGATTTCTATGTGCGGCAGGGATTGCTCAAATGCGAAAATGAGCAACTCACCGCCACCCTAGAAGGCCGCCTCGTCCTCAACTCGCTGATAGCTGAATTGCTGCTATGAACATTGGCCAGCAGGCCAACCTTTAGTGCGCGAAGCGCTTAGGCTCATTGCGTAGCACAGTAGTGCGGAGCAGGAGCGAATTAAATACTACTCTAGGAAACTTCTTGGGGCCGCGTCGATTTCTTTTACGTCGGGGCCAACCACTTCCAGCACCGCTAGGCCGCGCTCAGCCGTACCATCGCGGTGGAAGCGGAAAACGCCATTGGCAGGGCCGGCATAGCCGCTTGGGTCCGCAATCGTGCGCTTATCAAAGCCGTTGGGCATAGAAGCCAATGTGGTTGCCAGCGCCACTGCATCGTAGCCAAGGCTGGCAATACGTGGAGGGTCATAGTCGTAAGTACTGATAAAGCGATCTACAAAGCTCTTATAACCTGCATTTGGTGCGCTGGCATACCATGCTCCTGTCAAATCGTTGCTGCGGCGCACGGCTGGCTCATCCCACAACCCCGTGCCCACCAATTGCGTTGTCGCACGGTTGATGCCGCGTGCCTCCAGCAGAGGCAGCATGGTTTTGAGCAAATCGGAGCCTTCTGGCGCAAACAGCGCATCAAAGGCGAAACGGCCATTGGCAGTGGAGTTCGCGATGGTCGCCACTTCTTCCGGCGTGGGGCCCGCCATGCCGTTATAATAGACAATCGGCTCCAGCTTAATATTCAGCTCACGCGCATAGCTTTTGAGAGACTCGGTAATGGTCTGGCCATAGGGCGTGCTAGGCGAAAGCACCGCCACCGTCTCAATGCCTGTCGCGGCCATATAACGCGTCACGCGGCCTACCTGTTCATCGGGCTGGAAGCCAAGCAGAAACACATTATCCCCTGCAACCGCGCGGTTGTTAGAGAAGCTCACCATATTGACATTGGCCGCTCGGGCGATGGGCGCTGCTGCACTCACCGATTGCGAGAAGAGCGGACCAATAATCAGCTTCGCACCTTCTTTAATCGCTTCTTGCGTAGCGAGGGCAGCGCGGGCTGGGTCGGCTTTGGTATCTTTGGGGATGAGCTCCACGCGCACACGGATGGACTCAGGCGGCATGGCTGCATATTTGTCGAATAACGCCAGTACTGCGGCATCTTGCAGGGCTTTGCCTACTTTTGCATCACGTCCGGTGAGAGGGAGTAGTAGCGCTACTTTCACCACTTCTACGGGACCAGACGTCATCGGCTCGTCATTCGCGTAAGCACCCGCTTGGCCATAACTATAAGGAGCAGCCCCACTCATCGCGCCTTGTTGACGGTGCTGCCAGCTCTCCTGCTGCGCGGTCGGCGCAGGACTATTGGGCGTGTAGGAGCAGCTTGCCACCATCATCGCGCAGGTAAAAAACGCTGCTAAACGAGAAAAAACCATTCGCGTATATCCTTATATTCTTGTTATGCATGTAGCATGGGTGATTCAGGAAAGCAATTTACAGGCCAAGTTGGGGGGACCCTCTCGATTGTGGCCACTCCGATAGGCAATCTCGGTGATATGACCGAGCGCGCCGTCGCGACCCTGCGCGAGGCAGAGGTGATTTATTGCGAAGATACGCGCATCACGGGCAAGTTATTGCAGCATTTTGGCATCCAAACCAAAATGAGCCAATACCATGAGCATAACGCCGCGCGCGTGCGCCCGCACATCTTAAATCAGCTTGGAGGCGGGATGCATCTTGCTTTGGTGAGCGATGCAGGCACGCCGCTTATCTCCGACCCCGGCTATAAGCTCGTGCAAGAAGTGCTGGAAGCGGGCCACACGGTCGTGCCTATTCCGGGCGCTTGCGCGGCCATTGCTGCTTTATGTGCCTCTGGCCTGCCGAGCGCGCAGTTCTCATTTCTAGGCTTTCTGCACCCCAAAGGCAAAGCCCGCGCAGACCAGCTCGCCACGGCGCAAAAAGCGGTCGGCACACTTCTATTCTATGAGTCTTCTCCCAAACTCGCACGCACCCTTCGTGACCTCGCCGAAACACTCGGTAATCGCGATGCCGTTATTCTGCGCGAAATTACCAAACGCTTTGAGGAGCGCCTTGCAGGAAGCCTGCTCTCCCTCGCCGAGGACGTGGAGAAAACCCCGCTCAAAGGTGAAATCGTTTTACTTGTAGCACCAAAAGAAGAAGGGGGTTTAAGCGAAGAAAGTTACGATGCGCTCCTCAAAGGCGCGATGCAGCATCTCTCGGTGAAGGATGCAGCGGCCGTCGTCGCAACCCAAACCGGAAGCAAACGCAGCGCACTCTATCAGCGCGCGCTGGAGCTAAACGGCGATGACAAGTAAGCCCACCAGCTACCAGCGCGGCATTGCCGCCGAGGCCGCCGCAAAAGCCTTTTTAGAGAAAGCAAAATACACCATAATCGCTGAGCGCTACCGCAATGCTGGCGGCGAAATTGACCTGATTGCCTCCCAGAAAAACCTGCTCATTTTTGTGGAAGTCAAAGCACGTAAATCCGAAGAAGACGGGCTTTATGCCATCACGCCGCACCAGCAAAAACGCATCTTACGTGCGGCGGAGGGCTTCTTGGCGCAGCATCCCGAATACAGTGACTATGATATGCGCTTTGATGCGGTTATAATCCCCGCATCGGGCTTGCCAAGTCATTTGGAATATGCCTTTATGGCGGCATGAAAAAACTCGCACTCGCACTTCTTACCCTGCCCATCCTTTCCGGTTGCGCTACGGCAGCCATAACTGGTGTTACCGCTGCTGGTGTCACCCACTCGCAAGAGCGTAGTGTGGGCGGCGCGTGGGACGATGTGGGCATCGACACGATGATCAACCATAAATTCCTGCAATCCGATGTGAATGACCTGTTCGTGAATGTGGGCGTAACCGTGTGGGAAGGCCGCGTGATGCTCACGGGCAATGTAGAAAGCCATGAGAATGCCGTGCGCGCCGTGGAAATGGCATGGCAAGTAGAGGGCGTGAAAGAAGTCATCAACGAGCTGATTATCAACCCCGATAGCACCACATGGAACCGCACCAAAGACGAATGGGTGGAGAAGCAAATCGAAGCACGCATGCTCATCACCAAAGATTTG
>CAYFFN010000161.1:0-3908 GCA_964342335.1 uncultured Azospirillaceae bacterium
CCGAGGGTGAGTCGGTACGTGTCTTCCCGCTCTCCGATTGGACGGAGATTGATATTTGGCAATATATCCTGCGTGAAGATATCCCGATTGTATCGCTCTATTACGCTGCCGAACGCCCCATCGTGAAGCGCGACGGCCAACTGATTATGGTCGATGATGAGCGCCTAACACTGGCCGAGGGCGAAACGCCGGAGATGATGCAAGTGCGCTTCCGCACGCTTGGCTGTTACCCGCTCACGGGTGCGACGGAGTCCAGCGCCAGCAACGTGCAAGAGATTATCGACGAGCTGCTCGCCTCGCGCAATTCCGAGCGGGAAGGGCGCCTGATCGACCAAGACCAAATTGGTTCCATGGAGAAAAAGAAGCAGGAGGGCTATTTCTAATGACAGAAAAAAGCCAGCTTCGTTTTATCACCTGCGGCTCCGTGGATGACGGAAAGTCAACATTGCTCGGCCGCTTGCTCTACGATTCCAAAACCGTGTTCGAAGACCAGCTCGCCTCCGCAGGGGTGGAAAGTAAGAAATACGGCACGCAAGGTGAGACGGTGGATTTGGCACTGCTCGTAGATGGCCTGCAAGCCGAGCGCGAACAGGGCATCACCATCGATGTTGCCTACCGCTATTTCGAGACGCCAAAACGCAAATTCATCGCAGCCGATACGCCGGGGCATGAGCAATATACCCGCAACATGGCGACGGGCGCTTCCACCGCGCAGCTCGCTATTATCCTTATCGATGCACGTAAAGGTGTGCTGGTGCAAACCAAGCGTCATTCCTTCATTACCTCACTCGTTGGCATCAAGCATGTGGTGCTTGCCGTCAACAAGATGGACTTGGTTGAGTATGACGAGAAGCGTTTCGAAGAGATTGTTGCGGAGTATGCCGAGTTCTCCGAAAAGCTAGGGTTTGACTCTGTAAAAGCCATCCCACTTTCTGCGCTTTCGGGCGATAATGTCTTCACGAAAAGTGAAAAGATGGGCTGGTATCAAGGCCCAACACTCATGGAGTATTTGGAAGAGGGGGACTTCACGCATCAAACCGGCAGCAACGCCTTCCGCATGCCCGTGCAATATGTGAATCGCCCAGATTCCAGCTTCCGCGGTTTTGGCGGATTGGTGGCATCAGGCGAAGTGCAGGTGGGGGATACTGTTACTGCAAGCCTCTCTGGCCGCACCAGCACCGTGACCAAGGTGCTTACGCCGCAAGGTGAGGAACAAAAGGCGGGCGAAGAGCAGTCTATTACCATTTGTTTGGCGGATGAAATTGACATCAGCCGCGGCGATGTGCTGGCGGGGAATGAAAGCCTTCCAGAAGTCGCAGACCAGTTTGCATGTCATATCATCTGGATGGATGACGAAGAGATGATTCCCGAGCGTCGCTATATCGCAAAATTTGCGACCACAACGGCGACGATGCAAGTGACCGATTTGGTGCATCGCATTGATGTGAACCGCCTTAATAATCACGCTGCGAAGACACTTGGCTTGAATGAAGTCGGCTATTGTAAAGTCGCGTGCGACCGTGCGATTGCCTTTGATGCCTATGATGACTGCGCGCAGACAGGTTCGTTTATCATCATCGACCGCTACACGAATGCGACGGTAGGGGCGGGCATGATTCGCCACGCACTGCGTCGCGCAAGCAATATCGAATGGCACGATATGAAGGTGAATAAAACCCTCCGTGCCGAAGCGAATAATCAAAAGCCTTGTGTGCTCTGGTTTACAGGCCTTTCCGGTGCAGGGAAATCGACGGTCGCCGACCGTCTTGAGCAACGCCTGTTTGAGTTAGGGAAGCGCACCTACCTGCTCGATGGTGACAATGTCCGCCACGGTTTGAATAAAGACTTAGGCTTCACCGATACAGACCGCGTAGAGAATATTCGCCGTGTGGCTGAAGTGGCCAAGCTTATGGCCGATGCGGGGCTTATCGTGCTTAGCTCCTTCATTTCGCCTTTCCGCTCCGAACGCCATATGGCGCGAAGCTTGATGGAAGAGGGTGAATTTATTGAGATTTTCGTGGATACCCCACTCGAAATCTGTGAGCAGCGCGACCCCAAGGGCCTCTATAAAAAGGCGCGGGCAGGGGAGCTTAAGAATTTTACAGGGATTGATTCTGCGTATGAGGCACCAGAAAATGCGGAGTTACATTTGCAATCGGGCAGCAAATCCGTTGATGAGCTAGTAGATGAGATTATCGCTTATCTAGGTTACTGAGTGCTAATCTTCTGAAGGTGCTGTTGGATAGCGTTATTCACGTCCAGCAAGTCCGTATCATTTAACTCCAATACATCCTGCACTTTCTTGCAGAGGATTTCCTCATTCAGCCCTTGTTTAGGTAAAAAGTGCTGAGCGCCATGTATTAGGCATTCTTGTGCCACCTCTTCATCACCATAGGCGGTCATAAATATAACTGGAACGGCACGCCCTACTTTTTCTTCCAGCAATTTGAGGAAATCAATACCGTCTCCCT
Source organism: uncultured Azospirillaceae bacterium (assembly GCA_964342335.1). Classification (GTDB taxonomy): domain Bacteria; phylum Pseudomonadota; class Alphaproteobacteria; order Rickettsiales; family UBA3002; genus CAYFFN01. The sequence goes on from CAYFFN010000161.1 coordinate 2,472, forward strand.
TAGCCATTTGATAGTCGAGCAATACACATTTTGGGTCGTGCGCTTCAAAGCTAGCCAAGCCATCCGAAATATTAGAGCAATTCAAAAACTTAAGGGCGTTCTTCTCTAGGCACAACCGCAGCCATTCTTTGTAAAGATCGGCATCAGCTTGATTATCATCAATAATTAGGAGTGACGGCATGGCAACAACTGTATCGCTTTAGTAAGAAAAAATTAATAGTTTATCGTTAAAGTTGTATATAGCATGTTTTTAATATATAGCTAATAAAAATTTGGTCCAACAGGAGAGGTGCTAGACATGTCGAGTCCGACAAGTGCGGCGCAATCGGTAGTACAATCGGTGCAGCAGCGCGCATCAAGTAGCTTTAGAATATTAGTGGTTGAGGATGACCCGCAGTTGCGCAAACTCTATAGCAGCGTACTGTCCGTATTTGGCTTTCGTTATGTTGAATATGCAAAAAGTGGCGAAGAAGCGATTGAGAAGCTGAGCGAAACGCGCCTTCCATTTGATTTGGTAATCTTGGATTGGCACTTAGGTGGCGAGATGGATGGTATGGATGTACTCTATTTTATCCGCCGCGAGTCGCGCCGTATTTATACCCCCGTCTTGATTTCGACAGGCATGACGCAGTTACGCCATGTAAAGGAATCGCGAGAAGGAGGGATGACAGACTTTTTGGCTAAGCCATTTAGCGTGGACCAGCTTGGGATGAAGATTAAGCGTATGATTTCCAAGCCCCGCAAGTTCATTAAAACCGACTTTTATATTGGCCCTTGCCGCCGCGTGCGTGATATGGATATGCCAGTCGAAAAAGAGCGTAGGGTGAACCCATGGTAGTAAAAGGACGCGGCTTTGAAGTTGTCGAGTATGACGCAGATATTCTCGAGAGGTTCGAGAAAGAAGCGAAGATAACGGAAGAAAGTGTGGCGCAAGCAAATGTGCAATTGGAAGAGCTGCATTCAGAGTTTGCGGAATCTTTAGAAGAAGATATTGCCCTGCTCACTAAGGTTCATAAGGATTATATCTCGTTAAATTATAGTGAGAGCGCGCTGAAGAAGCTGCTCGAAGTTGCGCTGCGTATCAAAGGTAATGCTGGTATGTTTGGCTTCGGCTTTTTAAGTGACGTTGCGGAACTGCTCTTTGACTTGTTGGATGATGACTATAATTTGTCCAGCCCTAAGGTGTTAAAGTCCATTGATATTTATGTTCAGACGATTAACCGCTTGGCACGGGACAAAAGCCTGAACAACACATCAAAAGACGCACAATTATTGGTGCAAGAGTTGAAGAAACTTAATGGGACGCTGGAGAGACTAGCTGTCTAGTAAGCGGGACGATTCAGTCCTTTTGGCGATGCAGTGAAAATTTCAAATCCATCGTTGGTCACGCCAATGGAATGCTCGAATTGAGCGGAAAGTGATTTATCCCGGGTTACT
>CAYFFN010000162.1:0-3808 GCA_964342335.1 uncultured Azospirillaceae bacterium
GGCCTAGGCAACGACAACATCAACCTGATGACCGACAGCACCGGTAGCATTGATAACCCAGGCAATATGGGTAGTGATTTGGTTCGCCTCAGCGAAGGTGAAGACCATGTATATATGACGGTGCGTGACGGCGGCGAAGATGTGCTGCTATTTGACCGCGATATAGACACCACCCATGCTTATAACTTCGAGTATGGCGTTGATAAGATTCGCATCAACCTCGCAGGCTTTGATGCTGCACAGCAGGCGGCTATGCAAAATGCAACGATTACAGGCGCTAATAACAGTACTTATATCGACTTCGGCTCTGCCGGTCAGATTGTGTTGGAAGGCCTGCCTACTGGATTATTCAACTTTGGTCGTGATGTGGAGTTCTTCACCGATGCGAATGCAGCTGCTCCAGGCGTGAGCTACGACTCGTTCGACTTCTTCCAGTAAGAATAGATATACCCCCAACCCGAAAACCCGCTTAGTTCCTAGGCGGGTTTTCTTTTTGTATCCGCTTTAAATCCTCGATAATCACATCATAATAGAAACTATATAGGTGCGGCCAACAGAAGCGTGTTACCGCCCTTCCCCATTTATTCACCTGCTGCGGCACACGTGCGACTGCCTCGATGCAAGCAATAGCCTCCGTTTCCAGTGGATTCGTACGCTGATAGACACTCGCTTTCGGGGTTAAATTGTCCTGCATATCCTGTACACAGCGCAGCATAAGGCTGGCGAGCCCTTCGTCATATTCATGATGAAGTTTGCGGGGAAAGATCCCAAGCAAAGGCGAACGCAAGCGCCCCACCCCACGCAACCAGATTTGACTCAGCAGCCATACTATACCAAACACGCCATACCCCACAGCCCCACGGCGTTTATCTTTTAAAAAGCGCGATTGCTTATCGAGCTTCGCGAAGAAAGTCACACCCGCCTTACGCAAAAACCGTTGAATCTCATTTATGCGTGCTATGTCCGCATCCCGCGCGGCCTTAGCGACTTTGCTGGCACGCAACTGACCGCGCGAAGCTGAATGGCGCGCATGCATAGGGCCGCCACGCTTAATATCCGCGAAATGCCCCAGTTCCTGCCCTGCGATGGTCATAAACCGCGCAAGCGCAGGCAAGCCATCGGTCGTGTAAGTGCGATGCTCCTTCTCCGTGATGAAAGGATTTCCGCCTGAGGACACATACACGGCCGTACCATCCCCACTCACCGATTGCAGACCTGAGCTAAGGCCATGATTCTCCCAAAAATGTACCGCCATAAGATCCGCAACATTGATAGAAGTGGAAACAAACACCTCACACCCCTCGTCTAGCAATTGCCTCATCACCTCTGGTTCGCACGCCTGCACCAGTAGTCGCGCCACTTCAAGCTCACGTTCTTCTGCAACATTTCTAATAGGCTTGAGCTTATCAATGAGCATTTGGCGATAGCGAATAATACCCGCCTCGCCCTCGCCACCGGGAATAAGCTGGCTAATCCTTTGTCGCGTTGCGTCTTGTAGTTTCGGGTCGGTTAGCTCGCGATAGCTGAAAGATTGATCATAATCCGAGCCGCTTTTATTGACGAAATTGACCTGCGAATTATCACGAATACGCAATTTCCCCGACTCGACAAGCGCCTTCGCAAGCCCTTCACGCTCCCGTCCAAGCTTCTTCGCACTGAGTGTGGGCGGTTGATACAGTACATGATATTCATTCGACATAGATTCTTATGTAGCGCGAATTTTTGGCCAGTTCAGGAAAATAGTTCAACTTTTTCCCATTTCTTCATCTTTTCGTAATATTTGAATGTTAGAACGGTTTCTAATGATGAAATAAGGCGTTGCAAGTTTGTTAACCTTTTGTTAACCTTTTATACATCAAATTTTAACCATTTTGTGCAATACTGACTTACATTGCACATAAAATAAGGACTCGCCCCATGGCTTTTACATATGAAATTCCTTTCCTAGAACGTGACGAAACGCCTCGCCAGTTTTTTGAAATTCCACCAGAGGGCTTTACCGAGCAGTTTGTTGCTGAGCTTGTGGCCGCAGGTATGCCTGCTGATGAAGTTGCATTGGCCGCCAGCGATTGGGATGCGGGCAATTACAACGGTGACACCATTGCATTAGAGAAGCAATCGGTGGTGCGCTCCATCGATGCCACTCAGCTTGCATCGGGTATGATGCGTGTTGAGCCGGGTGTTCAGCGCGGCCAAGTAGAAATTAATACCCGCGTACACGCTATTTGGCAAGCAAACCCGGAGCTGCAAGAACGTGCAATTTCGGCCGCAAGTCTTATTGTTAATGGTACCCCAGTTGATGTGAGCGCGGAGCGCCTGCCTGAGGAAACCCTGGCTCAAGCATTTGACCGTTTGGTGTCTGATGCTAATACCTTTGAATTACGTCGCAATAGCGGCGAAGTGATTGCCGTACGTAATGCTACCGCCGGTGATACAACGATTATGCCGGCTGCACTTAGCTTGCGCGGCGGCGATACTATTACTATTCCAAGCATTCCTGGTGTTTCTGACGATGAAGCACAAAGACTCTTCACCGATCGCGTGCGCATGACAGAAAGCCGCAGTGACGTAGAGATTATTCGCGATATTTACATGAGGCAGGAAATGCCTATCGCACCCTACATTGTAGAAGAGCGTCCAATTTCAGCTGATGTGTTACGTTATGGCGCGCGTGTTCCGCGTGGTGGAGATTTCGATACGATCAAAGGCGACGTTCTTGACTTGCTGATTACAGGCAACACTGCGCCTGAACAGTTCCAGGCTCAGGGGGACTTCCTTGGTGATAACGGAGAAGATCAAGGTATGACCATTACGGATGAGGCTGACCGCTCTTGGCAGCGCACAGAACGTCTATACACTCACCGCTTCCTTGATCGTGTACGTATAGATGAAAACGGCGACCCGTATTATGCAAGTGGTGATGAGTTCACCTCTGGGATTGTTACCACTGATACAGATACATATGATAACAAAACCTATATCGGAACAGATGCACGTGCGCCCGGCTTCACCACTAGCTTCTTTGGTGTCGGTGAAGAAAAATTGCGTGGAAACCGCACCATGAATCCTGCTGGATATGGCATCTCAGTTGGCTTGGGCATTCCTTTCACTCCATTCCAAATTGGCGAACCACTTCGTTTGGGAATTGGTAACAATGAGCCTGTCGTCACCACGGATATTCAACATGAAATCCGTTGGGCGCAAGATACGTTTGTTCGCTATAACGAAACACGTCTAGAGCCTCAGCGTGATGAGGTTAGCCGCCTTCTCGATCAAGTCGCAGCAGGCGATGACTCTGCACGTGATGCCGCAATTGCTGAGGTGCGCTCCTACTTTGTAGATGGCATCATGGGCGCAAGAAACATGTATTGGCATAACATGGTTGGCGGTGAAATGGGGGTCGATGTTATCGAGCGTGATTTCTCGGCAACAATGGATCGTGCTCGTCGTGTTCTTGGCGATGATGCGTTCCGTGGCATTTCTTTCGAACAAGAATACCGTGAGCTCAATGCAGAAACAGGTGAGTTTGAAACACGTTCTGTAACTATTTCCCCACTAGAAACATCGTTGCTCGACACCTTGACCCTTCAGAGACTGGACTTCGATTCTATGGACTGGGTTGCTGCACTTGGTGAGAACCCCGCAGATCACCCTCTATCTGTGCAAACACTGAACGAAGCAGAAATGCGCGCGAGTGAGTGGCATCGTATTTATGGGCAAGAGCAATATGGTGATGACCCATACCCACAAGAATTGCTGGATCTATTAGATCAGCCCCAAGAGCATATCATGTCTCGCGGCACACAGC
>CAYFFN010000163.1:0-3801 GCA_964342335.1 uncultured Azospirillaceae bacterium
TGGGGGAGGATGCCCATCGCGATGAGCATGCCCAGCGCAATCGGCAAATCAAAATGGCTACCCTCTTTGGCGAGATCGGCAGGGGCGAGATTGACGGTAATGCGCTTGGCGGGCAGTGCTAGCCCCAGCGCCTGAATCGCCGCGCGCACGCGCTCTTTGGACTCTGCAACGGCTTTATCCGGCAGGCCCACGATGGTGAAAGCGGGCAAACCCGCAGCCACATGGACTTGCACGTCCACCTCCGTAACGTGTATGCCTGCAAACGCTATGGTTGTGACGCGAGCTACCATAAAAGCGGAGCATAAGCAGCCCCAGCGGCTTGAGCAATAAAGTTTTTAACGTTATTTAATACAATCGTAACATTATCTTAGTAATCCCTTAACCTATATAAGGCATGATACGATCGAACCCGTATGTAAGCGGGAACGATTACACTATGGTACGACATTTGGAGCAACAGACGACACGACCGCCAAAAGTACGCACACTGGTAGCATTCAGCTCGCTGATTATGCTACTTTTCTGCGTGTTTGTGGCGTATCAAGCCTCGAAGGCGTATGACATTGCGCTGCGCGATAGCCGCAACGATGCCGACCGTCTTGTCGCGATTGTCGCCGAGCAAGCCGAGCTGACCTTCCTCTCCGTAGACCTAACACTACGCCGCGCGGTGGAGCGCCAGTATTTCAATGCGCTCTTTGGCAACCATTTGCCGCAAGATATCGAAAATAACTTCCGCCTTTGGATTAACGAAACCCCACAAGTAGGCGCTATCATGCTAGTCGACCAATCCGGCTCGGTGCGCGTTGCAGCGCATAAAGAGGGTTATGACGCATGGACCAGCTATAAGGCCGACCAAGCAGGCACCCTCGCCTTCCAAACGCTCAAAGAGCCAAGCTATGAAGGCGTCTATATCGGCTACCGCCCAAGCGGCAATGAAAACCACCCCGACCTCATCATCATGGCGCGCAAGCTGAATAATCTAGATGGCGAATTTGGTGGCATGGTCGCGGCGATTATTGATCCGAAATTCTTCCTGCGCTTTTTCCAGTCGATTGATTTTGGTGAACACCGCTTTATGACGCTGTTTTTGGAGGAGCATCTGCAACTCTTCACCGGCCCCATGCTCGACCCATCGCAACGCGAGATTAACGACTATATGATGGATTTTGCAGCGGCTAGCCCAGCGATTGATGGCAAAATCCTCAATGAAACCACCAGCTTTGATGACACCATCAAAATCCTTTCCTACACGCGTCTGCTCAACATGCCGGTCTATGTCGGCATCGTGAAATCGGAGGAAGACTTCCTCTCGGGTTGGCGCGATGCGCGACTGAAGGACATTAGCTTCCTCGCCATTTTCACCATCTTTGGCTCGGTGCTTTCCTTCTTCGCACTCACCATGGCCAAGCAGATTGTGCGCGTGGAAGAGTCCGAATCTTCGGCCATTCTCGCAAGCCAAGCCAAATCCGAATTCTTGGCGAATATGAGCCACGAATTGCGCACACCACTCAACGCCATCATCGGCTTCTCGGAGATGATGAATGCCGAATATTTCGGCCCGCTCAATGACAAACAAAAAGAGCGCATTCATGACATCAATTTGTGCGGCACACACCTGCTGCAACTCATCAGCGACATCCTCGAATTCTCCAAAGGTGAAGCTGGCAAACTTGACCTGCATGAGGAAGAGTTTGACGTGGCGGAAATTATCGATGAATGCGTGCGCATCATCAATGAGCGTGCGAAAGGCAAGCATATTGTCATCCGCGTGAATACGGAAGAAGCACTGCCAGACCTCACGGCAGACAAACGCAAGATTCGCCAGATTCTACTCAACCTGCTTTCCAACGCCGTGAAGTTCACGCCGAACTACGGCACTATCGACATCAACACCTCTCTCAACGCGCAAGACCAATTGGTTATCTCCGTGGCTGATAGCGGCGTGGGGATTGCGGAAGAAGATATTCCTGTCGCCCTGTCCGTCTTCGGGCAAGTGGGGGATAGTGGCATGAGCCAAGAAGGCACAGGGCTCGGACTCCCGCTCTGTAAAATGTTCGCCGAACTGCATGGCGGCCGCCTGCTGCTCTCCAGCGTCGTGAACGAGGGCACCACGGTGAAGATTATCCTCCCCGCTTCGCGCCTGCACTAGTCACAGTGCGGCGAATAATCCCCAAAAAACATCAAATACTGCCTATAAATTAGGGATTTTTTAAGTCCTGCTCGCTATACTATAGCGATTATAAGGAGTAAAAATGCGTCAATCGGGTTTTTCGTTAGTAGAGCTTTCCATCGTGCTCGTCATTCTCGGCCTGCTCACAGGGGGGATATTGGCTGGACAATCGCTCATACGCGCCGCGGAGCTGCGCAGTGTGTCGGCGCAATTGCAACAAAATATGACCCTCTTCTATAGCTTTCGTGATAAATATTTTGCGCTCCCGGGTGATATGACCAACGCCACCGCCTTTTGGGGTGAAGCAGGCACGGGAAGCTACTCAGGCGCCTGCCCCGGCACCAATGCAGACCCCAGCACAGACACAGGAACCTGTGATGGCAATGGGGATGGCAGACTTGCACCTTCCACGAATAGCGTGGAACAATTTCGCGCATGGCAACATCTCGCCAATGCCGGGATGATTGAGGGCAGCTACACCGGTGTACAAGGCCCCGCAGGTAATATTGATGGGGATGCAGGCGATAATGTTCCGCGCGGGAAGCTCTCCAATAGCGGATTTAGTGTCGATTACATTCCATCATTACATGCATCTTATTATCCCGCACTCACCGCAAAGAACATAATGCGCTTTGGTGCCGATGCACCGTCTAGTAATAATAACCCACCTGTAGGGCAAATTTTCACTTCGGAAGAGGCGTGGAATATCGACACCAAATTAGACGATGGCCGCCCAGGTTACGGAAAAGTAATCGTCAATAACAATAGTAACTGCGCGACAACAACCACAGACAGCACGGCGGAATATGCACTGTCTGTTAACGTGGTGTCGTGCCACTTAGCTTTCACAAATATTTTCTAACGGATAAGAAAGAATATATCATGCAACACTGCCAAAGAAGATCCGGTTTTTCGTTAGTAGAGCTTTCCATCGTGCTGGTCATTCTTGGCCTGCTCACAGGCGGTATTTTGGCGGGGCAATCGCTTATTCGTGCGGCGGAGTTGCGGAGTGTGGTGAGTCATTACAATACCACCCATGCCGCTATTCGCACCTTTCAAGATAAATATTTTGCGCTACCCGGCGATATGCGCAACGCCACCAGTTTTTGGGGTGAAATGGGCGATGCTTCCGCTGGCGCTTGCCCCGATACCGCAGGCACAGGTACTGAAACATGTAACGGAGATGGCAATGGGCAGATTGGTGCCACAGGAGGTAGCGACCTTGCAAACCGTGAAGGCTATCTCACATGGCAACATCTTGCTAATGCAGGGCTTATCGAGGGCAGCTTCACAGGGGTCACGGGCACGCCAGCGTCTTTAGATACTATTCCAGGAGAGAATGTGCCAGAATGCAGGCTCACCAACTGCCGCGTTACCATTAAATATTTTAACTTTGCCGGGGACGCAAACTTCTTTGAAGACCGAAGTGGCAACCAATTCCGCTATCAAGGCCCCACAGGCTTTGCTTTGATTACAGGCGAAGAAGCATGGAATATTGACACGAAAATGGACGATGGGCAGCCGCATCTTGGGGCGGTAACCACCCCGCGAAACAATAGTAACTGCGTAACCTCTGCAAGCGTCACAAGTGGGAGTTATGTGCTTGGTTCAAGCAGCACTGGCTGCGCATT
>CAYFFN010000164.1:0-3747 GCA_964342335.1 uncultured Azospirillaceae bacterium
TATTTTGCACGTGGCCAAGAGCGCACATTTAACCCTGCAACCGACCGTGTGATTTAACTGAATCAGGAAGAAATTGATGTGATGATGTTCACGGCAGGTTGGGTGTTTGGCGGCCGCGCATTGGATGAACGCTTCACCCCAAGTTGGCGCCCACGCAATGCCGAGCATATTCATTTGGAGCTTTCGCAAGCCGGGTCGCGTAGCGAGCGTCCGCGTATGGAAGAACTACTGGATATTGCGGCAGAGGGCGTGGAGGAAATTGAGAGCCGCAATGCGTCAGAATCCACGCGTTTTTACTTCCCCGAGCAGCGCTATACGATTGGCATCAATATGTCTGATCGCGTAGATGAAATGCGCGTTGATATCGGACTGGAACAAGGGGCAGAAGCAAACGAAAGCCGCATGATAGCTGAGCGTGAACGCTTGTATTATACAGGGGGGATGCCGCTGAATGTGCCCGAAAGTGACTATACGCCACCTGAGTTGACGCCGTTTGATGTGGAGCCACCTGAAACACCCAGCATGCAACGCGATTTTGCGATGAATGATTTGGGGCCGTCTCGCGGCTCGCAGTAAGCCTTATTCCTAATTTCCTATCTTAAAATAACCTTCACGGAGACTGCCATGAAGAACATTAGTTCTGCCATGACTTCGCACCTATCGGGCGAGGTCACGACGCTTGCTACCTGCTGGAAAATCACCCGCCGCGATGGCACGGTGCTCGGCTTTACCGACCATGACCAACCACTCACTTATGAGAGCGTCACCTATGAGGCGGCGAGTGGGTTTACCCCGAGTGCGGTGGCGAGTAGCGCGGCGTTGAATGTCGATGATTTGGATATTGAAGGCATGCTCAGCGACGATGCGATTGACGCCGCCGACATCCGCGCGGGTAAATATGACTATGCCGAGATTGAAGTGTTTCAGGTGAATTATGCAAACCTTGCCGCGGGCGCACTCATTCAGCGTACAGGCTGGCTGGGCGAAGTGGAAACGCGCGGCGAGCACTTCATCGCTGAGGTGCGCGGGCTAACACAGCAACTAAGCCAAACCATTGGCGAGCGCTATAGTGCTGCTTGCCGTGCGAACTTGGGCGATGCGCGCTGCCGCGTGACGCTTGCGAGCTACACCGTGACGGGTAGCATCACCAGTGTGGAATCCGCACGCAGCCAGTTTTCCGATAGCGCGAATGCGGAGGAAGAGGGCTACTTCACCGCTGGCCTCATCACCTTCACCAGCGGCGCGAATAACGGCTTGAGCATGGAAGTGAAATCCTTTGCAGGGGGAACCTTTGTGACGGTATTACCGCTGCCGGGTGTGGTGGAAGTGGGGGATAGCTATAGTGCCGTAGCAGGCTGCGATAAACGCGTCGCCACTTGCCGCGATGTGTTCAGCAATGCCGAAAATTTCCGCGGTGAACCGCATGTGCCAGGGCTAGACAAAATGCTGCAAACCTCCGGTACGCGCAGCGATTGGGGTAGTGTTTAATCAGTGATTGAAGCGCCGGTATTATTTTGGGTGTGTGAAACCGATGTGAGGTGAGAGCGCGGTGCAGCATCCATCGCTGCAGTTTTTGCAAGCTGCGCTAGTTCTAGAAGGCCTTTTGGATCAAGCTCTGCACCTTTCAAAGCGTCACTATTTTCACGAATGGTATCCGAAAACATCCCTAGATGTGCTGAGATTTCTTTGATGGCTTGTGCATCGTTTGTTATGGATTGCTCGCCATAGATTTCGTGATTCTTTGGAAGCCTTTTTAAGACAGTGTCATATGCAAGCTCCATGGATGTTAGTAAATTGGCTGCAACGGCTACTGATAGTGGCTTTTTTGTGCGGCCTGATGAAGCGATAATGCCACGAATATCATCCAATATCTCGGTGCAGAGAGTATAATATGCATCGGCGGATTGTGGGGAATATGCATATTGTCCAACATTGTCATACAGCCGCTCTTTTGCTTGCTCCGAGTTCAACTGTAGCGCGCCATGTTTCTGTAGTAGTTGACGTATCGCCTCTGGCAAACGTCCATCGATAGCATGTGCCTGTGTGCCTTCATTCCATACATCCGAAGAGACGATGCGTAGGCTTGGTCTTTGCTCTGTTCCGTCAGCCATTATTCCCGTCCTCCTACATTCTTTCCACCGTCTAGCACTTTGAAATGTGCGCGCGGGTCAATGTCGCGACAAGCGGTTTCGAGTAAGGTGAGCATTTCATCCAATATGCATGTGTTCATCTCGTGCGCGCCTTCAAATTGCTGGCGGTGCTCGTTGAAGCTATTGCGAAGTGTGCCGCATTCTGCGTTGATGTTCCGAAATGTTTTGTGGTTTTCATTGGTCAACTCTCGAGCGGAATCTGTGTTATGTTCGCGATATAGATCGCCTAGTTTCTCAAAGAATGTTCCGCAGGTGAGCTGCATCGAAAAGATGCCCAGAGGCACCGCATCACTATCCAGAGGGTTGTCGAGATAGCTATTGATACCTTGAGCCAAACAACACGCTAGCTTCAAGCGCGTAGCCAGTGTATCTTCACTCACGTTAGGCTTAACCAGTGTGTGCTGATCTAATGTATTAAATGTGCTTTGGCTAATCTGTAAGCCGCGATGTTTTCGCATCAGTGGCTTTAGGAAATCTGGTACGTCATGGCGCTGCGCATTTGAAGAAGGCGTGAGCTGACATGCACCTCTGTCTCCGCCCACAACGCTGAACGGTATGTTTTTCTCCGCAAAATGCGTTTCGATAAATTGTTTGAGATAGGTTCTGGCGTATGCGCCTGCGGCTTTGGCTTCAACACTCGTAGCGTGCTTATCCAGCAAGCTATTCTTTTGAATGGTATCAATGAGTTCCCGACGGATCATCACCCGCACTTTGTTGTTTAACTCTGCTGCTGCATCTTCGTCGAGTGCTTTATGTACATCAAAACGCTTTTTGCTCGTTCCGATAGACTCTTTGGTCCCCTCATGGGAAGAATCATGCCCTTTCAAAAGCTGCTGCAAGCCGTAATCGATGCGGTCTAAAGCGATGCCAACCTGCTCATGCAAACGCGTGAAAGGCTCCGCTTGTATGATGGCCTCTTCGCGTTGTAATTCTTCAGGATTGAGTATTGCATCTTCACGTAGGCGAAATCCTTCTCGTATCTGTTGACGGCGCACATGGCTAAGTGCATCAAAGAAGCTTTCTAGCTTGGGCAGTGCATCTCTAAATTCTTTCTCTATATCCAGTGTCGTTACGGGCTCTCGGGGAGAAGGCTCAGACTGGTTTTCCATCGCTCTAGAAACGAGCCCCGACAACTCGGCATAGAGGGTCGTGACAGGAGGGCTGGGGGCAGGCGCAGGCTCCGGATCTGCGCGGTAGGCTGTTTTGAGTCCACGACGTTCTTGCTCGGGGAAGCTACGACCGATTTCTTCCTCTAAATATTCCAGCAATGCGGTGAATTCGATGGCGGCTTTCTGGTTTGCGCTTTGTCCGTCTGGGCTATTATCGGGCAGATAGAATTTTCGGCCTTCAAGTGGGGGCTCCTCCACATTTTTGATGGCGCGCAAAAGGGTCTCTCGTACCTCGCGTTGCAGATAGGCGCTGCGTGCCTGTTTGGGGGCGCCATCGCCTATGTTACTCACTTCCTCTTTCAGCCGTGCATTCAAATCTAAGAAGGTGCTTTGCAGGCGTTGTTCTAGCAAATGTAGCGGCTCTTCCTCCAATAAGCGTTGGGCATGCTCTTTTCGCGCATCCGGATCGTCCGAGAGCGGATTGGCCA
>CAYFFN010000165.1:0-3678 GCA_964342335.1 uncultured Azospirillaceae bacterium
CAAGCTGAACTGGATGAGCTGGGGGCGGAACGCCACCGTCGTCGCCAAATGGAAGAGGAGTTCGCCAATGCGTAAATGGGTAGTGGTTTCTGCTATTGCTTTGTCAGCATGTACGTCGCAGACGACCATTCAAAGCGGCTATAATGGTGACCGCGACGAATGCCAGACGCTCTCTGAGCTGAAGCTTCCGCTTTATATTAAGCAGAATGAAGAAATGGATATGAAGCAGCGGAATGCCAAATTGGTGACGTTATTTAGTGACTGTATGTTTGAGCGCGGCTGGACCGTGGCGACACCTGCACGCACTGAAGAGACAGACTATGAAGCCGATCAAGGTGTCGGCGTGGGCGCCAGTATTCGCCCAGGGCGCTTCACCGAAACCGGCACCGATGACCGTGTGACGCAAGATGCACAGCGTGCCTTTGAACAGAATAATCCGCGGGCGGCGGTAGGGGACAATGTTCGCAAAACGCCTGTAGAAAATATTCGGCGTTAAGCGCCTACGGGAATAGCCAATTCGCAATCCACGCATCGCCCTCGCGGCGATACTCCCAGCGTTTGTGCAAACGTGCAGGCAGCTGGTGCCAAAATTCGATACGCTCGGCGCTTAACACCCAGCCACCCCAATGCGGTGGGCGCGGCACATTTTGGCCGTCAAACTTGGCTGCATATTGTGCGATGCGCGCTTCGAGTTCGCCGTAATCTTTCATCGGTTGAGATTGCTCGGACGCCCAAGCACCAATCTGGCTTTCGCGGGGGCGGCTGGCAAAATAGGCATCGCTGCGTGCGGCATCGGCACGGGTCACACGGCCTTCGATGCGCACTTGTTTATCCAGCGCCATCCAATAGAAGTTGAGGCTGCAATGCGGGTTCTCCAGCAGCTCTACGCTCTTGCGCCCAGTATAGTTGGTATAAAAGACGAAGTCGTTCCCCGCTTGCTCTTTGAGTAGCAGAATACGGTTAGAGGGCGCGCCTTTGCCATCGGCTGTTGCCACCGACATTGCCGTAGGCTCTTTGATGGCTTCATGCGCTTTCGCTTCGGTGAACCATTGCTGGAAGAGGGCGATAGGATCGGGCTGTAAAATAGCGTCAGACATGGGCACTCCAAAAGGGATGAATTATCGTTTCCGCTTCTATATAGTAGCCCCATGCTGTTTTGCCCAGAGATAAGCGACTATAAGCAATTTTACGCGACCGGACTTGGCCGTCAGGTGCGTGCGTCCATCACCAAGCGGCTGTTGCATCTATGGCCAGAGCTTTCAGGCGATACGTTGTTGGGGCTGGGTTATGCCTTGCCGTATCTCAAGCCCTATATGCGCCAGAATAAGGGTGAGATTCTGGCGATGATGGGGGCAGATCAAGGCGCGGTCTATTGGCCGCGTAACCAAGCGAATCTCTGCGCGCTGGTGGATTGGACGAACCTGCCGATACGCGACGCACAGATGAACCGCGTGCTCGCGGTGCATGCGCTGGAATATTGCGATGACCCAACGCGTATGCTGCAAGAGATATGGCGTGTGCTCACGCCGGGCGGACGTGCGCTCATTGTAGTGCCGAACCGTCGTAGCGGTTGGGCGCGCAGCGAACAGTCGTTATTCTCGCATGGCTATCCCTACCGCGTGCGCCAGCTGCGCAGCCTTGCGGAAGAGGTGGGCTTCACCACCGTGTCCACCGATGCCGCCATGTTCTTCCCGCCATGGGGATGGAAGGGCTTTGAGCGGCTGATGCCAAGCATCGATTCCTTTGGGCAATTGCTTTTGCCGCAGCATTTGGGTGGGGTGATTATTCTGAATATCGAGAAGCAGCTTTATGCCAAGGTCGGCCAGCCTGCCAAAAGTGATTTGCTAAAAGGCGTGTACGCGCCCGCCGGAAAGCCGGCGATGACGCGTGCACATCATGGCTCCTAAAAGGATTCCTAGTATTTAACCGAGCAACCGTAAGGTTGGGTTTGGCTTGGCTCAACCGCCGCGCCAGACTTGAGCGCACCGAGGGCGCCGATCACATAGTTATCCGCCGTTTCGATATCGGCAGGGTCTGCGCTGGCAATGCTATCAATCGCGCCAGCATAACGCAGGATGCCTTCTTTATCGATTACGTACATGTGTGGAGTCGTCTTCGCGCCGTAGGCTTTGCCTACCACACCTTTTGCATCGAGCAGGATGTGGCTAGCGGCAGCATCTACTTCCTCAGCATGGGCGAGTGCTTCGGCTGGGGTGAGGTGGCCTTGCTTGCCTTCTGCAGAAGAGAGAATGGTCAGCCATGTCACATCGTCATGCGCTTCGGCGGTTTGCTTTTGCAGCTTTTGCATGTTGCTGCTGTCGTAATGCTTGCGCACGAACGGGCAGTCTTTATTCGTCCATTCCAGAATAACATAATCGCCTTTAAGCGATTCGAGGGTGACGGTTTCGCCTTCCGCGCTTTTGAGTTTAAAGTCAGGGGCAGGTTCGCCAATTACGGCATCTGCCATGGCGGCAGTCGCGAAGGTGAGGCTAATTAAAAAGGCAGAGATAATTAAGGTACGCATGGTCGATTCTCCTAATGTTTCTGTGTAGGTAATGCTGCGCCGCACTATTTCAAGAGGCATTCGCTTCTTTTATTGCGTCCATCACTGTCTCAGGCGTAAGTATCTGAGGTAAAAGGATAGGGGCTTTCCCATCCGCAGGGTAATAGACGTAAAGCGGTACGCCATTGCGGCCAAAGCTGGCCAAGTAATCGGCAATGGTATCGCCGCGATTGGTCCAATCGGCTTTCATTACTTCAATGGTGTTTTCGGCGAAGAATGCCAGCACATCGGCATCGTGCAAGGCGACTGCTTCGTTGAGTTTGCAGGTGATGCACCATGCCGCGGTAGCATAGACGAAAATCGGCTTATCTTCTGCCTGCCAGCTTTCAATTTGCTGCAGATCAAACGCGGCATGTTCACCGACCACGGCAGGGCGTTGCGATAGGGTGGCATAGAGCAAGGTAAGTGCCGCCAGAATGCACCATAGGGCCTTCCAGAAGCGGGAATGTAAGCGCATTGCCCAGACGGCAAGGGTAATCATTACCGCACCAATAAGCGCCAGCATTAGCCCATGCGCGCCGCTTTGCTGCACTAGTACCCAAAGCAGCCACGCAGCGGTCGCATACATGGGGAAGGCGAGGAATTCTTTGAAACGCTCCATCCACGCGCCGGGCTTGGGCAGGATGCGTTGCATCGCAGGTACAAAGCTCATCAGCAGGTAAGGTGCGGCAAGGCCGAGGCCGAGCGCTTGGAAAATCAGGAATGCACCAAGCGGTGGTTGGGTGAGGGCGTAGCCAAGCGCGGTGGCCATGAAGGGCGCAGTGCAAGGCGTGGCCAGCAAGGTCGAGAGTATACCGGTGAAGAAGCTGTTCTTGGTGCTTTCTTTCTCGTCGCTCGCGGTGCTTACATTTCGCAACATGCTCGGCAGTTGGAACAGGCCAGAGAGCGACAAGCCTACCGCAAAGACCAGCCATGCCAGTATCACCACGAACATCGGCGATTGCAGTTGGAAGCCCCAACCAATCGCCTCACCGCTTTCGCGCAGTGCGAGCAGGGGGATAGAGATGGCGGCAAAGCTCACCAAAATACCGATCGTATAGGCGATGCCGTGGCGGCGGGTGGCCGCGACGTCTTTGCCGGATTGCTTGGCGACGGAGAGTGCCTTGAGCGAAGGA
>CAYFFN010000166.1:0-3636 GCA_964342335.1 uncultured Azospirillaceae bacterium
ATATACTTATCTCTAAATTGAGAGGTGGCTGTACGGTATTTTTGTACATCACTCATCACAGAAGCGATCTCTGCTTGGGCGGTAATGTTAGAGATGCTGATGACGGCCCCCGCAATCGCAGCTATGATAACCAATACGATAGCGAGCTCGGCAAGCGTGAAGCCTTTATTAGACGGATTTATCATTTCCAATGCACCTCTGTAGATAGGTAAATAATACAGCGAGGCCTGCCATCGGATACATTATAGTTAGCGGTGCTCATAGATGTAGAGGTTGCACAGTTTGCCTGATTTTTACGGCTGACGAGAAAGCCCGATTGCGGAAGGCCGTCATCGAATTTACTGTCGATAGATTGAGCTTCTTTGGGGATGAAGAGCTGTTGGGTTGGTAGTCCAGCACCGGCACCGCCATGAAGAATAAATGTGCCACCTACAGTATCCCAATAGGTTGCACTGCCGCTGAGTGCATTCATATCTACTATATAAAATCCACTGCTGGACATTGGACCTCTTGGTATATTTTCCCCTGGGACAGCATGAGTGGATCCACCGCTTCCGCCGACGCCAGAATATTGCCCTGAAACCATTTCTGCAGCAGAAAGGTGCTGCCAAGCGCGAAACGGTTCGTTGCTCCCTGTTGTGTCGTCGATTTCGCCATTGCCATCGCCGTCACAGGTTTGATTGTCGTAAGTTGTGGTAGTTCGACAGGTTGCTGGAGTGCCGCTTACCTCTCCCCAGTAGCTGGTGGCGTCCGGCATGTCACCGGGCAAAAAGCCGTATTGTTGTTGGAAGCGGTATATGGCATCGGAATAGCCCGTAATCTCAATGCCTGCTTTGTTAACACTAGATGCACGCATGATATTGCGACCGGCCATCACACCGCCAATGAGTAAGCCAATTATGGCGATCACGATGGACAATTCAACCAGTGAAAAGCCGTTTTGAGGTTTGGACATACGTCTATTGCTCCCTATCGACATAGTATACCTCAATTTGACTCCAGCACCAAGTATTGGTTACGGTTTGGTCTGAACCATCTCGCCAGCTTTAAGGCGTTGAATATACGAGTTAACTTCTTTCCGGATGGTTCCAGAGAGGAAGTAGAGACCAACAAGGTTCGGGAAGGCCATAGAAAGCAAGAGCAAATCAGACAAATCTACGATCATTGCGACGCGGTCCGTTGCACCGCCAAAGAAGGTGGCCATGCAAAAGAGCACGTAATACAGACGCACCGATTTATGACCAAATAGATACATCCATGCGCGCTCGCCATAGTAACTCCAGGTGATCATCGTGGAGAAGGCAAAGAGTAACACGCAGACCGCCAAAAGAACTGGGAACCAGCTAATCACGGTTTCAAAGGCGGCGCTGGTGAGTAGCACGCCTTTCCATGAACCTGCAGCATCAATGCTTGGGTCTGCATACACACCGCTTACGGTAATGAGCAAGCCAGTGGTAAAGCAAATGACAATCGTATCAATGAAGGGCTCAAGCAGAGCCACTGTGCCTGCGCGCACTGGCTCTGTTGTTTTGCCTGCCGCGTGGGCGATGGGGGCGGAGCCGATACCAGCTTCGTTAGAAAAGGCTGCGCGGCGGAAGCCCATAATGATAGCCCCAATTGCGCCGCCACCCGCTGCATTCCAGTTGAACGCGCTGTCGAACATTACGCCAATCGCTTCAGGAATCGCGCTGGCATGGCTGAAGAGTACGACAAAAGCAGCAACCATATAAATAGCCGCCATTAGGGGGACGATTTTTTCGGCAGTGCTTGCAATGCGTTTGATGCCGCCGAGCAATACGGTGCCCACGGCAATGGCCATAACCAGTGCAATAGCCCAGTCGAGGTCCTGAATGCCATCGAAGGTGTTGGCGAGCATTTTTACCGATTGGCTGGATTGGAACATGTTTCCGCCACCGAAAGAGCCGCCTAAGCAGAGTATTGCGAACATTACGGCGAGGATTTTGCCTAGCTTGGCTTTGCCAATTTCTGCCAATCCATCGCGCAGGTAATAAAAAGCGCCGCCACTCACATGGCCGCGCTCGTTGATTTTACGGTATTTATGACCCATGGTCACTTCGGCAAATTTGGTCGACATGCCCAGGAAACCCGCAATCATCATCCAGATGACGGCGCCCGGTCCGCCCACAGATACGGCAATCGCTACGCCTGCAATGTTGCCGAGGCCTACGGTGCCAGAAACGGCAGCGGTTAGGGCTTGGAAATGTGTAATTTCACCTGGGTCTGAGTCTTTAGAATACTTGCCACGCACGACCTTTAATGCATGACCGAATAGGCGGATATTGGGGAAGCCAAGCCATGCCGTGAAGAAGATGCCGCCGACAACCAGCCATGCAACTACGATGGGAAAGCCTGCTATTTCAAAAAATAGAATGGTTGCGAGGAAATCAGTGAACGCGGCAATGCCAGAGGATACTATATTAACAAGTCCAATGTCATCGGAGGGAGGGGCTGCGTCTTGCGCGAAGGCTAGGGTAGGGGTGAGAACTGCAGTAATAAGCGCCAAAAGGCGGGTTGCGAATGACATAATAATCCCTCTGTTCGTTGGCTGGATGCTATACAGGCCATTGATGAATGCAAGGGATTTCAGGCGGCGAGGTGAATAACCGGTTGCCAAAAAAACGCAAAATGCGTAAAGCACGAACTATGCCGTTGTAGCTCAGTTGGTAGAGTGGCGCATTCGTAATGCTAGGTCGGGGGGGGCGAGTCCCTTCATCGGCACATTTGGCGTATTCATCATTGTGCAAATGACGCTTTTGTTACATGGCTCTATACACCTTATATAATAATGTTATGATCGTGCTATGGACCCATTAACTGATTTTCAAGAAGCGTTGCGTCAGATTGACGAAGAAGTGCAGCTTATTGTGCTGGTCACCGGCACGCTGGAGGATGGCTCAGCGCATTATGCTTATGCGAGTATCCCACCTTCTAAATACCAAGCATTTAAAAATGCCGAAGCAGTGGGGAATTATGACCTCACGGAATATGGTAAAATTCTTGCGCATGGTGAGGGGCTGGAGCCGCCGGAAGAAGTGAAAAAGCGCATGGAAGATGAGCATGGCGCCGACCATATGTTTGAAGAGCAGCTTCAAGAGATGATGAACGGTCTAAATACATCGCAATAATGATAGGTTTTACGCGCGTTTACGGCGGAATAAATGGGGTTTTCGCTGTGCATAACTCCGGTTTTTCTTTTTTTTAAGGCGTGTTTTGGCTGTGAGGCGCAGTTTTCCACAGTTTTTTGGGATTTTTGTGCGAAAAGCTATTTACAAGGCAGTTTTTTAGTGATTGAGTCCAAAGCGCCAGATTTACTGGTGTTCTGGCGGATTCGCCATTGTTAACCGTTGCTACCTAAGGAGCAAACCATGAACAAGAATGATCTCATTACTGAAGTTGCTAAAAAAGCTGACCTGACTAAAGCAAAAGCTGCGGAAGCAGTTGATGCATTTATCGAGTCTGTAGAGAAGTCACTGAAAAAAGGCCAAGACGTACGTCTGGTTGGTTTCGGTACGTTCTCTGTAGTGAAGCGTAAAGCGACTGAAGGCCGCAACCCACGTACTGGTGACGTGATCAAGATTGCAGCGTCTAAGCAGCCTAAATTCAAGCCAGGCAAGG
>CAYFFN010000167.1:0-3597 GCA_964342335.1 uncultured Azospirillaceae bacterium
TGCGAACTTCCTCGATGTGGGCGGTGGCGCGAACAAAGAAAAAGTAACCGAAGCTTTTAAGCTGATTCTTTCTGATGAGAAAGTGGAAGGGATTTTGGTGAACATCTTTGGTGGCATCATGCGTTGCGACATCATCGCCGAGGGCGTAATTTCTGCAGCGAAAGAAGTGAACTTGACCATTCCATTGGTGGTGCGCCTTGAGGGTACCAACGTGGAATTGGGCAAGAAGATGCTCGCAAATTCAGGTCTGGCGATTATCCCAGCGGATAACCTCGCAGATGCTGCAGAGAAAATTGTTAAAGCCGTAAAGAATAAGGAGGCCGCGTAATGGCGATTCTCATCAATAAAGACACGAAAGTAATCTGTCAGGGCTTTACTGGCCGTGAAGGTACCTACCACTCAGAGCAAGCCGTAGCCTACGGCACGCGCATGGTGGGCGGAGTGACCCCGGGCAAAGGCGGCCAAAAGCACCTCGACCTGCCAGTGTTCAACACGGTAGCCGAAGCAAGAGAAATGACTGGTGCGAACGCATCGGTAATCTACGTACCGCCTCGTTTCGCAGCGGATGCGATTTTGGAAGCTGTAGATGCAGAAATCGAACTGGCGATTTGCATTACTGAAGGGATTCCGGTGACCGATATGGTGAAGGTAAAGCGCGCCCTTTCTGGCAGCAAAACCCGTCTGATTGGCCCAAACTGTCCTGGTGTGATTACGCCAGATGAGTGCAAAATCGGTATTATGCCAGGCCATATCCATAAGAAAGGCCGTATTGGTATCCTTTCGCGTTCTGGTACGCTGACGTATGAAGCGGTAGCGCAAACCTCTGCCGAGGGCATGGGCCAGTCTACCTGCGTTGGTATCGGTGGTGATCCGGTGAACGGTACGAACTTCGTAGACGTGTTGGAGCTGTTCCTCGCGGATGACGAGACCGATGGTATCATCATGATTGGTGAGATTGGTGGCGATGCAGAAGAAATGGCCGCTGACTTCATCAAACAAAGCAAGCGCAAAAAGCCGATTGCTGGCTTTATCGCGGGCCGTACAGCGCCTCCAGGCCGTCGTATGGGCCATGCGGGTGCGATTGTATCCGGCGGTAAAGGTGGTGCGGAAGATAAGATCGAGGCGATGCGTTCTGCGGGTATCCTCGTATCGGATTCTCCAGCTGCGCTGGGCAAAACCATGGTGGAAGCTATGGCTGCCTAACCAGCACTGCTCAAAATGTGAAAATGGCCGGATGCAAATAGGCGTCTGGCCATTTTTTTATCTCCTTCGCAACGCAGCAAAATTTTCTGCGATTTCAGGTTGCTCTCAAGAGCAAAAGCCCTTGCAATGCCAAGCCCATGCGCGTATAGCAGGGATAAATAAACCAACAGGGAACGCCCTCGCACCATCATGTCCCGTGACAATGAACAGTTTCTCTACGGCGGAAATGCCGTCTTTATCGAAGAGCTTTTCGAACGCTTTTTGCAAAATCCATCACTCGTAGACCCTAGCTGGCAGCGCATTTTTGCCGAAATGGGCCATACTGGCGACCATACGCCGAGTTGGGCAAAGAGCCCGACCGCGATTATTGGTCAGGTGGATCCCGCGGAACAAAAGGCCAAAAAGAAAGCCGTAAAAGGCAAGGCGGCCGATACTGATTCTGCGGATGATACGGCGGGCGCGTTGATGCTCATCCATGCCTACCGTGTGCGCGGCCATTTGGCGGCGTATCTGGACCCGCTTGGTATGGAGCAAAAAGAGCCACACCCTGAATTGCAGCCAGAGACTTATGGTTTCGGCGCGGAAGATATGGACCGCGAAATTTATCTCGCAGGCATGTTGGGTCTTGAGCGCGGCACGATGCGCCAGGTGCTTGATATTCTGCGTCAGACCTATTGCGACCGTATCGGTGTGGAGTTCATGCATATCCAATATCCAGAGCAAAAAGCGTGGATCCAGCAGCGCATGGAAGAGCTCGCGGGCAAGCCTGTCTTGAGCGAAGAAGAAAAGAAAAAGATTCTGCATGGCCTCATCGAAGTCGATTCGTTTGAAGAGTTCTTGCAGGTGAAATATCCGGG
The DNA here is from genome assembly GCA_964342335.1 of uncultured Azospirillaceae bacterium. GTDB lineage: Bacteria > Pseudomonadota > Alphaproteobacteria > Rickettsiales > UBA3002 > CAYFFN01. The sequence continues at coordinate 2,061 of CAYFFN010000167.1, forward strand.
CATGAAACGCTTCTCGATTCAGGGTGGCGATTCGGTCATTCCGGGTCTGACGGCGGTGCTGGAAACGGCATCTGAAATGGGCGTAGACGAGATTGTTATTGGTATGCCGCACCGTGGCCGCATGAACGTGCTGACCACCATCATGGGCAAGCCGTACCAAGAAATGCTTTCGCTGTTCCACGGCAATCTGGACTTCCCTGATTCGGTGAATAGTTCAGGTGACGTGAAATACCACCTTGGTGCATCGCATGACCGTAAAATGGCCAGTGGCCGCAACTTGCACCTGTCTTTGACCGCAAACCCCTCGCACCTTGAGGCGGTGAATCCGGTTGTGTCTGGTAAGGTGCGTGCGAAGCAAGATCAGCTAGGCGATACCGATAAAACCCGCGTGATGGGACTGACCTTGCACGGCGATGCGGCCTTCGCGGGCCAAGGCTCTGTGCCGGAGACGCTCGCGCTTTCGGAGCTGCGTGGCTACCGCACGGGCGGCACGATGCATGTGATTGTGAACAACCAGATTGGCTTCACGACCAGCCCGCGTTTCTCGCGCTTTACGCCATACCCATCTGACCCCGCGAAAATGGTACAGGCGCCGATTTTCCACGTGAATGGTGATGATGCCGAAGCGGTGGCTTATGTGTGTAAACTCGCAACCGAGTTCCGCCAGAAGTTCAAGCGCGATGTGGTGATTGACGTGCTGTGTTACCGTAAATACGGCCATAACGAAGGCGATGAGCCGATGTTCACCCAGCCGCTCATGTATAAGCGCATTGGCAAAAAAGAATCGCCCGCAGCGATTTACTCCGAAGCGCTCAAGCGTGAAGGTGTGGTAGACCAAGCTTACGTGGATGCAGAATATAAAGCCTTCAACGACCATTTCGAAGAAGCGTTTGATACGGGTAAAAACTTCAAGCCGAACAAAGCCAATTGGCTGGAAGGTAAATGGAGCGGTAAGGCGGCTGCGGATAAGGGCACCAAGCCTTTGGAAGACACCGGCCTGCCGATTAAGACCCTCAAAGAAGTGGGCGAGAAGCTCGCTTCCTATCCAGCGGATTTCAACATCAACAGCAAAATTGCGCGCTTGATGAAGAATAAAAAGGCGATGATGGATTCGGGTGAAAATATCGACTGGGCACTCGGCGAAGGCCTTGCGTACGGTACGTTGCTCGCGGAAGGCTATCCAGTGCGTTTGAGCGGACAGGATTGTGAACGTGGTACGTTCTCGCACCGTCACTCCGTGCTCAACGACCAAGAGAATGAAGGTCGCTACGAGCCGCTCAACAACATCAAAGAAGGCCAAGCGCATTACGAGGTGATTAACTCGAACCTCTCCGAGCTTGCGATTTTGGGCTTTGAGTATGGTTACTCTCAAGCCGAGCCGGATGCGCTCGTAATTTGGGAAGCGCAGTTCGGTGACTTCGCCAACGGCGCGCAGATGATTATCGACCAGTTCGTGTGTTCGGGCGAAATCAAATGGCTGCGTATGAGTGGTTTGGTGATGCTGTTGCCGCATGGTTATGAAGGCCAAGGCCCAGAG
>CAYFFN010000168.1:0-3594 GCA_964342335.1 uncultured Azospirillaceae bacterium
TACGTTGATGCTCACCCTGCCATTCATGTTTCAAACCCTTAGCGATTTTACCGAGCGGTTGCAGGAGAAAATTGTGACTCCCAGCAACGGATCTGACGAGGGATAGTGATTCAGGTCTCACCACTTGAGTTTTTTGTGGTTGGCGAGATTTTCGCCTTTCTATTGATTTTTGCGCGCCTCGGGGCGGCGATTATGGTGATGCCCGGTTTTGCGGAGATATATGTGTCGCCGCGTGTGCGTCTGCTGCTCGCGCTGATGTTCTCACTGGCGCTTACACCTGTGTTGCAGCCCTACTTGCCGGAGATTCCAGGCAGCCCAGTCACCCTTACTATACTATTAGTGGGGGAGACCTTGGTCGGCGTGTTCTTTGGGGTGATGGTACGTTTCCTGCTTTCCGCTACGCATACGGCGGGGTCAATCATCTCGTATCAATCGTCACTCGCCATCGCGACGCAGTTTGACCCAGGGCAGGGCGGTCAGACGACTATTGTGAGTAACTTTATTGGTTTGGCGGCCTTGGTGTTCGTCTTTACCATGGATTTGCACCATGTGATGTTAAAAGGCATTGTGGAAAGTTACGGCCTGTTTGTGCCGGGGCAGTTTCCTGTGGTAGGGGATATGGCGAATTTGTTGAGTGAGACACTTACTAAAATGTTCCTTGTTGCTACACAAATGGCCACGCCGCATATTGTGTTTGCGATGTTGTTTTACCTCGGCTCCGGTGTGCTTGCGCGCTTGATGCCAAACATGCAGGTCTTCTTTGTGATTATGCCGATACATATTACAATCAGTATGATCATTCTCATGGCAGTCTTGCCTACGATGCTGCTGACATTGTATGATTTTGCGTATGAGACACTCATCGGGTTTTTGAACCCCTAAGGGAGCATTATGGCTGAAGAACAGGACGACTCCCAGAAAACGGAACAGCCAACGCAGAAGCGTTTGGAGGAAGCGTTTAAAAAGGGCCAAAAAGCGAGCTCACGTGAGATTAATCACTTCTTTATTCTTTTGGGGTTGATGTTTGCGGTGACGGTGATGATGCCTGGCATTCTGCAAGATTTTCGCCGGTTGCTGCTCCCCTATATTGCGATGCCGGATGAAATCGCATTGGATTTCGGCAATTTCCGTAACAATATGTCCGACCTTTTGCTGTCGACTTTGTTGATTATGTTACCACTCGCGCTGATGATGATGGTGCTCGCCATTGCAAGCGGGATGGTGCAAAACCGTATTAACTTTGCGTTAGAATCGATTAAGCCGAAATGGGAGAAGGTCTCCCCGCTGAAGGGGCTGAAGCGCCTCTTTTCTATGCGCTCGATTGTGGAGTTTGTGAAGGGGATTGTGAAAATCTCTATCGTCGGATTCGTGGGCGGAATTGCTGTTTATGCGGTCTTTGACCGGTTTGAGCTCTTGCCCGACATGCCGATTCAAGAAGCGTTGCTCTTTGCGTCGAGTATTGCATTCAACATGCTGATGGGCGTGATTGTAGTGGTGTTCTTTGTGGCGCTGCTGGATTACTCCTACCAAAAGTTTGAGTTCATCAAGAACCTTAAAATGACCAAGCAAGAGGTGAAGGACGAGTATAAGCAGCAGGAGGGTGACCCGCTGGTGAAGCAGAAATTGCGTCAGATTCGTATGGAGCGCGCGCGCCAGAATATGATGGCGAAAATTCCCGATGCGGATGTGATTGTCACCAACCCGACGCACTATTCTGTCGCACTCAAATATGACTCGCTAACCATGAATGCACCTATCGTGATTGCGAAAGGAATTGATAAGGTGGCGTTGCGTATTCGTGAGCAAGGTGAGCGGCATGATGTGCCGCTGGTGCGAAATCCGCCGATGGCGCGCCTGCTTTACGCAGAGGCGGAGCTGGATGAGGAGATTCCACTGACTTATTATAAGGCGGTGGCTGAGATTATTGGTTACGTCTACAAACTAAAGGGATTCGTGCCGCCCATGAATATGGGCAACAGTCCGAAAAAATGATTGTGGAAAAGCAGTTGCTTTCGCAAATGATGCGTTGCTTTTTGCCAAACCATAGCGCAATCTAACGCCATGCGATTCACAGAAACTGATAATTTTGGCCTTCATGATTTAGAGTTCAAGCCGCGCGATACGCGGCAGGGGATCATGCAGTTGGTCTTTGTTTATACGGTTGGTATAGCGGTTATCGTCGGCCTTGCATTGAACGTTGGTTCTTTGGGGGCAGGGCTTTTCTCACTGCTAGTCACATTGTTGTTATGTGGGCTCGCCTTTTATACTGTAATGATTCGCCAGAATAACGTTGACTTAGTGCTGGCCACAGAATTTCAAAATCTTATTTTCGCATCTGCCGCGAGTCACGGTAGTGACTTTACGATGTTCCTTAAGGGGGATGGTGCAATTCTCTACGCGAACGAAGGTTTGCGCAAGATGTTCCCTAGCTCATCTCTGGATCAAGGTGCGGCGCTGGATACGTTACTTGAAGAAGGTAAGGTAGCGAACTCAGATCGCGAGAAGATGTATAGCGCGCTCATTAGCGGTAAGGGTGAAAAGTTGGTTTTCCCCATCAAAGACCATAAAGGTGTGGAGACGCAGTACATCGTATCTATCCAGCCGCTTCAACGCCCACCAGGGGTATATGTGGTGCGTGGCCGCGAATATGTCATGTCACGTACGGCGGGTGTTGAGAAACCAAAGGATTTCAAAAACACGTCTTTAAACCATATTGATCAAGCGATCTCTAACCTTCCGTTTGGTGTGTATATCATTGGGTCGAACGGGGATGTTGAGTTTGCGAATCATCATCTGGAAACGTCATTAGGCTATGCAGCAGGAAAGCTTACGGATTCCTCCATCCGCGTAGATAAGTTTATCTATAAGCCTGAAGAGCGTTTGCATGAGAGCTTCACACCGCAGGAATACAAAGGGGATATTCTCCTACAGCGTGTCAATGGTGCATTGGTGAAAGCGCAGGTGCAGCAGCATTTGCTAACCAATGAAGAAGGTGAAGTGACAGGCGTCTCTGGCACCGTACTCTTTGAGTAGACAATGCTTCGTTTTTTCAAGCAGAAGGCAAACGTCACGTCGACTACTCTTACTGAAGAAACCGTTACTGTTGTCGAGCAAAAATCTACAGGTATGTCGGTTGGAGATTTTATCGAAGCCTCTCCCATCGCGATTGTACGGTTGGAAAATGATGGCACGATTGCGGAATATAATAATGCATTCAATACACTGACCAAGGGGCTCTATGATGGGAAAGAGCAGGTCGCGTTTGTAGAAATGCTCTCCTCCGAAGACCGAAATAGCTTTTTGACTTTGTTAGAGTCGGCACGCCAGAAAGATAGCGCTTCTAGTCCTATATCAGTCACACTACCATTAGCTGAGGAAGAGCATGTGGTGTTGCAGGTGCAGGCGACGTTGATTGATGTGCCAGCGCCAGAACTGCAAGTACTAATTTTGTATTTGATTGATCAGACCGAGCAGAAAAACCTAGAGATGCGCTTTGCCCATTCGCAAAAGATGCAGGCGGTTGGTCAGCTGGCAGGTGGTGTGGCGCATGACTTTAATAACCTGCTCACTGCGATGATTGGTTTCTGTGATTTG
>CAYFFN010000169.1:0-3563 GCA_964342335.1 uncultured Azospirillaceae bacterium
CCAGAGAGCATGTCCAAGCGCGCCTGTGCAGAGGTTGCATCCAGCACCAACAGCACCTCGCCTTGCGTGACAGATTGACCTTCCTTCACGCGAATCTCTTTGATGATACCGCCTTCGAGATGGTTGATAGATTTCTTATTGCCCGCCAAAATCACGCGGCCCGGCGCGACTGCCGCGCTGCTCAAAGGCGCAAGACTCCCCCACACAAAGAACACCGCAAAGAACAGCACCATAATCCATAGACCAAAGCGAATCGTATTGCGCGCGAGCTGATCCGGCGTCACTTCATCACCATCGCTATGCACCGTCAATGCGCTCACCGCCTTGTCCACCATGCCGATAGCGGCTTCGCCCTTCTTTGGCGCTTTCTCTTCTGGCTCATTCGCCATTTTGCTCTCCTTGTTGCGGGGCAGGTTTCTTGCCGCCACCGGTAAAGAGTTTCAACACTTCATCGCGCGGGCCGAAATGCTCCAACACACCATCACGCAGCATCGCCACCTTATCGACCATGCCCACAATCGAGGGCTTATGTGCGACGATAATATAAGTAATGCCCGCCTGCTTCATATGCTGCAGCGCGCGCAGCAAGGCACGCTCGCCCTCGCCATCGAGATTCGAGTTCGGCTCATCCATCACCACATAGCGCGGGCGACCATACAGCGCGCGCGCCAAAGCGATGCGCTGGCACTGACCCGGCGATAAGGTGCGCGCCACGGTCATATATTCCGTCTCATAGCCGTTCGGAAAACGCATCACCATCTCATGGCAACCTGCCATCTGTGCGGCTTCTATCACGGCTTTGCTATCAGGATTGGGGTGCATGCGTGCGATATTATCGTGAATCGTGCCCGCAAAGAGATCAATCTGCTGCGGCATATAACCGATATACTGCCCCACATCATCGCGGCTCCATTTATACAACTCCGCGCCATCCAAACGCACCGCGCCATGGTTGGGCGGCAGCACGCCGACAATCAGTTTCGCGAGCGTAGATTTTCCCGCTGCGCTCGGGCCAATCACACCAAGGCTCTCACCTGCTTTGAGCGCAAAATTCACATTCTTCACCGTAGGCACAGGCGAGGTCTTAGGCTGGTAATAGAGCCCTTCCACCAACAAATCGCCCTTCGGCGCAGGCATCTCCATGCTGCCGCGGTCATCACGCGCATGCACCAGAAGCGTGTTGATGCGCTTATAGCTGTCGCGCGCGGCGACAAAGCTTTTCCATACGCCAATCGCCGCATCAAAAGGCCCGAGCGCACGACCAATCAGAATCGAGCTGGCAATCATACCCCCCACAGTCAGCGCATTCTGTAAGGCGAGGTAACCACCCGCCCCGATAATCATAATCTGGATAATCATCCGCGCCGCACGCGAGCAAGACTGAATCACCTGCGAACGACGGCTCGCCAAATTGGCTTTCACCTGCCCGTCCTTACGGAACGTATTCCAGCGCTCCAGCACATGGCGCATCATGCCCATGGCTTCCACCGCCTCGGCGCTGCGGGTGGCTAGATCAATCATCTGCATGGATTGTACTTGGTTCTCCTGCGCCTCATCCAGCGGGCGACGGCTCGCCCATTCATTGATGAGCGCAAAACCGAACATCGTGATGGCGCCGAAAATCCCGATAACGCCCAGCACCGGATGAATCAAAAAGACGATGAAGATAAACAGCACCGACCAAGGCGCATCCATCAAAGTTGCAAGGCCGCTGCCTACAAACTGCTTAATATTCATCAGCTCGCGCTGGATTTGCGAGGCGCTCAAACTCTCGCCAATCGCCATTTGCGTGAGCGAAATGCGTAGTAGTTTTGGAGCCAAGGTGACATCCATCCATTCCACGATGGCACTCAGCACAAAGCTGCGCAGTGCATAGAACAAGCCATAAAAAAGAAAGGCGACCACGACGATGAGCGTGAGCACGACCAGTGTTTCCAAGCTGTGCGAGCTCAGCACACGGTCGAGCACCTGTAGCGAATAGACCGGCAGCAACACCGAAAGGAAGTTCATGAAGAAGCTGAACAGCCCCGCATAAATGAGCGCACGACGCGCCTTTTGCATCATGTCGCGTAGCGGTTCTTTGGCGTTCTTAAAGCTCACATCAGCATCCTTTGTTCTGGGCAGTCTACCCTATTGAAACTAGCCCTGCCAAAACAAACCCGCGCATGGGCGGTTTTACGCCGCGTTTCTAGCACGCTGAGGCGCAAACTCTACACTTACAGGCGCGAAATACGAATCGCGCTGACATCGCGGTGTAGATACACATTGATGAGCAAACCTACTGCCATCAAACAGGCAAGCAAAAAGGAGCCACCATAAGAGAGGAAGGGCAACGGCACACCCACCACAGGCACCAGCCCCATCACCATCGAAATATTAATAAAAATATGCATGAAGAAAAACGCACAAATAGCCGCGCTGATGAGCGAACCAAACCGATTCTTGCTGCGCAGCATCAGCATGAGCGAGAAGAGCAGCAATACGCTATAGAGAAACAGCAGCGCCATTGCCCCCATAAAGCCGGTTTCTTCGGCCAACATGGTGAAGATAAAGTCCGTGTGTTTCTCTGGCAAAAAGTTGAGCTGCCCTTGTGATCCTTGAACAAAACCTTTGCCAAAGGCGCCACCTGAGCCGACTGCAATCATCGACTGCGAGATGTTATAACCCGCACCGAGTGGATCGGCACTTGGGTCCAAAAATGTCATCACACGTTGCTTGTGATAGTCATGCAGCACGAACTGCCACGCAATCGGAATCAGCGCAAGAATCGCTACAATACCGCTCCAGAATATCCGCGCACTCAGGCCAGCGGCAAATAACATACAAACGGCAATCGCACCTAAAATAGCCGTCGTGCCTAGGTTGGGCTGACGGTAAATAAGATAGGCCGGAATGATAATCATCAGCAGCGGCACCACCATAAAACGCGGACGGTGATAATCATCTGGGTGCAAGTAATGGTAATAGCGCGCCAGAGCAACAATCATGCCCAGCTTCATAAATTCGGATGGCTGGATAGTCATAAAGCCAAGGTCAATCCAGCGCTGCGCACCACCGCCCATCATGCCGTTCACCTCCACAAACAATAGCAAGGCCAACCCCAAGAAATAGAGCAAATATGCACCCCGTGCTAGCCAGACCATCGGCACCAAGGCGATGGTAAAACAGAGGCCAAGCCCCATAGCCATACGGGCAAAATGCGCTTTGGCATACGGGTCCCAATGGCCACCCGCAGCGGAATATTGCATGAGTAGCCCCGCAACGAGCAGCAGGGTAGTTACCATCAGTAACAGCCAGGGCATATCGCCTAATTTCTCTAGCAACCCTCCACGTCTATACGGCATCTTCGCCTCCCTCCGGCTCTGCTGCCGCATTATTCTCTTGCAGATATTTGGCTACTTCGCGCGCAATCGGCGCTGCCGCTGCTGACCCCGATCCGCCATGCTCCACCAGCACACTAATCGCCCATTTGGGCATGATGGCAGGGGCGAACGCGACAAACAACGCATGGTGACGCTGCTCCCATGGGATAGTGGACTGGTCTACTCCCGCCTCAATAATCC
>CAYFFN010000170.1:0-3544 GCA_964342335.1 uncultured Azospirillaceae bacterium
TATCCTCTAGGGTTTTGTAGCTTGTCAGCCGGCCTTTGAGCGCGGGGGTTACCCAGATATGGTCGAGACGGCGGCCGCGGTTGGATTTGCGCCAGTCGCGGTTGCGGTAGCTCCACCAGCTATAGAGTTTTTCTTCGGCTGGGGTGAAGTAGCGGGCGCTGTCAATCCATCCTGCGCTTGCTTGCAGGCGCTCCATCTTCTCGATTTCGATGGGCGTGTGGCTGACGATTTTGAGGAGTTGTTTGTGTGACCAGACATCATGCTCGCCGGGGGCGATGTTCATATCGCCGAGCATGACGACTTTATCTTGTTTGCTTAGGCTGCTGGACCATTCATGCAGCTTGTCCATGAATGCCAGCTTATCTTTGAACTTGGGGTTGATGGTGGGGTCTGGCTCATCACCGCCCGCAGGGACGTAGAAGTTATGGATGAGCGTGCCATCGGGCAATTCGGCGCTGATATGGCGCGCCTCGCCATTTTCTAGGATATCGTAGGTTTCGTGTGGCTTTAATGGCACTTTGGAAAGAATGGCCACGCCGTTATAGCTTTTCTGTCCGTGAAAATGCACATGGTCAAATCCGAGCGCCTTGGCTTCTTGGGTGGGGAATAAGCCATTGATAACTTTGGTTTCTTGTAGGCATAGCACATCTGGCTTCAGCGTGTCGATGGCGCGCTGAATGAGGGGGAAGCGGATGCGAATGGAGTTGATATTCCAACTGACGATTTTCATGCCCGAACGCTAGCGCAGCGATACGTGGTTCGCAAGGCGAAAAGGCTTTTCATCCGAAAGGGGGAGGCTTATGATGCGCGCATGACAAAAGCGACTTATGATTGTGTGATCGCCGGTGGCGGTCTGGTGGGTGCAACGCAAGCGATTGCGCTGGGGCAGGCTGGCCTGCGCGTTGCGGTGGTGGATAAGATTGATCAACGCACCCAGCTCGACGGCGAGTTTGATGGCCGCGTGAGCGCGATTGCGCATGCCTCGGTGTTGATTCTGCAAAATACGGGCATTTGGGGCCATGTCGAAGAGGCGGGGCCGATTGCGGATATCCGCGTGACGGATGGCGAATCGCCGGTGGCGCTGAACTTCGAAAGTGAAAAAGTAGGCGACAAGCCGTTTGGCTATATGATTGAGAACCGTTTGCTACGCAAAGCGATTTTCACGCGTATTCAAGAAGTGGAAGCGGTTGATTACATCACCCCCCATAGCGTGGAGGCGGTCGATAATACGCCGGAGCGCGTGGTGATTACGCTTGAGAATGGCGACGAACTGCAAGCGCCGCTGTTGCTCGCGGCGGATGGGCGCTTCTCTGGTATTCGCGATAAGCTTGGGCTTTCGCATAAGACAACAGGCTATGGCCAAACCGCGATGGTGGCGACAATTGCGCATACGGAAGACCATGGCGGCATGGCGGTGGAGCATTTCTTGGCGCCGGGACCGTTTGCCATTTTGCCGATGGCAGGCGGAAAGCGCAGCGCGATTGTGTGGACGGAAAGCGATGAGATGGCGGCCTATTATATGGCGCTGGATGAAGAGACCTATTTGGCTGAGCTGGCTGAGCGTTGTGGCGGATGGCTGGGTGATATTTCACTGGCGGGGCCGCGCTTCTCCTATCCGCTGATGCTCATCACTACGCAAAGTACCATCACCACGCGCGCTGCACTGATTGGTGATGCGAGCCATGCGATTCACCCGATTGCAGGGCAGGGGGTAAACCTTGGCTACCGCGATGTGGCGGCATTCACTGATATTCTGATTGAGCGTGCCAAACTAGGGCTGGATATTGGCGCGCCTGAGGTGTTGGAGTCGTATGCGCGTGAGCGCCGCTATGATACGCATAGCATGGGTATCGCGACGGATGGGCTGAACCGCTTGTTCTCGACCGATAGTAAGCTGGCGAAGCTGGCGCGACGCACAGGCTTGCACGCGGTAGAAAAAATGCCGACGGTGAAAGGCTTCTTCATGCGTGAGGCGATGGGAATGCGCGGAACGCTGCCGAGCTTGATGCAAGAGCAGGACGCCGCATGATTGACTTTCGCCCCATACTCTATGTGAATGGGATTTTGCTCAGCATTCTTTCGCTGGTGATGCTGGTGCCGATGTGCGTGGATTTGGTCTATGGCAATGAGGACTGGAAAGTGTTCCTTGTTTCCGCCACGTTTACGGCGTTTATTGGCGGATCGTTGTTCTTGGCGAATCGCGGCTATAGTGGCGCGCTTACGCTACGTCAGGCGTTTCTCTTTACAACAACCAGCTATGTGCTGATTTCGTTTTTCTGTTCGCTGCCGATTTATTGGAGTGAGTTGCAGATCCCGTATGTGGATGCGTTTTTTGAGTCGGTGTCGGGGGTAACTTCGACAGGGGCGACGGTGATAACGGGGCTCGACTTTTTGCCGCCAGGGATTTTGGTGTGGCGCTCGCTGCTTAATGCGATGGGTGGTATTGGGATTGTGGTGATGGCGCTCGCGGTATTGCCTATGCTGCGCATTGGTGGGATGCAGCTGTTTAAGACAGAGTCTTCGGATACGATGGATAAGATGTTACCACGTACGACGCAGATTGCGGCGGTGATTACGTTGGTATTTATCGTGCTCACGCTTACCTGCGCGATGTGTTATTGGTGGGCGGGCATGAACGGCTTTGATGCGATTAACCACGCGCTAACCACTGTGGCGACCGGTGGGTTTTCTACCCATGATGCTTCGATTGGCTACTTTGATAGCGCACCGATTGAAATGATTGGCATGGTGTTTATGTCGCTTGGGGCACTGCCTATGATTCTTTATTATCAGGCTATCAAAGGTTCGCCTGAGGCGATATGGCAGAACTCACAAGTGCGAACCTTCTTTGGGTTTATTGGTGTGACGACGTTGTTGTTGGTCGTTTGGATGGTGTTTTCGCAAGATATGGGGCTCGTTGATGCGGTGCGCTATTGTCTGTTTAATGTTATTTCGATTATTACGACTACGGGTTATTCGTCCGCGGATTATGGCGGATGGGGTGCGTTTGCGGTGGCAGTGTTCTTTATGTTGACGGTAGTGGGTGGCTGTACGGGGTCCACTTCGGGTGGTATTAAAATTTTCCGTTTTCAGGTGCTTTACAAAACTGCGAATATGCAGATGCGCCAACTGACACAGCCACATGGCGTGTTTATTCCCCAATATAATGGTAAAGCGATTACCGAGGCTGTTTCCGAATCGGTGATGAGCTTCTTTATCTTGTTTGCCTTTAGCTTTATGGTTCTGGCGGTGGTGCTGTCGCTTTATGGGCTAGACTTTCTTACGGCAATGAGCGCGGCGGCGCAGGCAGTGTCGAATGTAGGGCCTGGATTGGGTGAGATTATTGGGCCAGCTGGCAATTATTCCATCCTTCCAGATGGTGCAAAATGGTGGCTTTCTGGTGCGATGATTATGGGGCGCTTGGAATTGTTTACAGTGCTTATCCTGCTCGCACCGCATTTTTGGAGGCATTAAGTGACGGCGATAGACTCTATTTTCACGGCCGTGACGGAAGGCATAAAAGTGACGGCGATGCCTGCCTTTG
>CAYFFN010000171.1:0-3479 GCA_964342335.1 uncultured Azospirillaceae bacterium
CGAGAATCGCGAGGTCTTCACGGTTGGTGTCGATGATGAAGATAAGGTCAGGGCGACCCGCCATATCACGGATACCGCCGAGAGACATTTCCAGCTTCTCTTTGTTACGCTCAAGGCTCAGAAGTTCTTTCTTGGTCAGGCCAGAATTTTCTTCATTCAGCGTCTCTTCGTATTTCTTGAGGCGACGGATAGAGTTTTGGATGGTGTTCCAGTTAGTGAGCATGCCGCCCAACCAACGGTGGTTCACGTAATATTGACCAGAGCGTTGCGCTGCTTCTTTGATGGTTTCAGAAGCTTGACGCTTGGTGCCTACAAACAGGATACGGCCATTTTGCGCAGAAACATCGCGAACTGCTTTCAGCGCGCGGTGCAGCATTGGCACAGTGTGTTGCAGGTTGATAATGTGTACGTTGTTGCGCTCACCGTAGATAAACGGTGCCATACGTGGGTTCCAGCGACGGGTTTTGTGACCAAAGTGTACGCCAGCATCGATCAGCTCACGCATATTAAAAGACGGCATTGCCATAATTAGGTTCCTTTCCTAGTTAAAACCTCCGCAAAGCAAGTCTTTTCAAGACACTAGAAACGCTCTGCGTGTGAATTCGTTCTGCATCATTGCAAAACGTGTGGGCGTGATAGAGGTAAATGGGGGGCTTTGCAAGCCTTTTTTGTAGGGAAAGTGCTAAATAGCGGCGGCTTTATGCTCTGAAATCTCCTGGTGCTCATGGTGAGCAATTTCACGGGCTTGTACTTTAGGGGTGGGGGCGTCTTTACTTGCTAGGCTTTGCGGTTTCTCAATAGTTGTTTCTGGCTCTTGTATCTCGGGTTCGCGAGTAGAATCAAAGACTGAGATACCATGGTTCTTGTGGAGGTCTTCGGCGATGCCTTCGTAAATCTCGGTGAAGGTAAGTTTGTTGCCAATGCCAAAATGGGTTTTGAGCATGCCGGTCATATCCGCCACGGTTTGAGCGCGCTCATCCTCTGGTAGGCGCGCCACGCTGTCTGAGATGTGGGAGTATAGTTCGCTCATATCCAGTTTCTTATTACCCAATTTTGCTTGGGTACGAATAATATAAGCCAGTACAAACATAGCATTACCCGCCGCAAAGTAGCGGTCTGCTTTGCTATCGCTTTGCATGTTTTGAATGGCGAGGCTACCGAAAGAGGCTGCTTCCATTAATCCGCCGCCAAGGAAAAATTTATGACGAAGCTTGTCCATCCAGTTTGGTGGAACAGGATCGTAAGAGTCTTCCAATTTGCCAGAGAGGGCAATGGTTTTTCCGCCTAACGTCCCCAGGCCCGCTAGGTAGCGTGTATTATCTGCTACTTTGCTTGGATGCATTAGGTTCCCAATGGAACGTTCGCCTTGTTTAAGGCCTGTTTTTGCGAGGTTGAAGGCGCCAAAATAACGTAGTCCGATGCTGATCTGAGACGAGTTTTCCGCCATAAATTGATTCACTTGACCAATAGGGCTTTTAGCGGTGTGTGTGTTGCGTAGGCTGCTTCTGTTATCCGTTGCAGAAATCATGCGGTCAGAATCCAGAGAGCCTGTGAGCTGATTGTTGACCTCTTCTTTCAAGAAGCGCAGTTGGTGAGGGTCTGGTTTGGACGAGGCGCCATAGCCAATGGCAACAAAGTTTGCGGCAATGTTACAGGCGGCAAAGGTGAATTGCTCCATGTTCATGGCCATTTTGCCAACTTCGCGTGGGCGAGCAAAACTGCCGCGCATCACCAAGCCTTGGCCGACCAGACCTAGAATGGCCCGCCATCCCCATGCGCTAATGGGCGATTTTGCCTCCTCAATTCCCCAGCTACCTTGTGCTTGCATATTATCCATCAAACGAGTGATGGAATGGTTGCTATGGGTGATGAAGACGGGTTTGCCATCCACAAAGGTTTCATTGAGAATTATTTGTTCGTATGGGGGCTGTGACAATATCTCGCGCATATCCTCAGCGGCCTGCGCGTCTCGCAAGAACATCACAGCCTGATTGCCCGCGCCGGTAGCTTCTACCTCAATGCGCTGAATTGGCTTGGATTTGTCTGCGTTTAAATAGGTTGTCATAGTTCTTCTTGTTCGGGTTGCGCGTTATACACGTCTGGATGGTTAAAACTATCACGTTCGGGGGGATGCCCACAAGTTTGCCGAACGGTTTTTGCCAAATCTTCACACAACTGAAACATTTCGCAATGCAGCATAGATGCGGCTTTCGGCGGTGCAGCATGAATGGCTCATCCGTTGCTCTTGTAACAAAAGCTTCACAAAACTAAAGGCGCGCACATGGTAAGATATCCATTGATGATGGAGTAGTTTGCTCGGATTTTGAGTGGCTCCAAACGTAAAGGAAACGATGGTAAAAAAGAAAGACAAAACGCCAAACGACAACCCGTTCGCCGCCATTAAGCTGGGGAATCGGGAGTCGGATCCGACGGTGAGAGAGGACTTTGGTAATTACCTTTTCGGTGATGCGTACCAAGAAGATCCGTTTGCCGAAAGCGATCCTGGCAAGCAGGCATGGGCGAGTACCATGCAAGGCCGTGCGACCATTCGTCTCTTCTCTCGCGGAGTGATGGGGGCGGGGCTCTATACGCTTGGTCAGGTGATGATTGCGGAGCAATTGCCGGGCTATAACCGTACATTGTCGTTAAAAGACCTTGGGCGTGAAGTTTCTAAAACAGGTGAGCTTGGGGCTTATACCCCATGGAAATACCCGTTGCGTTATATTGCGCGCACATGTGATGTAGTCTTTGGTAAACCCATTAAGACCATTGTGCGGGCAACTATTAGCGATAAGCAGGCAATGAAGGTGATGGATGACATCGCCAAAACCAACGAGATTAATGTAGCCAACCAAAGCGAAGCCGTTGCACAGGTTAAGGATGTGCTGAGTGACCGTGCAATTTGGTTCCGTAATAAAAAGAATTTCGGCCCTTCGGGAGCCTATGGTTATAAAGGCATGCCTGAGGCTGGCTTTGGCCGAAGCCTTGGCGATGAGATGGTTGGCCTCACCTTTGACTTTGCCATGGGAAGCGTGGGGGATGCGTGGGGTCGTAATATTGCGCAATTGCTTGACCCAAATACGCAAAAGCCATGGCGTGATAAAGATGGCAATATAGACTTTGGGCATTTTGCCCGTGCGACGGCGCAATCTGGCTGGCGTATTCTAAGTAAAAACCAAGGGGAAGACTGGGCGGCTGCGCTCCCTTATGCGTATCAATGCCGCTGGCAGCGTCAGGCCATTAACCGCGCGTACCGTGGCTTTAAGCTTACCTCTGATATGCAGCAGAATGGTGGTGCAGCACGATTGGATGCCGATGGAAATGTGATTGATAGTTATGCTAAGGCTGGCGCGCTCGACTTACAGCTTCGCTTTACAGGCTATAACTGGTATACGCTCATGTTCCGTGAGATGTATGATAATATCGCTAACGGAATGCGTTTGTGGCAAAAGTCTAATTATAGTCTGCCGGAAGTATCT
>CAYFFN010000172.1:0-3477 GCA_964342335.1 uncultured Azospirillaceae bacterium
CTTCTAAAATGAAAAATCTAACCTACTAATAAAAAATCATAAAAAAAGTAAAAAAGTAAAAAAATTCAATATATTGAACACATACTCTTTTTAAGAATATATTAATTCTGAATGCACTTAGCTTAAAAACCCTCGGCCAACTTGCAAAATTATTATAATTGTATACATTAAAACAAATACGTATACATCGCCTAATGGGAAGGCGTCAGCGCGACTTCTCGCTACGCTAGCCCAGCAAAATCGGGCCAAAAACAAACACAACAACAGTGATATGAGAAGAGGAGCACATAATGGCGACCACCATGTTTGAAAAAATATGGGACGCGCATGTAGTAGAACAGCGCCCAGATGGCACTGCCTTACTTTATGTTGACCGACACCTTATTCATGACGCTACCGCCCAAGCGTTTGACCTGCTTAATGACGAAGGCCTCAGCGTGAGACGACCAGATCTGACATTTGGGATGGCAGATCACTATGTCGCCACCCATTCAGACCCGCTTCGGGAGCCCCATCTCGATGCGATGGTAACCACCCTAAGCAGCAATGCAGCGCAACATGGCATTACCTCCTTTGGCATGCGCCATGCCTACCAAGGCATTGTTCATGTCGCCGGGCCCGAACTTGGACTGACCCAACCGGGCATGCTGATGGTGTGCGGCGACAGCCATACCTCCACACACGGTGCTATGGGGGCTCTAGCGTTTGGCATAGGTGCATCGGAAGTCGCCCACGCGCTGGCTACGCAATGCCTTTGGCAAAAAAAACCATGCAGCATGCGCATTAGCGTCACCGGTAAGCTATCCCCCCATGTCACTGCCAAGGATCTGATTCTGCATATCATTGGTGTGATTGGAGCCAATGGCGGTACAGGCTACGTGATCGAATATAGCGGCGGTGCAATCAAGTCTTTGTCCATGGAAGCAAGACTTACTCTTTGCAACATGTCGATAGAAGCCGGGGCTCGTGCGGGCATGGTTGCGCCAGATTCCACTACCTTCAATTACCTAGCCAATAAGCCTTACGCACCAAAAGGAGAGCTGTTCGAGCAAGCGGTGGATTACTGGAAAAGACTTCGTAGTGATCCAAATGCCAAGTTCGACAAGGAGGTAACCCTCGACGCGGACGCTATCGCCCCTACGGTCACCTGGGGCACATCACCAGAAACCGCTCTACCCATTACCGCCTGCACCCCGCAACCCGATCACGTCGATAAAGAGAAACGTGCAGCAACCGAGAGCATGCTCTCTTACATGGCGCTATCGCCAGGCCAGTCTCTGAAAGGGCTTGCTATCGACCGGGTGTTTATTGGCTCATGCACCAATAGCCGAATTGAAGACCTGCGAGCAGCAGCAGCGGTTGCGCGTCATGGATACGCCAAAATACCGGCAGTGGTGGTACCTGGCTCGTGGCAGGTACGAACCGAGGCCGAAAACGAGGGGCTGGACAAAATATTTCTGGCGGCGGGATTTGAGTGGCGCGAGCCGGGCTGCTCGATGTGTGTGGCC
This sequence comes from uncultured Azospirillaceae bacterium, assembly GCA_964342335.1. Taxonomy (GTDB): domain Bacteria; phylum Pseudomonadota; class Alphaproteobacteria; order Rickettsiales; family UBA3002; genus CAYFFN01. The sequence continues at coordinate 1,509 of CAYFFN010000172.1, forward strand.
ATGAACGGCGACCACGTGCCACCTCACGAGCGTTGCGCCTCCACTTCCAATCGCAACTTCGCCGGACGCCAGGGCAGAGATAGCCGCACTCACCTGATGAGCCCCGCCATGGCAGCCGCCGCTGCCATTTATGGCCGTATTACCGACGTGCGCGATTTATAGGAGCCGTTATGCAAGCTTTTACCTCGCATCAAGGCATCGCAGTGCCACTGATGAACAACAATATCGACACCGACCAGATAATTCCCGCGCGCTTCCTCCATCGCCCACGCTCGGCAGGTTACGCCGAACAACTGTTCTGCGATCTACGCCTGGACAGCAACGGAAACGTGATTGCTGACTTTGCCCTGAACACCCCCCCCTATGCAGAGGGCAGCATTCTAGTGGCAGGCAGCAACTTCGGCTGCGGCTCATCCCGCGAACATGCGGTCTGGGCCCTGATGGACAGTGGTTTCAGAGCCGTTATCGCACCCAGCTTTGGCGATATTTTCTTCAATAACAGCCTGAAAAACGGTTTGCTGGTCATAACGCTACCTGCCGATACCGTTCAGGCACTGGCCGATGAAGCTCATCAGCATGCTCCGTCAAGCATAACCATCGATTTACAACAGCAGCAGGTCGCATCGCCCCGCACCGGCAACCACCCATTTGATATCGATGAGTACCGTAAAGAAGCCTTGTTACTTGGTGCTTCGGAAATGGCAATGACCTTACAGAAATCGAGCACCATCAAAGCTTTCGAGGAGGCTTATGCCCAGCGCTACCCATGGCTGGCATCCTCGCACCGCATTCCAAGCATCCAACAATAACGCAGTTAACCCAACGGAGTGACCTATGACACAAATGACCTTAAAACAGCAGCTGGAAAGTGGCGAAATCATTGTAGCCCCCGGCATTTATGACATGATTTCAGCCTTGATGGCCGATCGCATGGGCTTTAAAGCGCTTTACATGACCGGTTACGGCACTGTGGCCTCCCATCTCGGCTTGCCAGATGCCGGTCTTGCGACCTATACCGACATGGTTAATCGGGTCGCCACCATGGCTAAAATGACCTCGACTCCAATCATTGCAGATGGCGATACCGGCTATGGTGGACTATTCAACGTGCAGCACACGGTTCGCGGCTACGAAGCAGCAGGCGCCGCCGCTATCCAGCTGGAGGACCAGGAGTTTCCTAAAAAGTGCGGCCACACCCCAGGTCGACGTGTCATCCCCATCGAAGATATGGTTAAAAAAATTCAAGTTGCCTGCGAAGCACGTAAAAGTGATGACTTCCTGATCATTGCCCGGACGGATGCACGCACCGAGCTGGGTCTTGAAGAAGCACTGAAACGCGCGCAATCCTATGCCGATGCAGGGGCCGACGTGCTATTTGTAGAGTCCCCGGAAAACGAAGAGGAAATGACCGAGATTGGCAAGCGGCTGAATAAACCACTGGTAGCCAACATGGTTCCAGGCGGGCGTACCCCGCTACTGCCTGCCGACAAATTACAGTCGCTTGGTTTCTCTCTTGCCATTCATCCCGCCGCCGGCTTTTTGGCAACGGCTCAAGCGCTGGAAAAGAGCTACAGCGATATTCGCGACAATGGCGATGTGACTGATTGGTCGCTCATGTACAGCTTTAGTGAGTTCAACAAGATCATCGGCTTTGAAGATGTATGGGAGTTTGAAAAACGCCATATCAACTGACATCAGTGACAACTGATACAGGGCGGCAACGCAGTCAGGTTGCCGCCCTTTTTTATCCCCCCCTTATGAATGGAGTCTCATTTTTTTGCTTACTTTGAGTCGCTCTACCACCGGCACACTACTGACACTGGCAATTGCTTTCAGTGGAGGGTGGCTTGGACAATGGCTAGCGGCCGACGCAGGATGGCTACTGGGATCACTACTAGCCACCCTGCTAGCCACGTTCAAGGGTCTGCCATTGCGCTACTCTCCTCCTCTCCAGTCAACAGTGGTGGTG
>CAYFFN010000173.1:0-3474 GCA_964342335.1 uncultured Azospirillaceae bacterium
GACGGATAGCAATTATCTGTTTGTCTATAATGACGGGACGCTTACCGTGAATAAGGCGACCTTGAATGTGTCACTGGCGAACCCAAGCCCATCACGTTCGGTGGGAGAGGCCAACCCGTCCTTTACGCTACAATATGCAGGCTTTAAACTGAGTGACACGACTGCGGATATAGATACATTGGCTACAGCCTCAACGACTGCTGGGAATAATAGTCCGACAGGGACTTATGCAATTACGTTGGGTGGCGGTATGGATAATAATTATGCCTTTAGCTATAGCAATGGCGTGTTAACGGTTGGCACAGAAGGTGCGGCTAATAGCGTACCAAATACGGTACGCGTAAACTCACAAGATCCACTCAATACAGAAGATGGAATCATCTTCAAAGAGTTTGAAGATGAGAATGTTTACAGCCCCGGATTTAATCTGTTGAATGACCGTCGTCGCGATGCGTTTGAATCCTTAATACAAATTGATCCCCGCGTGCAGCAATCCTTCGATATTAGCGAAAACGTTTTCCAGTAATAATCTAAGGGAGATGGTGCCGGTGAGAAGAATTGAACTTCCGACCCCGTCATTACCAATGACGTGCTCTACCACTGAGCTACACCGGCAGGTGAGGGGCATCATGTGCCATAATACGCCATTGATGGCAAGGGCAAATCTGTGCTAATCAGGGCGAATGGATAGATTAGGCGCAGCGGAGTAATGGTAAGCGAACGAAATTACGCCATTGATGGCTTGCGCGGCCTGTTCGCTATTGGGGTGATGTTCTACCATCTTTGCATGTGGACCGAAGTGGCGTTGCCTCCTTTGCTAGATACATTCCTCTTGAAAATTGCCATATACGGCGTGGCAGGGTTTTTTATTATTAGCGGCTATAGTTTGATGCTCAGCTATGCCGACCGTCTGCACGCTCGCAGCGACATAGGCTATTTCTTCAAACGCCGCTTCTTACGCATCGCGCCGTTATATATCGCCGTCTGCTTGGTGTATCTGGCAGGGCGCATCGCGTTTTGTGATGCCGATTGCCGTGGGTTTGAGGAAGACCTGCAACGCTTCATACTCAATATCACCTTGCTGTTTGGCTTTGTGGAGCCGGGGCGCACTTCCTTTGTGGTGGGCGGCTGGTCTATTGGTATTGAGTGGGTGTTTTACCTGTTTTTCCCTCTTGTTCTCGCCATCACTTCGGGCTGGAGGCTATGGGCTCTGGCTCTCGCCACGCTGCTTTATAACCAGTATCATATGAATATCGTGCTGGATGCATCCCAGAGTTTTGGCGAAAACTTCCCGCTTTATGCGCAAGCGCCTGCTTTGGCGTTCTATTTTATTATTGGCATGGTGATGGCGCGTTACCGCGAAGTGCTGGCGCGAAGCTGCGCGCATAAGGGCCTCTGGCTGATGGCGTTGCTCGTGGCCATAATTGCTCTGCCTATCGATGGCCCCGCATCCGTGGATATCGTCACAGGCGTAAATGGCTTTGCATTATTGGCACTCACGGCTTTGTTGGTGGCGAGCATTAGCACCGTGCGTTTAACACAGCCGCGGGCGCGCAAAGTCGCGCTCTTTCTCGCGGAAATTAGCTATGCGCTCTATCTTGGCCATTTCATCGTGTATGAAGTGGTGCGGCGGGTGGTGGCGGATGCGTCACTGCAAATCGGTCTGACAGCGCTTGTTACAATGGTTGCGGCGTATGCTACGTATCGTTTGGTGGAGAAGCCTTTCCAGCAATGGGGGCGGCGCGGCAGTCTGCCCAGCATGGCCGAGGCGGAAGCCGCTATCACGCGGTGATTGCGCAGCACGGGCAATCTGTGCTATGCTCACGTCATGACAAAAAGCCAAGAAAAAACAGGGAAAGACGAGCGCGAGGATCGCCTTCAGCAGGCCTTGCGCGCCAATTTGCGTCGTCGCAAAGGGCAAGACCATATCCCTACCGATAAGAAGAAAGCGAATAGCTAGGTGAGTGACGATAAGCCTCAGACCTTCAAAGAGAAAAAGAAGGCGAAGAAGAAATCAATCCGTGAGCGGAATAAAAAGCACCATCTCATCAATTTGATGGCATGGGAGCATGAAGGCACGGACGCCGAACAGCGCGAAGTCGATAAAGAATCCAAAGAAAAGAACGAACGCGCCGCGCAAGAAGTCTCCCGCCGTGCCGAGTCCGAGCCGGGCAAAGAAGTCTGGAGCGCTAAGCTTCAGGATGTGCGGAATAAATTGACCGGAAAGAAGCGCAAAAGCCGTGACCGCTGGAACCGCTTCGCCGGCACCTCAGCCGCCGGCTCGCATGGGCGCTAGGGGCGCAGGCTTCTCAATCATCACCTCTTCTGCTGCAATCTGATTTTTCGGCATATCCTCATATTTATTATGACCTATGAGCAGGCCAGTGAGGTTTGCGGCGGTGAAAAGTATGGCGCTGCCCATCATGGTCTTGCCTTTCCAGACTGCATTGGCGGAGCTGCTCTCCATCAGTTTCGCGATAGAGTAGAATTGGATAGGGGTGCCGAGTAGTTGCACCGCGCTGGAAATTTGCCACGCATCTTTTGGGTCTTTCGCAAACAGCATCGCTCCACCAGAGACGGCATTGGTGGCTGCATAGATGAGGTCCACATAGAAGCCTTTATCCCCCTCATGCAAATAAGACGGAATGAGCAGAGAGCCATTGGCAATGGTGAGTAGGCCATTGCTCTCGACGATATGGTGCTTGGGGTCGAAGGCGTAGGAGATTTTACGTAGCGCATAGTGTGTGGGGGAGAGGCTATCGAGCTCTGCACGCTGTTCGGGCGTGACGGGCTGTTCTTTGTAGGCGGTTCCAAGCCCCTGAATTCCCATGAAACCAAAGGAGCCAATCAGGCGCCATGGGTTGAAATTGGACGCGCCGCCAGAGCCGAGACCGGAGCTCAGGAAGCTCACCAAACCGCCGCCGAGCTTAAGCGTGCTGACGACGCCCATGACGTTGTCGTTCAGCCACGACGGTGCCATGCGCCGGAAAATACTGTCCGTCTGCTCCTCAGATTGCCTGCTCATGGGCATAGTATGCAGCATTTCATTGACCTAAAGTGTTAATCTTTTATGAAAACGGGGTAAGGAGAGCACGACTATGGGAATTATGCCAGACCACTGGATTCGCGAACGCGCGCAAAAACACGGGATGATTGAACCGTTTGAAGAGAAATTGACCCGTGACGGGGTGATTTCCTATGGCCTCTCATCGTATGGCTATGACGCCCGTGTCGCCAATGAATTCAAAATTTTTACGAACGTGAACAGCGCGACCGTCGACCCGAAGAATTTCGCGAATGACGGCTTTGTGGACCGCGAGACGGATGTCTGCATCATCCCGCCGAACAGCTTTGCACTCGCGCGCACCGTGGAATATTTCCGCATCCCGAAGGATGTGCTGGTGATTTGCCTTGGAAAATCCACCTATGCCCGTTGTGGCATCATTGTGAATGTAACACCGCTTGAACCCGGGT
>CAYFFN010000174.1:0-3431 GCA_964342335.1 uncultured Azospirillaceae bacterium
CAGCCAGCCATATAGGCTATTACCACAGCGAGCAAGCCGTAAAATGGCGACTTGTTTTGCGCGAGGTCATAGATAAAGGCATCAAAGCCGGTTTTATACACCTTGATAGGGATGGTTTGCACGCCGGCAATCTCGCCGTCGCGAATTAGATAAATCTCAGCGGTGTAGGTTCCGCGCGGGAGTTTGTCGGGGAAGTCGATGACCGTGCGAAAGAGTGTCTCGCTGATGAAGGTAATGGGCGCGGGCTCCATGGAATAGAGCTGCTGTTCTTGCAGCTTGCGGAGTAGAGCGCTGGCGAAATGGTCATGCTGAAGGGAGACGTTGCGGCGGACCATCTCAGCGGAGCCAATCGCGAGTGGTTTGAAGAGCAAATGGTCACGGATGCGGCTGAAGTCGCGGCTGGTAGCGACCGCGTAGAATTCTGGCATGGGCTGGAATTCGTATTGCTCGCGGTTCACCCACATGCCGAAGACGTTCTCTTTTTTGCGGACGATGAAGTTTTGTTCCGGCCCGCGGATGATGATGACGATATCGCCAGCGTCGTTGCGCGCGCCGAACAGCAAGAGCTGCGTACCTGTGAAGGCGGAGTGAATCTCAATTTTGTGGCTGGAAATATCGCCAATGATGGGGTTGGCCTTGGCAGGGGCAATCCATGTCAGGCCAAGTAGGAGGGCTATGGCAAGGCGGTGCATCATTTAACCATCTCCGTGGTGAGAGAATAGACGTCCGTTGGCTCGGTGAAGAGGCCAAGTGCGAGCTTAATAGCCACGGCAAGCACGAGCATGGCCATGAGGGCGCGGAGTTTTTCTGCGGGGAGTTTGCTGCCGAATATGGCGCCAATCTGTGCGCCAACGACTGCGCCGGAGAGAATGAGCATGGCGAGGACGACATCGACGGTTTGGGTGTTGATGGCGTGCATGAGGGTCACGTTCGTGGTTACGAAAATGGTTTGATACAGCGTGGTGCCGACGACGACGCTGGTGGGCATACCAATGAAGTAAATCATCGCGGGGATGAGGAAGAAGCCGCCGCCAATGCCCATCAACGAGACGAGGTTGCCGACCGCAAAGCCAATGCCGATAGGCAGCAATGCGCTGGTGGTGATGCGCGACTTGGGGAAGACGGTTTGCAGGGGGAGTTTCTTCACCCATGCTTTGCGCTTCTTGCTTGTTTCCTTTTTTTGCCCCTTGCGGCTGCGCAGCAAGGTGCGGCCACTCTCGACAGACATGAGCGTGCCGATGAGGCCCAAGAAGAGTACGTAGGAGACGGAGATGAAGAGGTCGATTTGGCCTGCTTCTTCGAGTAGGGAGAAAATTTGAATCCCAACGAAGGAGCCGACTAAACCGCCTGTGAGCAGAAGGTTCCCCATTTTGAAATCGACATTGTTCCGTCGCCAATGGTTCATGAAGCCCGAGACAGATGCCGCGACAATCTGATTGGCAGAGGTGGCTACGGATACGGTCGGTGGTACGCCTAAGAAGATAAGGAATGGCGTCATTAAGAAGCCGCCACCCACGCCAAACATGCCGGAGAGAATACCCGTAAACCCGCCCAGCGCAATGAGGGTGAGTACATGCACCGACATTTCTGCTATGGGGAGGTATATTTGAAACATAGGTGTAACTTACCGTGTTAGGCCAATATAGGGCGTAAGGTGCATTTGGATTTGTTGTTCCATTTGCGCGTTATAGCGGGTCATGAGTTCGGCTAGCATTTCGTTAAATAGCTGCTCACGGTCATAGACATCGGCATCTTCGCGTATGGATTTGCTGAGGGTGATTTCCACCTCCGCTTCGGCAGCAGCCATGCGCTGCACGCCATCAAACATGCGAAGTTTTGTGGCGATGCGCGCGTCATAGCGTTGGGCTTGCTCGCGTTTGAAGAGGCCCTTTACCCCCTCATCGACAGGAAGCATGATTTCTTTTACGGAGGCGTCGGTAATTACGAGTTCTAGGACTCCGCCATTGCCGCTTGGCTTCAAGCGGTCATCGGCCCAGACGCCAATCGCTTGCACAGGTGGGACGGGAAAGAGGTGCTCCACATAGGGTGTTTTAAAGCTGGAGGTGAACTCTTTGGCGATGCGCAGCTCTTTGGCCTTAATATGGATGGGAGGAAGCGTATTGAAACGCGGCGCTTCCGCTTCTGTTGGTGGGATGATGGGGGCGGGTTGGCAGGCAGCCATGCCCAGCGCAAGCGCGCAGATTGCAAAAAGACGTTTCATCATTAGCCTTCCTTTTTGCTCATCATAGATGGAGCCAAAAGGGGTGCAACCTATTTGCGTGCTTCGAGGGGCTTTGCGGGGTCTGCATCGGGCGCGCGGACATAGAGCGCCTCAAGCGGGTAGGTGCGTGCTAACAGGTTTTTCTTGAGTAAAAGCTGACGCATATCGGGCACGGGCAGGGTGGTTGTGCATTGCTCTAGGTTCCCGATGGCGGGATTATCCAGTGCTGCGATATCCACAATTTCGATGTCACTCGCATGGGTGAGGGGCTCGCCTGCACGGTAATGTTGGAGGTAGGCTTGGCCCTTTCCGGCGCGGGTGGCGACGGTGAAATCACTATCCCCCTCATGAGAGAGGGCGAAGGCATCGAGGGTGCTTACGCCAATCGCCTCGGCATTGGTGGTGAAGCTGAGGATGCGCGCAACGGTCAGGCTGATGCGGATGCCCGTGAAGCTGCCGGGGCCGACGGGGCAATAGATACGGGTGATGTCTGTGGCGTGGCAGTCCGCCTGCGCGCAGAGTTCCTTTATTATAGGGACGAGCTGGGCGGCCTGCGTGCCAGACTCCAAGAGCGAATGCTTCCAGATTTGTCCGTCGCGCTCCAATGCGATGGAGCCTGCGCCAGTGGAACAATCGAGTGCTAGGGTAATCATGGTTTTCCTTGCTTTTTTGCCGGACAAGGTTTAACCCGCATAGTCCCAATTGCAAAGGAGAAACGCAGTGTCATTAGCAGAGAAATCGTGCACGTCGTGCAAAGACCTTTCCGTGCTTTCCGAGCCGGAGATTTTGGCTGCGCTTTCGCAGTTGGATGAGTGGGAATATGTCGAAGATGAAGGTGTTATTTATTTTAGACGTTCATTCAAAAATTATGGGGCTGCGCTCAGTTTTGTGAACAAGGTTTCGCAAGTGGCGGAGCGTGAAAATCATCACCCAGACATTTGTTTTGGATGGGGATATTGTGAAATTATCCTGACCAGTCATGATGCAGGCGGTGTGACCGAGAATGATCTTATCATGGCCGCGAAAATTAATAAAATTGGCTGAACGTATGGACAAAAAATATTACATTAAGACCTATGGCTGTCAGATGAATGTATATGATTCTGTGCGCATGGGCGATGTGTTGGTGGCAGAAGGTTACAGCGAAACGCAGACGCCAGACGATGCCGATGTGATTCTGCTGAATACCTGCCATATCCGCGAGAAGGCG
>CAYFFN010000175.1:0-3412 GCA_964342335.1 uncultured Azospirillaceae bacterium
CTGCCACATCCGCGAGAAGGCGGCGGAGAAAGTCTATTCGGATATTGGTCGCCTGCGGAAGATTAAAGAGAAGGGCGCAGCTAGCGGCCGTGAGATCAAGATTGGTGTTGCAGGCTGTGTTGCCCAAGCTGAGGGGCAAGAGATTCTGCGCCGTGCGCCGGCGGTGGATATGGTGCTTGGCTCGCAGAGCTATCACAAACTACCGGAGATGCTGAGCCATAAAGGCCGCAAAAAGCCGGTGGAGCTGGAATTCCCTGAAGTGCAGAAGTTTGACCTGCTGCCCGAGCAGATGCAATCGCAAGGATCGTCGGCCTTTGTGTCCGTACAGGAAGGGTGCGACAAGTTTTGCACCTTCTGTGTGGTGCCTTATACGCGTGGCGGGGAATATAGCCGGCCGGTGCAATCTATCTTGGATGAGGTGCTGCGTCAGGTGGATGGCGGCGCGCGCGAGGTGACGCTGCTTGGCCAAAATGTGAATGCTTATCACGGTGAAGATGCGGCGGGGAAAGAGATTTCTCTCGGAAAACTCATTGAAAAACTTGCGGATATTGATGGGCTGGAGCGGATTCGCTACACGACCTCACACCCCAACGATATGGATGAAGAGTTGATCCAAGCCCATGGCTCGGTGGCGAAATTGATGCCGTATCTGCATTTGCCAGTGCAAGCGGGCTCAGACAAAATCCTCAAAGCGATGAACCGTAAGCACACGGCAGCGAGTTATATGGATATTATTAACCGCCTGCGTGTGGTGCGCCCTGATATCGCCTTTTCGGGTGATTTCATCGTCGGCTTCCCCGGCGAGACGGATGCGGATTTTGAGGCGACGATGGCGGTTGTCGAGGCGGTGGGCTATAGCTCAGCCTATAGCTTTAAATATTCGCCGCGCCCGGGTACGCCTGCGGCTGGCGGTGACGTGCAGGTGGAAGAGGTCGTGAAAGATGAGCGCCTACAGCGCCTGCAGTTTGTGCTTGGTCGTCAACAGCGTGCGTTTAATGAGTATCAAGTGGGTAAGGAAATGCGCGTGCTGCTCGACCGCGCAGGTCGCGAAGAAGGTCAACGCCTCGGCCGCTCACCTTATATGCAGTCCGTGCATGTGAGCGACGCGCTGGATTATGCAGGCGACTTTGTGGATGTGCGCATCACCAAAGCGACCCAAAGCAGCCTTAAAGGCGAGTTGTTGGATAAGAAAGTAGCGGCGTAATATTTCCCGTGTGCAAAGCGGGTAAAGTTTTTGCCAGCGCGGTTTGAATCGCCAATAATTGGGCTACACCAAGCGAGGAAACTTTATGGCTAAGCCGAAAACTGCTGACAAGTCTGTACAAACCCTCAACCTTTTCTTTGATAATAATGCCCATCTTCCCATGCTTTATGGGGAGAAGAATGAGCATTTGAAGATGATTGGCGAGCAATTGAGCGTCACGATTGTGAGTCGTGGGAATATGTGCTCGCTGCAAGGAAAACAGCGCGATTTACAAGCGGCGGAGCGGGTGCTTAACGCGCTGTATGCCAAGATTGATGGCGGAGAAGATATTGGCACGGCAGAGGTGAATGCCGAGGTGCGCATGGCGCCGCCCGTGCCAGATAAGCCGAAGAAGAAGCATAAGCGCGAGCTGGATGGTGAAGATGGTGATATCAGCATCAAAACCATGAAGAAGTCGATTCGTCCTTACAGCCATGTGCAGGCGAATTATATCCGCGCGCTGTTTGATGATGACTTGGTATTCTGCCTTGGCCCTGCAGGGACGGGTAAGACCTATATTGCCGTGGCGATGGCGGTGTATCACTTCCTTTCGGGCAAGGTGGAGCGCATCGTGCTTAGCCGCCCTGCCGTGGAAGCGGGCGAGAAGCTGGGCTTTTTGCCGGGGGATATGAAAGACAAGCTCGACCCTTATATGCGCCCGCTTTACGATGCGTTGTTTGATATGATGCCTGCGGAGAAGGTGAATCAATGTATTGAAAGTGGCGAGATTGAGCTTGCGCCGCTGGCCTATATGCGCGGTCGTACGCTATCAAATGCGTTTGTGGTGTTGGATGAGGCGCAAAACACGACCAGCACGCAGATGAAGATGTTCCTCACCCGTATGGGGGAATATTCGCGCATGGTCATCACCGGCGATATTTCGCAGATTGATTTGCCGAAAGATGTGAAGTCTGGCTTGGCGGATTGTTTGCCAAAAATCGAGAAAATTGATGGGATTAGCGTGGTGCGCTTCTCGGATCGCGATGTGGTGCGCCACGATTTGGCGGCCAAGATTATCCAAGCCTACGATGTGTGGGAGAAGGAAAAGCAAGAGCGTATTGCCGCGCGAAACAAAGCGTTGCAAGAAGGCGTGATTGAAGAGTAATTCGTGTCCGCTGCGCTAGAAGATTTGCTTTGCTTGCATGTGAATGCGCCTATGTGGCAGGAGCTGTCTGACGTATCAGGAGAGGCGCTGGCCCCCATTATTCTATCTGTATTTGAGTCGGTTGGCGTAGAGTGGGATGACTCTATCGCATTGGTGCTGACGGATGATGCGGAGGTTTGTGAGCTTAATCGCGATTTTCGCGGCAAAGACGCGCCCACCAATGTGCTGTCCTTCCCATCGGATGAAGAGGAGGAGTGTGGAGACATTATCTTTGCGGCGGAAACGGTTCAGCGCGAGGCGGAAGAGCAGGGGAAGGCGTTTGCTCACCATTTTACCCACCTTCTGGTGCATGGTGTGCTGCATTTGCTTGGATATGATCATTTGGAGGATGCAGAGGCCGAAGAAATGGAAGCGTTAGAAATTTGCATTTTGGCTCAGCATTCTATTGCGAACCCCTATAAAACATAGTAGCATCAAACCACTATGAATTTTTCTACTGCGTCTACGGACGAAGCATCAAGGTCGGAGCCGTTAGAACCTCCGAGTAGCGGCACCGCACCGGTTGAGCAAAGCGCACCCTCGCTTTTGCAGTCTCTGGGCGGATGGATTCGCAGCATCACTCACAAGAATGAGAATACCTTAAAGGAAGCATTGGCTGAAGTGCTCGATGAGCACGAAGAGCAAGCAATGCAGCTCGTGACGGACGATGAGCGCACGTTGTTGCGCAATATGATTGCCTTCGGAGAGCTGACCGTAGGCGATGTGATGGTGCCGCGTCCTGATATTTTTGCAGTGGAAGTGGGGGTTACCTTAGAGGAGCTCAAACATTATGTGATTGAGAAGCGCCATACCCGCATTCCCGTGTTCACGGATAGTTTGGACCGTGTTTCTGGCTTTATTCATGCGAAAGATTTGACCGTCTTTATCGCGGGGGATGATGAGTTCGACATAGAAAAAGTGCTTCGCAAGGTGCTCTTTGTGCCGCGCTCGATGCGTTGTGTGGATTTGCTGATGCAAATGCGCAGTGCGAGTTGCCATATGGCGATTGTGGTTGATGAATATGG
>CAYFFN010000176.1:0-3405 GCA_964342335.1 uncultured Azospirillaceae bacterium
GGAAGAAGGTCTCCACACCATCTTTTTGGAAGCGGGCTTTGAATGGCGCGAGCCGGGCTGCTCCATGTGCTTGGCGATGAATGCGGATAAACTCTCCGCCGGAGAGCGCTGCGCCTCCACCTCCAACCGCAACTTCGAAGGCCGCCAAGGCCGTGGTGGAAGGACACACTTGATGTCTCCTGCGATGGCTGTGGCAGCTGCTGTGACAGGAAAACTTGCAGACATCCGCAAATTGCAGTAGGGATTTTAGCAATAACAACAAAGACTAAGGGGATATATATGTCTTGTTCTATCGCACACTCCGTTTCTATCGTAATCGCTGGCCTCGCTATCGGCGCGGGTATTTACGCGAACAAAGCCGAAGCACCTTCATTTGAAGTGACGCCTATTATGCAGGGATTTAACAATGGCTTTGGCGCATGGCGTACCAACACAGCGACCGGTGAGATTGCACTTTGCTCTGCAACGCCTATCGGCCTGACCTGCTCTAAGCCTGCGCTCGAATTCGGCAAAATGACCGAAGAGGAGATTCAAGCGCATAATGAGAGCATCGCGGCGGCTATCAACACGGCGCGCGCGAATCAGCAAGCTGCACAGCAAGCACCAGCACCTGCCGCTACAGAAGAATAAGCAGTTCTGCTTGCTGCGGTGCGCAAATTGCGTTAGGGCTATCTGAGCACAATCACAGGAGGCTTATATGTCTTTTTTCTCTCGCTTCTTCGCGCGCATCAAAGCGTCGCTAGACCGCAAGCGCAAACAAGACCAATGGGCGAACCGATTCAATCAGCCGCCTGCACAACCGAAAAACCCGTTACCACTGGATAACGACCCGTGGAACACCTAAGAAAGATAAGCTCATGAAAAAAGTATTATTGGTAATTCTCGTTCTCGTGCTGGCTGGTGCTGGCTGGTTTGGCTGGCAGATCAAAAACGGCATCGAGCTGGATAAAACCTCCCGCGCGTTTGTAGAGACGGAGATTCCTGCACTGGCCGAAGCGAAATGGTATGGTGGCAAACTCCAACCGCTGGTGAGCGAAGCCTTCAAGCAAGCCGTGACAGTGGAAGACTGGCAGAAAGTATCGACTATTTACTGGCAAGGACTCGGCGCTTTAGAAAGTTATGGCCCATGCGATGGTCAGGCGATGATTAACTTTCATAACGGCCAAAAACTGGTGACGTCTGAATATGTGTGTGAAGCACAGTTTGAGAAGGGCGAAGCCGTGGTGACCACCGGCCTGATCCACGAAAATGACGCGTGGAAAATCCTCAAAATCAACGTGAATTCTCCGGCCTTCTTGCCAAAGCCGCAAGCGGCTGAGGAAGCGCCAATGGAAGAAACACCTGCTGAGGAGACTGCTGAATAATGGATGCGTTTAAAACACTCTCTGGCCGTGCGGCGCCACTGGATTTACCCAATATCGACACGGATATGATTATCCCGAAGCAATTCCTCAAGACCATCAAACGCACAGGCTTGTCTGAAGGCCTGTTCTTTGAGATGCGCTATGATGAGGCGGGTAACAAGGTGGAAGATTTTGTGCTGCATCAGCCCGCCTATCAAGAGACAGAGATTCTCATTGCGGGCGATAACTTTGGCTGCGGCTCTAGTCGCGAGCATGCGCCTTGGGCGATTAAAGACTTTGGCATTCGCTGCGTGATTGCGCCGAGCTTCGCGGATATCTTCTATAATAACTGCTTCAAAAACGGCATTCTGCCCGTTGCCCTGCCCGAAGAGCAGGTGCGCGAACTGATGGAAGTCGCAGCGGACGAAGAGAACAGCGTGACCGTGGATTTGGAAAACCAAGTCATCCGCGCGATGAACAAGCAATATAGCTTCGACCTCGATCCGTTCCGCAAGCAATGCTTGATGGAAGGTTTGGACGATATTGGCCTATCCCTGCAAAAGGCGGAGCATATCGACAGCTATGAGAGCACACGCGTGGACACTACGCCATGGTTGTTCAAGTCAGCTAGCTAAAGCCATTGTAACATAACTGTAACATTTCTCTGCTATACTCCTGATTAATAACAAAACCAAGGAGACTAGCGTGACGGAACCTGTTAACCCTCAACCTAATGTCGATGGCTATCGTCCTTATGATAGGAACGAAGACCCATGCCTCTTTGACCGTGATTACTTCGAAAACCTATTGCCGCAGGATGTTTTTCCACCCTACGATAGAACAATCCTTACACGTCCTACCCATGTGAATGCAGAAGATATGTTAGGCCAGTGCCCAGCGCCGCACGACCCTATGCCACATGCCCCAGGCAATTATGGCCAAGGCGCCCATGCGCAAACGCGCACCTAATCCGTTACTTGACAGTTTCGCGCATCCTGTGAATATGGACGCATGGACGAACCCAAGAAGATGCCAGCCCATGCGGGCGTGAATATCATCCCCCCTTATGTGCTGGGTGGGTTGCTGGGTTTTAGCATTTTCATGCATCTGATTGCGCCGGTGGAGCTGGGCATGGGCATTGCCCTGCGCGGCCTTGGCGCGCTGATTATGGGGCTGTGTTTCGCATGGATTTATTGGTGCGGCATCATGTTCCGCAAACATAAGACTGCCTTGCCCCCCAACAAGCCGACCAGCGCAATTGTCAAAACCGGCCCTTATGCCATCTCCCGCAACCCGATTTATCTGGCAATGATTGTTGGTTATGTCGGCATCGCGCTGATGGCGGATGTGCTGTGGTTCTGGTTCACCCTGCCCGCGTTGGTCTGGTACTTGCGCTATTACGTTATCCCGCGCGAGGAAGCCTACCTCACCCGCGTCTTCAGCATGAGCTATATGAATTATTGCCGCAAGGTGCGCCGCTGGGTGTGATTATTCGAAGCTGCGCCCTTGTACTGGCGACGTATCGGTGATTGCTGGAGT
Source organism: uncultured Azospirillaceae bacterium (assembly GCA_964342335.1). GTDB lineage: Bacteria > Pseudomonadota > Alphaproteobacteria > Rickettsiales > UBA3002 > CAYFFN01. The sequence continues at coordinate 2,883 of CAYFFN010000176.1, forward strand.
CGCATGAAGGGTCGCATCAGGAGTTGAACCAAATGCTGGATAATCTTCAAAACTCGCCCTATCGAGATTCGTCGTTATTCTATCTGCACACTCATATGCATATCGTCCTCTCACATATGAATCTATAACCGCCTCTAACGCCTCCCCCTCCGGGACTCCTACTGCATCAGTAAGGAAAAACCGCAACGCATTCGTCTCACTTCTATATGCTGCCATCTCCTCCTCTGTTGGATTTTCAGGCAATGGTTGAGCATAGCTTTCTGCAAATAATATTCCTCTGTCCATCGCATCATGATTCACTAGGGGATGGCGCCCTCTGCTGCGCGCAAAATTTTCGATTGCCGCGAGTAGCTGCTCTTGACCATCACAATTATTTGCCTGAGCTAAAAGCTGTGGCAATTCCTCCATGAAGCCCTGATATAATTTACGGTCCAGACTTTCAGAGACTGTATTACTTAAATCATTGTAACTGTAAGGCGCTACAAGGCGATCAATCTCCTCTTGCTCCACTCCAGACCTAGCA
>CAYFFN010000177.1:0-3306 GCA_964342335.1 uncultured Azospirillaceae bacterium
AACACCGAAAGCCTCATGAAGGGCATGTTGACTGGTCCAGTGACTATTCTGCAATGGTCATTCGTACGTAACGACCAGCCACGTTCTGAAACTTGTAAGCAAATCGCTTTCGCGGTGCGCGACGAGGTGATGGATTTGGAAGCAGCAGGCATCAAAGTGATTCAGATCGACGAAGCCGCGCTTCGCGAAGGTCTGCCGCTGCGCAAGACAGACTGGAAACAGTATCTGGATTGGGCAGTAGATAGCTTCCGCATCACGGCATCAGGCGTGAAGGACGAGACGCAGATTCACACCCATATGTGCTACAGTGAGTTCAACGACATTATCGAAGCCGTAGCGCGCATGGATGCCGATGCGATTTCGATTGAGACGTCACGCTCTGCGATGGAGCTGTTGGATGCGTTCGTATCCTTCAACTATCCAAACCAGATTGGGCCGGGTGTCTATGACATCCACTCTCCACGCGTACCAAAGCAGTCGGAAATGGAATTCCTGCTCGCCAAGGCGCTGGAAGTGTTGACCCCAGAGCAAATGTGGGTGAACCCAGATTGCGGTCTGAAGACCCGTGGCTGGAAAGAAGTAACCCCAGCGCTCGAAGCGATGGTAGAGGCGGCGAAAGCCACCCGCGCCAAGCTGGAGTCTGGTGAGCTGAAAAAGAAAGCTTCTTAAGCCTCGCTAAATAGAATGAGAAACCCCTCCAAAGAGCGGGGTTTTTATGCGAAAAACTTTACAGCATAGGGGGAAGTTGGTACTTCTCCTGCACAACATTTGCACAGGGAAAATCATGTTCCGTCTCTTTCTTCTTCTCTTGGTCGCCATCGCTATTGGTGGTGTGTATTTTGGCATGCAAAATGACCCAGAGGTGCACGAGCTAAGCCTCTATTCTTCGATTGAGCGGCAGCATGTTGAACCGCTTCTTGATGCCTATACTAAAAAGACAGGTGTAAAGGTTAATCTCTTTGCGATGGAGGCAGAAGGCTTAGTCAACAGACTGGAGTCAGAGGGTAAGCTTAGCCCTGCGGATGTGGTGATGGTGGCTGATGTTACCTCTATAGTGAAGGCCGAAGAGAAAGGGCTCTTGCAGCCATATCAATCCACTTTAATCGACGCGCAGGTGCCCGCAAAGTTGCGCGATTCAGATCAGCAATGGTTTGGCTTTGCTAAGCGCGTGCGTGCGTTCATTGTCGGTAAATATGCAGATGAAGAAAACTATGTGAAAGGTTATGAAGATTTGGCAGATGAAAAATGGAAAGGGCGCGTGTGGATGCCTGATTCACAGAGTGCTTCAAACCAAATGTTTCTCGCATATATGATTGAGCATCACGGTGAAGAAAAAGCCGAGCAATGGGCGAAAAAGCTGGTTGCGAATTTTGCACAAAGCCCAGAAGGCTCAGACTACGATCAGCTAATGAATATGGGGGATGGGGGCATCGCTGTAGTGAATAGCTTCCCTCTTGCAAAGATGGAAGATGCTTTGCAAGAGTCTGAAAACTATAAGGCAGATTTGTTGGAGCATCTTTATCCGAATCAAGAAGACGGTGATACGGGCGCGCATATTAATATACACGCTGCAGGCATGACGACAGCAACAATAAATAAAGAAGAGGCAACGCAGCTTCTCGAGTTTTTAGTGAGTGAAGAGGCACAATATTTTGTTGCGAAGAAAGGTTCTCAGTTCCCCGTTGTGGCAACAATTGAGCCTGCTTCTGCGATTCAAAAATGGGGTGCGTTTGCAGAAGATGAAACGCCCTTAGAAGTCATCGCAACACATAGTGAAAAAGCAATCGAGTTGATGGAAAAAGCTGGCTGGAAATAGTCGGTATTTTTTGCGTGGTTTTTTCAAAAATCCCTGAGCAACATGTGATGTAATTTTGTCACCAACAATGCTGGTGCGCTGCAGCATTTTTCTTAGAACACGTTTAACGAGTGATGACTTGACGAACGATGCAACTTCCGCTATTTATGCTGCATTGCAAAATGCATGTGAGAGTCAAAATAGTTAGGAGAGCATTATGGCTACTACAAAAAAGAAATCGTCTGTTAAGAAAAAATCTACAGCTAAAAAAGCAACGGCTAAAAAAACCGTGGCAAAGAAATCTGTAGCACGCGTGGCGAAAGCGCCTGCGAAAAAAGCAGCACCTAAAAAAGCAGCTGCGAAAAAGGCAGTGAAGAAAACCGTGAAGCCAGCAGTGAAGGCCGCGCCAAAAACTGTGAAGCAAACGGCTGCTAAAATTACCAACACAACAATGGGTGCATCTGTACCTGCATTTGAAGAAGCGTTTACCTTTGGTAACAACGTGTTCGAAAAAATGTTCTCACAAGCACCAGCGCTGCCACAAGGCACTGAGGCGTTTGATCAGTTCAGCAAGCAAGGTGCTGAGCAACTCGCAAAAGCAAGCGATGCTGCATCACGTGCATTGAACGATGTGGTTGAGCTGAGCAAAGACAATGTAGAAGCCTATGTGGAATGCGGTAACATCGCTAGCGGTGCAGGCAAGTATGTGGGTTCAGAAATTATGAGCTACGCAAACAAGACCTTCTCTGATCAAGTAGAAATGTCTAAAGAGCTGTTTAGCTGCCGCACGCTGAACGATATGTTCGACCTGCAAAGCAAAATGCTCAAAAACAACCTCGATGGTTTCTTCAGCGAGTCTGTGAAATTGTCTGAGATGATGTTTGCTGCTGCTAGCTCTGCTGCTGAGCCACTTCAAGAACGTATGGAAGTGACTGCAGAGCGCGTAACCAAAAGCATGGTGAACGCTGCGTAACTATAACAGTGGGATAATGCCCGCCGCCCCAAAGCGGTAATAGGCAATCCATACCAAGACTAACGATAAGGCGATAACGGGTAACGTTGTCGCCTTTTCTTTTCGGCTTGCGCTAGGGGTAGGGCGAAGCGCCGTCCAAAGCGCGCCAGCAATCAGCAAGGTCAAAACAGCACATAAAGCGAGATGGGCGTAGAGCATTGTTAACTTCTCTTTTTACGTTTGGACGCGAGCAGGGCGATGAGGCCAATCACCGCAAAGCCAAACGGCGCGAGGAAGAGCGCGTTGCTTGCAATACTGCTTGGCGGGTTGAATAAAATAGATTCACCGTAATGCTCAATCATGTAGGCGCGAATGGCCATGTCGCTTTCGCCATTCTCAATTTTCTCACGCACCACGCGACGCAATTGTTGGGCGATTATGGCATCGGAGTCCGCGACCGATTGCCCTTCGCATACTTGGCAGCGCAGCTCATGAAACAAGGCGCGAGCGCGCGTTTCATCCAAGCTGTCGGGCAGGGGCGTATCAATCACCAATGCAT
>CAYFFN010000178.1:0-3304 GCA_964342335.1 uncultured Azospirillaceae bacterium
CCGCTTTTCCGCCAATCCATGCGGGGGTGATGCCTTGGAATTGCAGCTCATTGGCGAGGGCAATAAACTGCTCTTCAGACCAACGCTTCTCGGGGCGGTGGGCAGAGCCGCCGGGCACGAGCAAGGCATACGGCTTGGTGGGCTGAATCTTTTCGATGTCATCGCTTAGCCAGCTAATGTCGGGGGCGGCGATGTCTTTTAGTCCTGCAATTTCTAACTGTTGGCGTTGGCGGTCTATGGTGTGCAGGCTTGTGCGTTCTGGGGTGGCGTGTGGGTGTGAGCCTTTGGCTGCCAAGCCAGAATAGCGAAGGCCTTTATGTTTGAGCATGCCAAAATAGCTGGTGCTGCGCTTGGAGGTTTGCAGGTCATAGACATAATCAAACTTCTTTGACTTTAGCAGCTTGCGCAGCTTTGCGACGCCGCCGAGGCTCCATGGCTTGGGCTTTTCATCCAGCCAGATCGTATCAAAATAGGGCGCGTTTTTGAGCAAGGCGTCATAAGGCGCGGCGGTGAGTAGCGTGATATGCGCATAGGGATGCGCCTTTCGGATGGTTTTCATGGGGCCGGAAGCGAGGATAATGTCACCCAACGCGCCGTGTTTAATCACCAAAACTTCGATCATGATAAAAGCGACCTATAGAGTTGAAGGGTTTTCTCTTGCATCTGGGAGATGGAAAAATCGTCGCTCACATGCTGTATCGCGGCTTGCTTGATGCGCGCTAAGCCGGCTTCGTCTAGTGCCAAAATTTCTTCCAATGCGTGTGCCATTGCGGTTGCATCTCCTGCGGGTACGAGTCGTCCTGTTTGTTCATGTAGGACAGTTTCGGTCGCTCCGCCATGGTTGGTGGCAATAATTGGTTTGCCCATAGCCTGCGCCTCGACGGGGACGCGGCCAAATGCCTCTGGCTCGATAGAGGCGCAAACGACGCAGTAGGCGAGGGCGTATGCCTCTGCCATATGTTGCGTATTGGGCGCAAAGCGTACATGGCTGGCAATGTCTAGCTGCTGCGCTTGCTGATGCAGGGACTCGCTATAGGCTGGGTGGCCGCCATCGTCACCGAGAATCACTGCCATCCAATTGCGGTGAGGGATTTTCGCGAGGGCGTCTAGAAACGTCTGATGGCCCTTCCAGCGGGTGATGCGCCCTGGCAGCAGGATGATGGGCAGGGCGTTATCTTCCAGTCCCCAGCTTTCTTGCATGTCCATCATGACGTTGGCCTGCACGGAGGCGAGGGAGAATTGCTGCACATCGGCACCGCGATGGATGAGGGTAATCTTCTCTTCCGGTAGTTTGTAATTGGCGAGAATGTGCTGGCGGATGAATTCGGAAATGGCGATGACTTTATCCCCCTTGGTCATCACGCCGTTATACCACTTCTTGAATGGGCTTTTGAAATTGTAGGTGCCGTGGAAAGTAGTGACGAAGGGGATCCCAGTCATGCAAGCGGCCATGCGTGCAGACCAAGCCGGTGCGCGTGAGCGGGCATGGATGATGCTGACTTTGTGCTTGCGAATAACACCTGCGAGACGGAACGCATTGGCGATAATCATTAGCGGATTCTTGCTGGCGAGGGGCAGGGTGATGTGCTGCGCCTTCTTCATGAGCAGTTGCTGCTCCATGCGGCCACCTTCGGAGGCGACGATGGCATTCCAGCCTTCTTTCACCACGGCGTCGGCAATCTCAATCGTGCCGCGTTCGACACCGCCGGACTGTAAGGCGGGTAATACTTGGAGTATCGTCGGTACTTGGCTTGCACTGGTCATACTGCTTGTGATAGTGCAGGTGAAGAATTGCACCAATGGAAAACGCCACATGTCCACATTAGAGACGACCGAAAACGCTGACGGATTAGCGCTTGCTTACCATCATACAGAGGGGAAGAGTGCGCATGTTGTCTTTTTAGGTGGGTTTATGTCGGATATGTCGGGTAGCAAGGCCACGTTCCTTGAGCAGCAGGTGACCGCTCAGGGTTATGGCTATACCCGCTTTGATTACCGAGGCCATGGCGAGTCTGATGGCCGTTTTGTGGAAGCAACCATCGGCAAATGGCTAAGTGATGTGCTTCATATCTTGGATGAAATCGTAAAAGTGCCTACTATTCTCGTAGGTTCGAGCATGGGCGGTTGGATGATGCTGCTTGCGGCTTTGGCACGCCCTCAGCAGGTGCAAGGGCTGGTAGGCATTGCAGCCGCGCCGGATTTCACCGTGCGTCTGATGTGGGAGAAGATGACCGAGGCGCAACGTCATACATTGATAGAAGAAGGCCTGCTGCAAGTGCCTAGTGAATATGGGTTTGAGCCTTATCACATTACGAAAGATTTGATTGAAGAAAGCCGCCAGCATTTGCTGCTTGATGACGAGATTGCTATCGAGTGTCCTGTGCGGTTGTTGCATGGTATGCGCGACCCTGATGTGCCGTGGGAGTTCTCGCCATTAGTTGCGCAAAAGCTTGCTACGCAAGATGTGCAGGTGACCCTTGTGAAGGATGGGGATCACCGCCTGAGTGAGCCAGAGGATTTGCAGCGATTGCAACAGACCGTTTTGTCTTTGTGTGCAGCGGTGGAAAAGCCATAAATAGCGTTGCAATCATGGGCGCAGAGCGCTACATCTGTGCGCGAAAATAAATGGATTTTTTATGAAGCCGACTCAAAAACCCCATAACCCTTGTTTTTCATCTGGCCCCTGCGCGAAGCGCCCGGGTTGGAACCTTGATGCGCTGAAAGATTCGGCGACTGGCCGTTCACACCGCGCGAAGGTGGGGAAGGACAAGCTAAAGGCCGTGATTGATAAGAGCGCGGCGTTGCTGAACCTGCCGGAAGGTTATGTGCTGGGCATCGTGCCCGCATCGGACACGGGCGCGATTGAGATGGCGATGTGGAGCCTGCTAGGCGCGCGTGGCGTGGATGTGCTGGGCTGGGAAAGCTTTGGTAAGACATGGGTGAAAGACATCACGAAGCAACTGAAGCTCGAAGATGTGCGCACGTTTGAAGCGGATTACGGCAAGCTGCCAGACCTAGGCCAAGTGGATTGGTCGCGCGATGTAGTGTTCACATGGAACGGTACGACCTCTGGCGTGTGCGTGCCAAACGGAGATTGGATTGCTGCGGACCGTGAAGGCTTGGCTATTTGCGATGCGACCTCTGCGGTATTCGCGATGGATATCCCCTTTGAGAAGCTCGATGTGGTGACATGGAGCTGGCAGAAAGTGCTGGGCGGCGAAGCGGCGCACGGCATGATCGCGCTCTCCCCCAAAGCGATTGCGCGTCTGGAGTCTTATACGCCTGCTTGGCCGATGCCGAAAAT
>CAYFFN010000179.1:0-3294 GCA_964342335.1 uncultured Azospirillaceae bacterium
CGCTGATTTGCGAGAAGGCGGCGGATTTACACTCCCTGCCCGAGGGCGCGGTGATTGGTACGGCCTCCACCCGCCGTGGCGCGCAGCTGCGCGCGATTCGCCCAGACCTTAAGATTGTCGAGTTTCGTGGCCGCGTGGAGACGCGCCTGCGCAAGCTGCAAGAGGGGCAAGTCGATGCGACCTTGCTCGCTATGGCGGGGCTGAACCGCCTCGGGCTGAGCCACCTCGCGACGCTGCCTATCCCCATTAGCGATATTCTGCCTGCCATTGGCCAAGCGGCGATTGGCATTGAGTGCCGCAGCGCCGATGCGGAAATCCGCGCGATTCTCGATGAGGTGAATGATGCGGAGACCTTCACCGCTATCACCGCTGAGCGCATAGTGCTGGGGGGGCTGGATGGTTCCTGCAAAACGCCGATTGGGGGCTATGCGTCCATTGAAGACGGCACGCTTTACCTGCAAGCGCAGGTGCTCTCGCCCGACGGGTCGCAGCAATGCCGCGCCCAAGCCGCCGGCAAACCCGAAGAAGCCGAGGCCATCGCTGGCCAAGTGGTCGAGCAATTACTCACCCAAGGCGCCAAGGAGTTACTCGGCCATGACTAAGCCCCATATCCTCTTGCTGCGCGCGGCGGAGGATGCCGCACCGATGGCCAAACATCTGGATGCGATGGGACTGGATGTCACGTGCAGCGCACTAATTCGCTTTGACCCGCTGGATGGCGCGCAAGACACGCTGGACGCCATGCCACCCACCGCCGATGCGCTGGTGCTGACCAGCCCGCACGGCCTCGATGGGCTGGAGCTGCCCGACTGGGTGCGCGCCCTACCCGCCTATTGCGTAGGCAACCGCGCGCAGACCAAGCTCGCCGCGCATGGTTTTCACCCTATCCATTGGCATGCCGAGGTGGCGAGCCTCATCTCCGCCTTGGAGCGGGATGGCATCACCCAGCCGCTCTATTTGCGTGCGGAGCATATCACCCAGCCGATTGGCGGCGCGCTGGAAGTCATCAGCTACCGCGCCACCCATTTGCCCAGCCTGAATGAGGCGGCATTAGAAATGCTGAATGAGCATTCAGACGGGTTGGCACTCATCACCTCTAAGCGTATGGCAAACCTGTTTCACGACCAACTGATGCAACACGGAATGACTGAACGCAAGGACAGCCTCACCTGCTTTTGTATGAGCGAATCGGTTGCGATTCATGCGCAGCAAATGGGTTTCGCCCACTGCCCTTACGCCACCGAATACACGACCGGCGCCTTCTACCAATACGTAGAAAAATGGTGCAAAAACAACCCTAGCGAGTTATAAGCCCAGCATGAGTGAGTTTGAACCCGATGACGCGATTTTCGCGACGCTAGAAACCGAGCCGCAGCCGCGCAAGCGCCGCACCATTCTGCCATGGCTAATTTTGGTGCTGCTGATTTCCCTCGCGGTCGGTGGGCTGTATCTCGTGCAGCAGAAAATGGCGCCCCTCGCCGTGATGACGACAGGCACATCTGCCCCGACCTCCAGCATCTCCGAGAAGGAACTGGCAGCGCTCCAGCGCGAGCTGGCCGAGCTGCGCGAAGATATGCTGATGGCGCAAGAAGCGCCTGCGCCTATTGTTAAAGACGCGGTCTCTTCCGACGAGCTGAAAAGCCTAGAGAATGAAATCACCCTGCTGGATAAAGAAATCGAGCGGCTGCATAGCGAGCTGGATGGGGTCTATGCCGAGCTGGATCGCGTGAGCGAGCTTTCCCTGCGCGCGCCTGTGGTGACGGCGGCGCCAAAGCCCACCAACAACACGGCTCTCTTACAGGTGAAGGAACGTTTCGATGCAGGTCGCGCGCTTGGGGATGCGGTGAGCAAACTCAAAAACGCGCCGCAGGCACTGCTCTATTATAAAGACCGCGCCCCCAAGACACCGTCTTATTATTACGCGCGTTGGGAAGCGATTATGGCCGCGCCACAAGAAACGCCCAATGAGAACGTAAGCCTGTGGGATAGCATCCTCGCGGATATTGCGGGCTTGGTCGAAGTGAAAAAGCTCGATGCTGACGGGCATGCGATGGAAGAGATGGTATCGCTCGGCGAACTGGCAAACGAAGTGCGCGCCACTGCCGAAGCAACCGAAGACGGCCGCGCATGGCTCGCGGATGTGGAGTATTACCTCGCCGCGCGGGATGCGCTACAGGCACGCATCGATGCTGCCATAGAGCAGGAAGGAAACTAGGATGCGTTTTGTGCGTTGGGTAGGGTTAATCATCTTATGCGCTGCGGTGTTTATGGCCGCGCGCTGGACGCAGCTGAACCCCGGCACCATCCGCATGGAGTGGTTTGGATATGAGGTGAGCGCGTCTATCTTTGTGGTGATTGCGGCGCTGATCGTCCTCTTCATTGTGCTGCATAGCGGGCTGAATGCGCTGCGTTGGATAACGAACCTTCCCAAGCGCCGCCGTGAAAAACAAAAGCTCCATAATTACGAGAAAGGCCTCGCCTGCCTGACCGAAACCTTCTCTGCCCTTGCGATTGAGGACAAAACCGAGGCACGCAAAGCCCTCGCCCGCGCGCGCAAACATTTGCAAGATGCGCCTGTGACGCTGCTGCTCGAGGCACAGTTGGAGCGCGGCAATGAAGACCAATCCAAACGCCACGCGCTGCTGGAGAGCCTCAAGCAAGAGAAGAGCACCGAGCAGGTAGCCAATCGCGGCCTGATGGAAGAAGCGATGCAGGCCGGACGCATCGAAGAAGCGATTGAGCTGGGCGAGCGCGCCTATGCGGAGCGCCCGAAAGATAGCTGGCTAGCCATGACACTGATGGACATTCATGCACGCCGCCATCATTTTCAACGCGCGCTTGAGATTGTGAAATTGAGCAAAAGCCGTGGCGTCATCACGGCCGAGGATGCCAAGCGCTACGGCGCGGCTCTGCGTTTCGCATGGGCAGAATCGAGCGAAGATTTATCACTCAAGCAATTGCAGTTGGAGCGCGCCGTCGCTGCGCGCCCCGAGCTGGAACCTGCCGAACTCGCCCTCATCGATTGCTATAGTGCATTGGGCAAACACTCCGCCGCACTGCGCACCATTGAGAAGGCGTATAAAGTTTCGCCCTGCCCCGAGATGGCTAAGCGCTACCGCAGCAATCTCAGCGGCTTGAAGGAAGCCAAGCAAATCAAGAAATGCCGCGCGCTGGCGCTGAAAGTGCCGAACAATGTTGATAGCCAACTCTGGCTCGCACGCCTCGCGCTGGAAGAAGGCAGCGTGGATGCCGCACGCGACTTTGCGAAAGCGGCGCTGGTCTATCAAGAACGTG
>CAYFFN010000180.1:0-3282 GCA_964342335.1 uncultured Azospirillaceae bacterium
CTTCGCCCACGCAACGGTCATAGGAGCAGGGCGTGACACGTCACCGAAGATTACCGGCGGCTTCACGCAGCGTGAACCGTAAGACTGTACCCAGCCGAATTTGGTGAAGGCGAAGCCTTCGAGCTGCTCACCGAAATATTCCACCATGTCGTTACGCTCGAACTCACCATGCACCAACACGTCGATGCCCATAGCTTCTTGCTTACGGATACAATCCACAGTGGTTTCTTCGAGGAACTTTTGGTAGTTCGGGCCGCTCAGCTCACCTTTTTTGAATTGCGCACGCGCGGCACGCACTTCTTTGGTTTGCGGGAAAGAACCAATCGTCGTGGTTGGCAGCAATGGCAGGTTGAGGGCTGCATTTTGCTTTTCCACACGCGCGGCGAATGGGCTCTGACGGTTCAGCAGGCTGTCATCTACCGTACCGCAACGTGCTTTCACGGCATCGTTGTGGATACGCTTAGAGGTGCGGCGTGCATCCATCGCGGCTTTGTTCGCTGCGAGTTCTGCGGCGACGTCTTCGCCGTTGGCTGCTTTTGCAAGCGTGGCAACTTCTGCCAGCTTTTGCGTTGCGAATGCCAACCAGCTCTTCAGCTCGTCATCCAGTGCGGTCTCGCGAGCGAGGTCCACTGGGCTGTGCAGCAGAGAGCATGAAGGCGCAACGCCTACACGGTCTGCACCGAGCTTGTCAGTCGCTTTCTTAATCAGTGCGAGCGATGCTTCGTAATCATTCTTCCAAATGTTACGGCCATCCACCACACCGAGCGAGAGGAACTGCTCTGGCTTCACGAGTGGCAGCACTTCGTCGAGTTGCTCAGGTGCACGCACGAGGTCTACATGCACGCATGCTACGGGCAGGTCAAACGCCAGCGATGCATTGTCGCGCAGGCCATCAAAATAGGTCGCCAGTTGAATCTTTAGATTCGGGCATGCTTCTTTGATTTGCGCAAAGGCAGTGCGGTAAGCCGATTTCTGCGCCGCAGTCAGATCGAGCACGAGGCAAGGCTCATCGATTTGAATCCATTCTGCGCCCGCTGCTTCCAGCTTTTGCAGCAGTTCAATATAGGTAGGCATCAGCTTAGGCAGCAGGCTCACCGTATCCGCATCGGAACCGCGCATCTTCCCGAGGCTAAGGAAGGTCACAGGGCCGAGCAGCACAGGGAACGCAGCAGCGCCCATTGCTTTGGCTTCAGAGAATTGCTCCACGGCTTTGTTGCTCATGAGCGAGAAGCTTTGATTCTCTTCAAACTCTGGCACAATAAAGTGGTAGTTAGTGTCGAACCATTTGGTCATTTCCATCGCGGTCACGTCTACCGTGTCGCTTTGACGGCCACGCGCCATCGCGAAGAACAGATCCAGCGGATTGCCGTCTTTCAGCGCGTTATAACGCTCTGGGATCGCGCCGAAGGTTACGATATGATCCAGCACTTGGTCATACATCGAGAAATCATTACACGGAACATAGTCCAGACCCGCATCCATTTGCGTCTTCCAGTTCTGCTCGCGGATGGCTTTTGCTACCGTCAACAGATTGTCTTCGGTGGTCTCGCCTTTCCAATATTTTTCCTGAATCTTTTTCAGTTCGCGGTCACCGCCGATGCGCGGGAAACCCAGGTTCGATGAAAATACCATGTTATGCCTCGTAATGGTTACAAATTAAAGGACGACTGGTGTAGTCCAATCTCCCTAGCGCTGCAAGGGAAAAGCGGCATTTTACAAGACTATATTGTAGTTATGTGGATTACACAGAAGCCGCAGATATGCTGCGTTGCATCACATGCTTTATTCGCCAGCGCCGGTTTTTTCGGTTATACTATATATAAGAACAAGACAACAGGAGGCATGATGAGCGTAGCGGATACCGTGGGGGCTGTAGGCACAGATTCTATTCAGCACTTTTATGGGTTGTGTGAACGCGCGAGTGAACCTGGCCTGTGGCAAGAGCCGCTCAACACCTTTTCCAACTTGTTGTTCCTTTATGTCGCGTATAAAATCTATGCCTATTACCACAAGCATCCCGATGTGCAGGGCCAGCGCATTTGGGACATTCACATCATGACCTTTTTGGTCGCGATAATCGGCATTGCCAGCACCGTCTTTCATATGTATCCCACGCTCGACACCGAGATGCTGGATGTGGCAGCCATCGTGCTCTTTATTAACATATTCTTCTTCAGCGTGTTGTTCCGCATTGGCAAATGCAACTTCTTCCAAGCGCTGATATGTTATGTCGCCTTTATCGGCTTTACGCATATGGTCGTCTCGATGTTCCCACGCGGGCTGAACGACTCGATTGGCTATCTCTCCACTATGGGTTCGCTGGTGATGATTGCCATTTACCTGCACCTCAAAGCGCGCCCGAGTTCGCAATATTTCCTCGTCGCGGCGCTGATTGGGGTGTGCTCCCTCTTCTTCCGCTCGGTGGATAATGCGGTGTGCGGACAATTCCCGATGGGCTCGCACTTCCTCTGGCACTCTCTGAATGCCATGCTGATTTACATTGTACTCAAGCAGATTATCCGTAACGTAAACCGTGAGCAGCGTTTGAAGCGCTTAGGGCTGATACAGAACGATGATAATTAGATTTTAATCGCTCCTGCTCCGGCCTACTGGCCAAATGACTTGAGGAAATATGGATTCTGAAAATCTCACTTACCTAGATGCTTATTGCGAACGTGCGGGCGATCCTGCTTTTTGGGCGGAGCCGCTTAATGCCGTCACCAACCTGTTCTTCATTTTCTTTGCCGTGTTGGCCGTGCGCGATATGCGTAGCCTCGCTGACCACCCCTTCAAAAAAACATGGGATATATGGCTGCTCATCTTCGCTATGTTTGCGATTGGGATAGGCAGCGGCCTGTGGCACACGGTCGCAAGCCAATGGGCGGTGCTGGCGGATGTCATCCCTATCGGCATCTTCATCAATGTATTTATCTTTAGTGTATTCATCCGCGTAGTGGGCTTGTCATGGTGTTACACCTTTGGGGTGTGGGCAGGCTACACGGCTGCGGGCATGTTCATCCAATCCATCTTCCCGCCCGACTTTATGCATGGCACGGTAATGTATCTGCCGACCTATCTCATGCTCATTGCATTGGTGGCCATCATGGCGATTCGCAACATGCGCGAGACAGCAGCCTTCACCGCCCTCACGCTGGTATGGACCCTCTCCCTCGCCATGCGCACCTTCGATTTGGAAATCTGCCCCAGCTTTGAATATGGCACGCACTTCCTCTGGCACAGTTTGAATTCTATTGTGTTGTACGGGTTGTGGAAGCAGTTACT
>CAYFFN010000181.1:0-3279 GCA_964342335.1 uncultured Azospirillaceae bacterium
GCGTGTAGATTAGGGCCGTTATGGAGCTATTAATATTCGCAATCGGCGTCGCCATCATTTGCTATATCGGCTTTGCTATGCTTTTCCCCAAAGCAGTCAAAGACCCGATGCTACTGCATACCGACCATGTACTCGATGAGCTGTACAGCAACACCCGCACGATTCGCGGCGACGCGACCGAAGATCAGGTAGAACTGCTACGTCGCGGCACCAAATTTGAAGATGCCAGCCCCTTCACTCGCTCCTTCTACCATTTGCCCGGCATGCGCAAACTCTATGCGCGCGCACTGCAAGCAGGCATGGCGCAACATATTGACGCAGTACCGTTCATTGTGATGAGCATCATCTTCTTACTCTGCGCAGCCATACTATTTTTCAACCTCCCCTTCATGTTGATATTCATTGCCCCGCTGATTGGTTATTGGGTGGTGTTGAATCATTTTGCAGGCAAAATTCGCAAACGTAACGCAAAGTTCCTAGAACGCTTCCCCGATGTACTCGATATGATGGTGCGGAGCGTACGTTCTGGCTTTCCGGTCAGCACGGCAATTCAGATGGTGGCGGATAATATGGAGCCGCCCGTCAGCAATGAATTTCAACAAGTAGCCGATGAGTTAGCGCTTGGGCGGTCTCTGACCGATGCACTCAAACGCTTAGGCGCGCGCATCAACGAATCGGACATTCAGTTCTTCATCGTCGTACTCGCTGTTCAGCAAGAAACCGGCGGCAACTTGGCTGAGGTCATGAGTAACCTTTCTAATATCATTCGAAAGCGTAAGCAATTACGCCAAAAAGTGCAGGCCATGACAGCAGAAGGGCGCCTAACTGCATGGGTATTGGGTGCGCTGCCTGCCCTGGTCTTTATGGTGCTGTATCTCACACAAAAAGAATATCTTGCCCCCCTATGGGAAACCAGCATTGGCAATGTATTATTCGGCGTGAGTATTTCGTTGGTCGTGCTAGCCATTTATAGTATCCGCCGCATGGTGGATATGGAGGTGTAACTATGGGTGCCCTCATTAACGCTACCGTTGTTGGAGTGATCGTATTTTTTGCCTATCTAGGGCTGGACGGCTATTTGCGCCGTAAAAAGCAATCTGAAGACGTGCTACGCCGCGCAAGCGGTAAGGACAGTGATTTTGAAGATTATGCGCTGCATGGTGATAACCCTCAGGCCGTTAGCTTAGATCGCGAGAAATCCGAGCAAGCGCAGTCTATGGAGCGCCTCATGAACAGCTTCGGCATTGATGTCGATGGTGCATTAAAAAAGCTGAAATCTCAATTCATGCGCGCGGGAATACAATCGCCAGATGCGCCCATTTATTACCTCTTCTTCCAGCGCATTGCGTCAATTGTCGTGGTAGCAATTGGCTTGCTTTTCTTTACCGCTAACGCAAGCGGGCTTGTTTATGTGCTCTTCGCACTGATTGGGACAATCATTATCGTGCTTGGCTTATTTGGTCCCTATCTCTACCTCAAGAATATGATTCTCAAACGCGCGCAGGTGCTAGAAAACTCGTTCCCCGATGCGCTGGACTTGCTTCTGGTGTGCGTAGAATCTGGTCTTGCACTGGACGCCGCCATGGCCCGTGTATGCTCTGAGTTGGGCGCCGCTCACCCAGAAATCACTCAAGAACTCAACCGCACACGCTTAGAACTGGCACTGATGAACGACCGCGTGAAAGCGCTTAATAATCTAGGTGACCGTACAGGCATCGTGGCCTTCCGCTCTTTGGTCGCGGCACTTATTCAGACCGAACGCTTTGGTACAAGCCTAGCGGATACACTACGCGTACTCTCAGAAGACTTCCGCCTCACTCGCCTGATGAATGCCGAAACGAAGGCCGGTAAGCTGCCAGTAAAAATCACATTCCCTCTCATTTTGCTGCTGCTGCCCGCGCTGATTATTATTATCCTTGCGCCCATCTTCATTAAGGTCTCACTAAAGGGCGGCCTGTTCGGCGCCGGTTAAGGTTATTACTGCGGTGGCGGTTAGGCCTCTATCCTAAAATAGTTTCTACCAATTCTGGCGTTTAGCGTTTCAGGCTCTATATTCAAGCCATGGCTAACAAACCCTCATTCGAGATTGTATCTGACTATACGCCGCAAGGCGACCAACCCGCCGCGATTGACGCACTGGTAGGGGGCATTCAGGCAGATAAGAAAGACCAAGTGCTGCTCGGCGTGACGGGCTCGGGCAAGACCTTCACCATGGCGCATGTGATTGAGCGCACCCAGCGCCCTGCGGTCATCCTCGCCCATAACAAAACCCTCGCCGCACAGCTTTATAGCGAGATGAAAAGCTTCTTCCCCAACAATGCGGTGGAATATTTCGTCTCTTATTACGATTACTACCAGCCCGAGGCCTATGTCGCCAAGACCGACACCTTCATCGAGAAGGATGCCTCCATCAACGAGCAAATCGACCGGATGCGCCACAGCGCCACCCGCGCCATGCTGGAACGCCGCGATGTGATTTGCATTGCATCCGTCTCCTGTATTTACGGTATCGGCTCCCCCGATGCCTATATGGAGATGAGCTTCGCGCTCAAGAAGGACGAGGTGATTGAACGCGACGCCTTGGTGAAACGCCTTATCGAGCTGCTTTATACCCGCAACGACATCGCCTTTGCGCGCGGCACGTTCCGTGTGCGTGGGGACAATATCGACATCTTCCCCGCCCACTTGGAAGACCGCGCATGGCGTATCTCGCTCTTTGGCGATGAGATTGACGATATCACCGAGTTCGATCCGCTCACGGGCGAGACCATCCGCAAGCTGGAAGAGGCGCATATCTATGCAAACAGCCACTATGTCACGCCACGCCCGACGGTAGACCAAGCCATCATCCAAATCAAAGCCGAGCTGAAGGACCGCCTCGCATGGTATCATAAACATAATCGCCTGCTCGAAGCGCAACGCTTGGAACAACGCACCACGTTCGATTTGGAAATGCTCATGGAGACGGGCACATGTCGCGGCATCGAGAATTACTCCCGCTACCTCGCAGGCACGGCCCCCGGAGAACCGCCTCCGACGCTGTTTCAATATATCCCGAAAGATGCCTTGCTCTTTGTCGATGAGAGCCATGTGACGCTACCGCAAATCCGCGGCATGTATAATGGCGATAAGGCGCGCAAGACGGTGCTGGCCGACCATGGCTTCCGCCTGCCAAGCTGCATGGATAACCGCCCGCTGAAGTTTGAGGAATGGGACAAGATGCGCCCGCAAACGGTGCATGTATCCGCAACACCAGGGCAGATTGAGCTGGACTTCACC
>CAYFFN010000182.1:0-3249 GCA_964342335.1 uncultured Azospirillaceae bacterium
GCCCGCGTTTTGGCGGGATGCGTGGCCGCGAATTTCTGATGAAGGATGCCTACACCTTCTCCGTCGATGAAGAGAGCCATATGGCGCTCTACGACAAAATGTATGCGACCTATTTCAAAATCTTCGGCCGTATGGGACTGACGGTGATTCCGTTTGTGGCGGATACAGGCGCGATTGGCGGGAATATGAGCCACGAGTTTCAGGTGCTTTCGGAAACAGGCGAAAGCGAGATTTTCTACGAAGCTGCGTTTGAAGACGAAGTGAAGAAAGAGGTGATTGATATCGCCAAGATGAAAGGCATGTATAGCGCGGCGGATGAAAAGCATGACGCTGCCAATTGCCCGATCCCTGCCGACCAGCTCAAGACTGGCCGTGGCATTGAGGTGGGGCATATCTTCTTCCTCGGCGATAAATATTCGGCGCCGTTGGGCGCGAAGGTGCAAGATGCTAGCGGTCAGGATGTGACGGTGCAGATGGGTTGCCATGGGGTAGGGGTTTCCCGCTTGCTTGGCGCGATTATTGAGGTGCATCATGATGATGACGGCATCAAATGGCCCGCTTCGGTCGCACCGTATCATGTGGGGCTGATTAATTTGCGTGGCGATGATGCTGCCTGCGTGGACGCATCAAATGCGCTGTATGAAGAGTTGCAGCAAGTTGGCATTGAGGTGCTCTACGATGATACGGACCAACGTGGGGGCGCTAAGTTCGCCTCGATGGATTTGATTGGCTTGCCGTGGCAAGTGGTGGTTGGGCCGAAAGGTTTGCAAGCTGGAAAGTTGGAGGTGAAAAACCGTGCCACAGGCGAAAAGCTAGAGCTTGAGCGCGATGTGGTGGTGAATTACCTCAAAACCCAATTACAGCAGGTGCTCTAATGCTTGGTTTCGCGGGACGCATGGCGCTACGTTATTTGCGTACACGCCGCCGCGAACGTTTTGTTTCTATTACTGCTTTATTCTCTGTGCTTGGTATTATGCTTGGCGTGGCGACACTGATTCTCGTGCTTTCGCTGATGAATGGCATCAAAGAGGAAATGATTTCTCGCTTTTTGGGCATTGGCGGCGATGTGACGATTCTCTCCAATCAGAATGCCATTTATGATTATGAAGCGATGAGTGAAACGCTGGCTACGCAGGATGCGGTGGTGTCTGCCGTGCCACGCATTTCTGGGCAAGTGATGGTAAACGCCAATGACCGTGCGCTCGGCGCGCAGGTGCTAGCGCAACCGCTAGAGGCGTTGCTGGAGAATCCTGTTTTGGCGGGGAATGTGACGAATGGCGATATCTCGCGCATTTCTCAGGCAAGCGGCATGGCGCTTGGCCAGCGCTTGGCAGAGAATTTGGGTGTGCGCATTGGTGACATGGTCACGCTTATATCGCCGGAAGGTCAGCGCACTTTCGCGGGCATGATTCCGCGCATTAAGGCGTATCCTGTCGTTGCGACCATCAAGACGGGGATGCATCTTTATGATTCGAGTCTGGTGCTGCTGCCGATTGAGGAGGGGCAGAAGTTTTTCAAACTTACGGATGCGGTGAACCAGATTGAGCTGGATTTGGTGAATTCGGATAATGCCGTGCCTGTCGCGATTGAGTTGCAGCAATCTTTGGGGAGCGGTTATCGCGTTTATGATTGGCAGACGAGTAACTCTAGCGTGTTCAACGCGATTACGGTGCAGCGTAACGTGATGGTGACGATTCTGGCGCTGATTGTGTTGGTGGCGGCCTTTAACATCATCTCCAGCTTGGTGATGCTGGTGCAAGACAAGCAAACGGACATCGCCATTTTGCGCACGCTTGGTGCGACGCGTAGCACGATTATGCGTATCTTTATGATAAGTGGCGTGATTACGGGCTTCATCGGCACGGCGATTGGCTGTGTGCTGGGCGTGTTGGCAGCGACGTATCTTGAGAATATTCGTCATGCGATTGAGGCGTTGACGGGGCAAAAGATTCTGGTGGAGCAAATCTATTTCCTCTCCAGCCTGCCCACCAAGACCGAGCCCAGCGAAGTGATTATGGTAGTGATTGGCTCGCTCACACTATCGTTCCTCGCGACCTTGTACCCTGCATGGAAGGCGGCGAAGATTCAACCGGCGGAGGCGTTGCGTTATGGCTGATACGGTGTTGAAACTATCGGGCGTCACTAAGCAGTATGGTGAGAAACATACGGTGCTTGAGGTGCTGCGCGGCGTGGACTTAACCGTTGCGGCAGGTGAGTCTGTTGCGCTGGTGGGGCCGAGCGGCTGCGGAAAATCTACTTTGCTGCAAGTGGCCGGGCTGCTGGATAATTGTGACGGTGGTGAGCTGGCGCTGTGTGGTGAGTCCGTTGCGAAAGCAAACGATGGGGCGCGCACGGCATTGCGTCGTGAGAAACTGGGTTTTGTGTATCAATTCCATCATCTTCTGCCAGAATTTACGGCGCTAGAGAATGTGTTGATGCCGCTGCAACTGCAAGGCAAGGTGGATGAAGCCGCTGCCATAGCGATGCTGGAACGTGTTGGGCTTTCTGCGCGCATGACGCATCGCCCATCTGAGCTTTCTGGCGGAGAAAAGCAGCGCGTCGCGATTGCGCGCGCGTTGGTGCACAAGCCTGCATTGCTGATTGCGGATGAGCCAACGGGGAATCTTGACCCTGCCTTGGCGGATGAGATTTTTGCGCTTATCAAAGAGCTGGTGAAAGAAGCGGGTTTGAGTGCGCTTATTGCTACGCATAACCACGCTTTGGCCAAGCAGTTAAACAAGGTGGTGACCTTGGAAGAAGGAAAGATTGTCGAGCTGCCGCATGGGTAATCCGTTTGTGCATTTGCGCGTGCGTAGCGCTTACTCGCTCCTGCAAGGGGCAATCAAACTGCCCGACCTGACTCAACTCTGCCAACAATTCCAGATGCCTGCGGTGGCGCTGACGGATAATAACAATCTGTTTGGCTCGCTGGAGTTCTCGCAAGGGATGGCGAAGGCGGGAGTGCAGCCGATTGTAGGCGTGCAGTTAGATGTGGTGCCGCATGAGACAGACCTTGCGACCGCACGCAATATTACGCCAGACCAGCTTTTGCTGATTGCGACCAATAAGGAAGGCTATAGCAATTTGCTGAAGCTTGCATCCGATGCGTTTCTGCGCCCGCCCATGCAGGAAGGCCCGTTGGTTACCTACGAGCAAATAGCGGCGCATAGCGCAGGGGTGATTGCCCTCACGGCTGGTATTTATGGCGGGGTGGGACGTGCATTGCTGAATGCGCGCAAAGAACAGGCG
>CAYFFN010000183.1:0-3236 GCA_964342335.1 uncultured Azospirillaceae bacterium
TCATAAGCTCGGTGGTGTTTTCTTCTGCCGAACATAAAACGCGGTCGATAAATCCGTTGGTGCGCTCAATGCCGGTTTGCAGGCTCGGCATATCGCCTTGCAAAAAGCGCTCTAGCAAACCAAGCGTTTGCGGCGCGACGTCCGATAATTCCGTGCGAACCTTTTCTAATTCTGGCTGAATCTCTTCCCATGTATCTTCCGCGCAGGAATACAGTCCTTGCAGCGTGTAAGCATGGATATTACGCGCCGCTTTGGTGATGGGGGCGCTGCCTGTCAAATCCATGACGGCGGTGCCAATGGCGGATGGAGGCGGAGAAGCTGCCGAAAGCAAATAATAAGCCGAAATGATGCGCCGCTCATGTGGCTCCAACTCGCGTAAGATGGCGTCGCGCAGATGCAGCATAAAGCAATGCAGGTCGTCTACGGAGCGCAGCAGTTGTTTTTGTTCTTCTTGCACGCGCGGTTTATATAATGCGTCATAAAGAACCGATGAGAGCACCGCGAGTACCGCCGCAACCACGGTGTAACCAGCGAAATAAATGAAGTTCTGCAGAGGCGCGCCTTTGCCAAAGCCCATATAATAGCCCACTTGCAATGCGATGAACGTAACCGGGCCTGCGGTCCATGCGATGTTAATCAGCGTCCAGCGCCAGCTTTTTTGCGCAATAGTGCTTGCCACTTTTTCGGTCGCACGTTCCCCTCGGCGCTCGTAATGCGCGTTGGTAGAGTCGGTGGGTGCTTTAACGAAAATCATACCCCGTGATAGGCGCTTTGTAGTGACCATTCAATGACAAAATAAGAGCGCGATTGTCTCCCGCGCTGCAATTCTCTATAAGCAGCCTATGGAAACGGATGTGGTGATTATTGGCGCGGGCGCTGCGGGGCTGATGTGCGCTATCGAGGCAGGCAAGCGCGGGCGGCGTGTGCTGGTACTGGATAAGTCCGCAAAGGTGGGCGAGAAGATCCGCATTTCTGGTGGCGGGCGCTGTAACTTCACCAACCTGCATGCGACCCCTAAACAATATCTTTCTGAGAACCCGCATTTCTGTGTTTCAGCACTCAAGCGTTATATGCCCGCTGATTTTATCGCACTCGTGGAGAAGCATGGCATTGCGTATCACGAGAAGACATTAGGGCAGCTTTTTTGCGACGGTTCGTCGAAGCAGATTATCGCGATGCTGGAGCAGGAATGCGCAGAGGTAGATGTGCAGTTCCAGCTATCGGCAGACGTGCAAAAGATTGAGAAAAACGATAGCGGTTTTGTGGTGCATACACACGAGGCAACCATCACAGCGGCATCAGTGGTGATTGCCACCGGTGGGCCTTCCATTCCCAAGATGGGCGCGACGGGCTGGGGCTATGAGGTAGCCAAGCAATTCGGCCTTAATGTTATAGCGCCGCGTGCGGGTTTGGTTCCTTTCACGCTGGCCGACGAGGCGTTGCACGCATTGGCAGGCGTGTCGTTAGAAGCGGTTGCAACATGTGGTAAGGTTTCGTTCCGTGAGGGCATGCTGTTCACCCATCGCGGTTTGAGTGGCCCAGCGATTTTGCAAATCTCTTCCTATTGGCGGGAGGGCGAGGAACTGCATCTGAATTTCGCGCCTGATATGGATATGCTCGCGCATCTCAAAACCCTGCGAGAGCAAAGCCCCAAGCAAGAAATTCAGACGGTGCTTTCTGCCCTTCTGCCGAAGAAGTTGGCGCACTATGTGTGTGAGCAAAATGGGTTTGCAGGCAAGCTTGCTGAATGCTCCAACGCAAGCTTGCAGGCGATAGCCGCGCAGGTGAATGATTGGACGGTCGTTCCCAATGGTACGGAAGGCTACCGAACGGCAGAAGTCACACTCGGCGGAGTGGATACGGATGCGCTTTCCTCCAAAACCATGGAGGCGAAGCAGGTGTCTGGCCTTTATTTCGTTGGCGAAGTGGTGGATGTGACGGGCTGGTTAGGCGGCTATAATTTTCAATGGGCATGGGCGAGTGGCCACGCGGCAGGGCAGTTCGTTTAGTCGTTATCGAACTTCACCCATTTGGAAAGCAGGTTCTTCAAATCATCCAAACTATAGGGCTTACTGATATAATCATCCATCCCTGCGGCGAGGCATTTTTCGCGCTCGCCCACCATGGCATTGGCCGTGGTCGCAACGATGGTGGAGGTGGAACGCGATTTCTGTTCCATTTGGCGTATCTCGCGGGTCGCGGCATAGCCATCCATAACCGGCATAAAGCAATCCATAAAAATGATATCCCAATATTGCTCGCTATAGAGCGCGACGCCTTCCTTGCCGTTGTTAGCAACGCTCACCTGCGTGATGCCAAGGTTGGAAAGTGCCTTTTGCAAGAGAAGCTGGTTGAGTGGCTGGTCTTCTACAATCAGCACGGTGATATCCTCTGGCTCGATGATGCCTTCTCCCGAAACCTCATGGCGTGTATAGCGTGCCTCTTGCAGGCTATCGGTAGTATTAAATTCAGCACTAAAGGTGAAGCAAGAGCCTTTGCCTACCTCACTCGTAACGGTAAGTTCGCCGTCCAAAAGCTCTACGAGTTTTTTGGTGATGGCGAGGCCAAGGCCCGTGCCGCCATAAAGCCGCGTTGTGGAGGTGTCTGCCTGTGCAAAGCTATCAAAAATGGTCTCCAATTTCTCTGGGGGGATGCCAATGCCTTGGTCTTTCACTTCTATGGAAATGCCGATTTTGGAGGCACCTTTTGGGGTGATGGTAATGGTAAGCGTTACCTCCCCGTCTTTGGTGTATTTGATGGCATTGCTCACCAAGTTGGTGATGACCTGACCAAAGCGCACCGGGTCACCAATCACATAAGGTATTTCAAGAGTTTTATGGTTGCTGGTAAAGGTGAGAAGCTTTGCATGCGCCAAGGTGTTGAGTGGGGGAAGTAGCTCGTTCAGCTTATCTTTGATGCTAAAGCCAATCGATTCCAGCGTGAGCCCACCTGCCTCAATTTTAGAAAGGTCGAGTATGTCATTCACGATTTCAAGCAGCGCTTGACCGGAGCCATATATATGCCCTGCGAGGCTCTGCTGCTCTTCATTTAGTTTTGTGTTTTGCAAGAGCTGGCTCATGCCCAATATGCCATTGAGCGGTGTGCGCAGCTCGTGAGACATATGCGCCAAGAATTCCGATTTTGCGCGGTTCGCCGCATCGGCAATATCTTTGGCATTACTGAGTTCGGCAAGGGAGCTTAAATCTCGGCAAATGCCGATAAAGCGCGGTTCGCCA
>CAYFFN010000184.1:0-3210 GCA_964342335.1 uncultured Azospirillaceae bacterium
CAATTGGTGTTGATACCAAGTTGCGTGAGTTCAAACGCAATCATTTTCGCGTTCAACTCGCAAGCACGCGTAGCCATCGCCAAATCATGCCCCGCTAAATTCACAAAGGTTTCAGCGGTAGGAAAAGCCGGCCAATGCGGTGGCTTAAGACGCGCCACACGCCCACCCTCTTGGTCGATAAGGATCGGCACATCTTCATGCTTCACGCAGGCTCTCAGCTCCTCCACCAGCGCTTTGACTTGATCCGGTGTGTCGCAATTGCGTGCGAACAGAATAAACCCCAACGGCTGGCATTCGCTAAAAAATGCTTTTTCGTTTTCGCTTAGAGAGAGGCCTTCACAGCCAAAAATCACGGCCTTTGGCATCGGGCTTACATCGTCCCGCTATAGAAGCATGGCTGCTTGCGTGCAGCCAACGTTTTACACAAATCTGTGGCAGCGGCCTTGTCTTTCAGACCAAGCGCACGCAGACGATAATACACGCCCTTCTCACCCAAATCGGCACGCACGATACGGTTGCTCAACCCATCCAGCACATCCAGATGCGAGCGGCGAATTTTATCCCAATTCGTCATCGCCTCTTCGTTGCTGCGGAATGCGCCAAGCTGCACGCTGTGGTTACCCGTCGCCGCAGGTTTCGCTTTTATCGGCTCAGGCACTGGCGCTGGCTTTGGTTCTTCCTTCGGCGCCGTCATTTTCTTTTCTTCCTCAGGCGTCACGGGTGCAAACGCGTCGGGATTCATCAGTTTCTCCGGCGCTTTCGCCTCTTTCACCACGGGAGCCTTAACAGGGGCAGCTTTTGCCTCCTCTTCTACTGGCTTCGGGATCGGACTCACATAGGTCGTAATTTTCTTCTTCGGCGCGGCTTCTTCCACCTTGCCAAAATCTTCTGGCATATCGGTGCGCGGCGCGATGTCTGGACGCACAGGCGCTTCCACCTTCACCACTTGCGTTGGTGCCGTCTGTGGGCGCTTCTCTTCGCTTAGATTCTCGTAAATCGCTTTATCTTTATATTTAAAGTCCTGACCACCCGGCTCTTCCGGCTTCACGCGGTAATCATTACCATCCGCCTCGACAATCAACACGTCATCAGGGTGAATCTCCTTTTGCCCTGCGCTGTAGGCATACCATGCCAGCGCCACAAAGCCAGAAACGGCCAGCACAACCACCGCCAAGGACATCCATTTCAAGCCCGCAGGCTCATATTCATTATCGTAAAGTTCTTTGTCTTTTTTCGCCATTAACGTAGCTCGTCTAAGGGGGTTACGCCCAGAAGGGTCAACCCACACGCTACAACCGTGGTCACGGCTCTGGCAAGCGCTAATCGCGCGGCTGTGAGTTTCGCATCGCCGTCCACCACAAAGCGCAAGTCTGCATCGTTGCTGCCGACATTCCACAGCCCGTGGAAGCCCGCCGCCAGCTCTTGCACATAGAACGCAATACGGTGCGGCTCATGCGCGACCGCTGCTTGTTCCAACACACGAGGATAATGCGCCAATAATTTGATAAGACTCAATTCTGCTTCGTGTTTTAGTTGAACAACTTGCTCGACAGACACCGCCTTTGACGCCTCATATGCCTCAGGCGATTGCTCCTTCGCCAGGCGCAGCACTGACTTCGCACGTGCATGTGCATATTGCACATAAAATACCGGATTGTCCTTAGACTGCTCCTTCACCTTATCGAGGTCGAACTCCATGGTCACATCGCTTTTGCGCGTGAGCATCACAAAACGCAGCACGTCTTTGCCCACAGCTTCAACCACGTCGCTCACCCACTCAAAGTTTCCGGCACGCTTACTCATCTTCACCGGCTCACCGTTTTTGAAGAGATGCACCAGCTGACACAAACGCACATCCGTCTCCGCAGTGCGGTTGCTCAGCGCGTCATTCGCGGCCTTGAGGCGTTTCACATAGCCGCCATGATCCGCACCCATCATATAGATAAGCACATCAAAACCACGCTCCAGCTTATCCAGCGTCAGCGCCAAATCGCCAGAGAAATACGTATAGCTATCATCGGACTTTTGCAGCGGGCGGTCCACGTCATCGCCAAACTCAGTGGCTTTGAACAGCAGCTGCTCACGCGCCTCCCAATCTTCAGGCACTTTGCCCTTTGGCGGCTCCAACACGCCACGATAGACCAAATCGCGCTCACGCAGTTTCTCAATCGCTTCGGGCACGCGCCCGGCTTTTTGCAGCGCCGCCTCGCTGGTGAAGGCATCATGGTAAATACCCAGCCCCGCCAAGTCCTCACGGATAAAATCCATCATAAAGTCGATAGCGAACGCCTTCACATCCGCCAAATATTCCGACTCATCTTTGCCCAGCAACGCATCACCATGCTTGGCTTTCAGCGCCTCTCCCACTGGCTTGAGGTACTCACCAGGATACAAACCTTCGGGGATTTCAAGCGTCCCGCCGCACGCCTCACGGTAACGCAAATAAGCCGAACGCGCGAGCACATCCACCTGCGCGCCTGCATCATTGATGTAATATTCTTTGGTAACGTCATAGCCCGCACGCGAGAGCAAATTCGCCATCGCATCGCCATATACTGCGCCACGCGCATGGCCAATATGCAGCGGCCCCGTTGGGTTCGCGGAGACATACTCCACATTCACCTTCTTACCCGCGCCAATCGCGCAGCGCCCCCAATCCAAGCCAGCCTCCAAAACAGCGGGGATAATCCCATGCCACACCGATGGATTCAGACGCAGATTAATAAAGCCCGGCCCCGCAATTTCGATATGCGCAATGCGATTATCCGCTTCCAGACGTGCCTGTAAATGCTCGGCAATCTGGCGTGGGTTCATTTTGGCAGGCTTGGCAAGCACCATCGCCGCATTGGTCGCCATATCCCCATGGTTGGCATCACGCGGCGGCTCCACCGTAATCGCCTCTAGGGGCAAAGACTCTGCGGGCAGCACGCCTTCAGCGCGCATCGCCTCCACGGCAGCCAGAACAACTTCTCGAATATCGTTATAAATATGCATGGGCTGGGTGTAGCGCGCAGGCTTGCATGAGTCCAGCTCTAAAAGCTATCCGTATCTTTCTTGGTCGGGTCAAATTCTTCCACCTGACGCTTTGGTTTGCCTTCATCTAGCCCAACCACATCATAAATGACGGGCTCACGCTTACTATCCAGCTCCATATGCCCAGCATTGGACGGCGGAGTCGGCACCTGCGGCGCTGCCGGCGCTGCCGGCGGT
>CAYFFN010000185.1:0-3174 GCA_964342335.1 uncultured Azospirillaceae bacterium
AATCAATATGCTCTGGCGAAACCATATCGACGAGGGATAGGGTGAGAGACTTTGAGCGCACCATAATATTGCCCGCATGCATATCCGGTCTTTCGGGGCTTAATGGTTGCACCGCTACAAAGGCCGCAATGTCAAATATACGCTCCAACTTCTCTGGATGGTTGGCTAACTCTTTAATAAGTCGGATTCGGTTATCCTTATTTTCGGCTAAGAATGCATGTAAGTCGTCACCGCGATGGTGAGGGACAATGTCCAAAATAGGTTTAAAGCTAAATAATGGCCGATGTTCGTAACGCTCGCCCATGCGTATATTCAGCAAGCCATTCAACTCGTCATTTGCGATAGTGAAGAGCGTTTGGCTTACTTTTGGCC
This sequence comes from uncultured Azospirillaceae bacterium, assembly GCA_964342335.1. GTDB lineage: Bacteria > Pseudomonadota > Alphaproteobacteria > Rickettsiales > UBA3002 > CAYFFN01. The sequence continues at coordinate 373 of CAYFFN010000185.1, forward strand.
CAACGAAAATATAACTGGGCGTATAGAGTGACGAGGTGCCGTTGAGTTTGCTTTTGATTGCGTCTAGCGCCTCAGTGGAGGTGATAGCGGCGCTGCGAATACGGAAGCCTTGGTTGTTTTTCCCGCCCTTATTAAGGCTCTCATCAAGCTGTTTTATTCCAGCGTTAAATTTATGCGCTTTCGTGTGCGCTTCTCCGTTATTATAGCAAAAGTGCTCGCCCTTAGGCAGCGATTGTAGCAGCAGTTGGCGCACGGTTAATTCAGGCGCAGATGTTTTGTCCTTTGGCATCCCCTAATCTATCATGCAGGGGGGAGGCAAAGTGTTACATTTTGATGAAAAGAGAAGGGGGTTAGTCCTTCTTTAGGCGCTCGATTTCTGCGCGGAGGGCTTCTTCGCGCTCGGCTTGTTTGAGGCCGTGGGTCATTAGGCGGATGCCGGCGATAAAGCCTACGGCGAGTCCTAAAAACATGAAGGTAGGCTTGCTGCCCAGCCAGTCATCGAGGAAATAGCCGCCGACCATGCCGACCACGACACCTGCGGTAAGGTCTGCCCCCATGCGTATGGCTTGCTTTCCCGCACCTTTTTCTGATGGTTGTTCGCCATGAGCGACCTCTAGCTTGGTCGCTTTAATGCGGTTTTTGAGGGTGTTGAGGTCGGGGAGTTGGTTGTTCACTTTTTGTACCCTCGGGCTTGACCCGAGGGTCTTTTGCTTGTGGATAGTAGTAGATCTTCGGGTCGAGCCCGAAGATAGGAAAATGAAGAATATTACTTGGCCAGTGCCTTCTCAATCACGCCGCTGAAGACCTCGACGCTACCCGTGCCTTGCAGCTTGGTGCCGTTGATGAAGAAGGTCGGGGTGGATTGCACAGTCAGCTCTTCTGCGCCGATTTTACGGCTGGTGAGCACGGCTTCTTCAATCTTCTGGTCCGCGAGACAGGCGTCTACAGTGGCTTTGTCCATGCCGCCCACGGCTGCGATTTGCGTCAATTTTTCTTTATAGTCGTTAGAGAATGCCCATTTGTCCTGCATCTTAAAGAAGACTTCGAGGAATTTGTAATGACGCTCTGGTTCATCAATACATGCAACAATCTTCGCCGCATCCAGCGCAGGCGCATTCAGCGGGAAGGCGCGTGCCACCAGCTTGGCCTTGCCGGTATCAATGTATTTCTCTTTAATAGTAGGCAGTACATTGCTGTGGAAATTGGCGCAATGCGGGCAGGTAAGGGAAGAATATTCGATAATGGTCACCGGTGCATTGGCATCGCCGACGATAAACTCACCGGGCTGTACGGAATACATCGGGTGGGTGGTTGGCGTTTGCGGCACTTCCTCTGCCTGTGCGGCTAGGGCGAGGCTGAGTCCGAGGGCGAGGGCGGCGAATGTGCGTAGCATGGTCTTCTCCTGTATGTGACATGTTCGTATTATACGCGTAAGCTAGTCCTGACCCTTCGCGCTTTCAAGTGATTCCTCTTTTTCTTTTATGCGGGCGCCGAGGCGGTCGAGCGCGGCGCGGAGGTCTTTGTCTTCTACTTCAGCGGTTTGGTTATGCGCGGCGGCGAGGGAGTCCTCGCGCGGTTCTGCCTTGGGGTTATAGACCTCCGGCTGCGGCAGAAAATAGGTCTGATGCAGCACCAGACGCTCAATCGCACGGTAGCCGATATAGGTTGAAATCTTTTCCAGAATCACCGGCTCCATCTGCTGTACATCGAGCGTGAAGCCGGAAAGCACATCTAGATGCAGGGTGGCCGCGCGTTTGCCTTGGCGGTCGCGCGAGATTTTCTGCGGCATACAGCAAGCAGCCAGCTCGCTGCCAACAATCTTCGGCCATTCCAGCAGCAACTTCCTCTCCGCAAAGCCACGCTTGCCAAAGGCCTTAGGCGCAGATTTTTGGATGATGTTTTTGAGTAGCATTTTATAATCGCTCCTGCTCCGGCCTACTGGCCTGCGCAATGAGCCTAAGCGCTTCGCGCACTAAAGGGCGAGTCTCCTGACTCGCTTCTTTTTTAATATAAAAAACCATATTAGGCCGCCTCCAGAATTTTACGGATGGGCGCGAAGCTTTTGCGGTGGTGTGGGGTGACGCCGTGGGTGGCGAGGCCGTCTTGATGGGCTTTGGCGCCGTAGCCTGCGTTGCTCGCCCAGCCATAATGCGGGTGTTCGGCGTGCAATTGCTCCATGAGTTTATCGCGGTGGACTTTCGCGATGACGGACGCGGCGGCGATGCTCAAGCTGCGGCTATCGCCCTTCACCACGGATTGCACAGGGCAGGGCAGCACGGGCGGCTGGTTGCCATCCACCAGCGCGAAGGCGGGTGGCACGGATAATCCCGCCACGGCGCGCTGCATCGCCAGCTTGGTGGCGGCGAGGATGTTGAGGCTATCAATCTCTTCTACGCTCGCTTCGCCTATCGCCCAGATGCAATGGGTTTTGAGCGTATCGACCATCGCCTCACGGCGTTTGGCGGTGAGCTTTTTGGAGTCGGTCAAACCAGCAGGCACATGGATGCGCGCCTCATCCGGCCAGATGGCCGCGGCGGCCACGACGGGGCCTGCCCATGGCCCGCGCCCGACTTCATCTACCCCGCAAATGGGGCGAAGGGTTTGGGCATCTTCGAGCGTATAATCTGGGAGTGTTTGTTCCATAACTATGGTAGAATGCGGAGAATTACAGAGGGCGTAAAGGAAAAGCCGATGGCTATACACTATCATACCCGATTAGAGAAAAGTTCGCCGCTCTTGCAGGGGCTGGGCATTGCGGCGATGCTGTTCATTGTGGCCATCGGGGTGTGGCTGCTGGACGCG
>CAYFFN010000186.1:0-3128 GCA_964342335.1 uncultured Azospirillaceae bacterium
ATGTGTTAGGCCTGCCGCCAGCGTTCGTTCTGAGCCAGGATCAAACTCTCATGTTAAGAGAGTGTCTCTCGATTGAGAGACAAGAAATTTAGGTTCTTACCGAAGTAAGAAATTTCTGAACCTGCACAAATTCTATCCCCGTTGCTTGCCCCCGAAGAGGTCTTATGGTCAACGGTGATACGAACATCACATTTGTTACTTAATCTGTGGCCGAAGCCACTTAACTAAGCGTTACTAAAAATACATCCGAAAATGCACAATTAGTGGTGTATGCGTTCGCAGATAGTAAATGTACAGTTATAGTCCGCACACTACCATCTACGTATAAACATTCTTTACACTGTCATTCTGCAGCGTTTTCCTTGGCCGTTGGCCCTTTCAAACGCGCCGCGCTTGCGGCTGGGAATGTGCTTATAGACATGCATTCTGACAGGGTCAAGCGCTAAAATGCATTTTTTTGCTTTTTTATTCTTTTTCACAGAAATGTAATATTTCTCCATAGATTTCCTGCTAAATAAAAGAGCACAAATTTAATGAGTTAGGAGAATGTTATGTTGGAAAATGAATTTGTTGATGCTGTGAAAAAGAGAATTGCCAATGTGAATTCTGGCGTACAGCCTGCTTTTTTGGGTGAACACCCACACTACTCCATAGATAAAGCGATTGAGCTGTATTTGGCTGCGAAAAAGCAAGAGGAGCTTGGGTTTGAGCCTTATGTGAGGCACTATGATTCAAATGGACATCTAGACTACAGTATTTCGGGTACAGAGAGGTTCGCTGCGGATTTTGCGGAAAACTTTTGTAAGCGTGTAATGCCAAACGGGCCAAAAGGGGAAATACGTGATCCTTATCGACATGCTATGTCGAGTGCAGAGCCAGATTTGGATTTAGAATCCATTCAACCGCGTATGGAAGCTTTTATGGCGCTTGTGAAAGCGGAAATCGAGGCATGCTTGAAGGATAGATCACTTGTGGAAACGAAGGTAAGTATGGGCAGCACCGCTTCATTAGACAAGTTTCCACCAGCTCCTGTTAGAGGGTGATTGGATAAAAGAAATTACTTCTTTATAGTAAAGCGTTCTTGCTGCTTGGCCTGTTTGAGGGCGTCGAAGAGGTCGGCGAGGGTGTCTGCATACTGCGTTTTGCTGTAATCTACATTATATTGTGCGGCCAGTTCGGCGTCTGCTGGTTTGGCTTGGTGGAGAATAATGGTGGGGGTGAGGCCGGCGCGTAGGCCGCTTATGCCGTCGCTACTAAATTGGTCGCCTACCATCAGGATGTTTTCTGAAGCGGGGAGGCCAAGTTGCTCCAAAGCTTTGTAGAGCATATCTGGCTCTGGTTTTTTGGGCATGATGGTTCGTGCATCGGGGCTTTCTACGTTTCTCCCTATAATAGGAACGCCTTTTACCAAATCGCCAAAGGTGCCTTTTGCGTACTGCTCTACCACGTCTTGCTGGGAGTTGCTGGCGATGGCGAAGGGGATATGGTGGGCCTTGAGCCATGTGAGGAGTTCACGGGCTTGCGGCATTTCTTTGCCGGCTAGGTTCAGGTCAGGGTCGCGCAGGCGCTCTTGCATATATTCCATCGCTTCATTTCCGATTTCCTCCCCATAGGTGTGGATCCAGAAATCTCGGGTGGATTTGAAGGTTTCTTCGCCTAGTGCGTTGCGTTTGACGCGGTGGGTGTTGAAGTCGAATTCTTCACGGGTGAAGCCGTTTGGCTCGATGCCGTATTTCTCGTGGAAATGCTCGAACATGTCGACGAAGACTTCGTGGTAAAGCGCGTGGCCGTTGAAGAGTGTGTCATCCCAATCGAAGATGATGGCTTGTGGCGTTGCCTTTAAGGAAAAAGCCTCGCTCATGATTGAAATCTATTATGTGCAGTGGGGTGAAGGGATTGATTGGCCATGCGGGTGAGGGCAGCAGCGACATATTGGCCGGGGATGGATGCGCTGCCGGATTGATTCTCTAATTGCTTAGCGGGTGCATCTTGCACGGTGCTATCGAGCGCGCCTTCTTTGCCCTCTAGGGCGTAGCGCAGGAAGCTGCCGACATAGCTTGGGTTATGAATGATGGTGCTGCGCTGGGTGTAGCTCCTTAGGCCGTGACCATGATAGTTGTTGAGGGTGTTCTCTGGGGCTTGTTGTGCTTTGTCATCTTCCATTAGGTATGAGGCTTGCGGTGATTTGGAGCGTATAAAGAGTGCGGTTTTGCCGAGCGGCACGGCATCGGACATTTCTTCGAGCAGGTTGCGGATATTGATTTTGGAGCGCACGAGATAGTCATTGGGCGAGGCGACATAGACAGAGCTAAACTCGCCGTGTGGTTTGGGGTGCTGGAAATTGGCGATGGGGCCGATATGGAGCGCATAGGCTTGGGAGAGGGCTTCTTTAATAGTGGCTTCGTCATAGCCCAGTGTTTCCATCTTTTGGGAGAGGAGGTTCTCAAGTTCCTTCGCGCAGATGGAGCCGTAGCTATAGGCGAAGAGGTTGAGACCGTGGAGGTTGCGCATTAAAACGCGCTTATCGGGTGGGGTTTCCGCATCCAGCCCGAGCGCGGGGAAGAGAATATGCTGCGCGAAGTCTTGCATGTGCGCGCTGGTATGGTGTTCTGGATTGGCGTTGTAGCGGAAGGTGTCGGCGTGGTAGCGCGTGCGGTGCGCGCGGGGCATGGTGATGGTGTAGCATTGTATCTGTTTCTCAGTGCAATGTTCGTCTCCGCCGACCAGCTTTGCTATATGCCGTAGCAGGCCATTGCTGAGATTCTCATTGCCTTGAAATTGGTCTACGCCGCTGAGGCCTATAATATAAGGAGATGAGGTGTCGATATGGTCGGCTTTTTCGTAATGTGCTTTAATCTCTCCGTTGGCGGCTTTTTCTAGCACACGCTTCCAGAGTTGTACGGTGTCTTCACGGTTTTCGACAGGCGGCTTTTCCTGCCGTTCAGAGAGGATGGGCGTGTGCGTGGCTTCAAGATACGCATCAACCGTATCGGTGAGGGCGGCCATTTCAGTGCAGAGCCATGTATAGTCTAGGTGGCGGGACTGGGCCGCCATGCAGAGTGGATTATCGTATTTATTGTAGTGGTTAAAGAAGTCGCGTAGTTGGATGGTTTGCGCTTGCGTGAGGG
>CAYFFN010000187.1:0-3120 GCA_964342335.1 uncultured Azospirillaceae bacterium
TGCAAAGCGTAACGGTATTGGGAAGACGTAACGCCCCCTTGCCCGCCACGAGCATATCTGGCGCTGCGGCTTTGATATCCTCACACATATCTTGCAGCCAATATTCGAGCTGCTGCATGGAGTTACGCTCGGCCTCTGCCAGCGTCACCGCCTTTGCAAAACCCAGAATGGCAGGGATATTCTCCGTGCCCGCGCGACGTCCTAACTCTTGGCCACCGCCCACATAAAGCGGCTTTATCTCCACATCGCTGCGCACGACCAGCGCACCCACGCCAACAGGCCCACCCATTTTGTGGGCGCAGAGCGTCATCAAATCCGTGCCAAGCATGCCCATATCCACCGGAATTTTGCCGAGTGCTTGCACCGCATCGGTATGTAACAAGCCGCCGAAACGATGCACGATCTCCGCAATCTCGGCCATGGGCTGAATCACGCCCGTTTCGTTATTTGCGAGCATCACGGATACGAGGGCTGGCTTGCCCAAGGCTTGCAGCTTCGCTTCCAATATATCTAACTTCAGCAGCCCCTTCTCATCCACTGGCAGCGTATCCGCGCCCAAGCGGCTTGCGGTTTGCTGCACAGAGGCATGCTCCGCCTCTGACACTAAAATCGGGAGGTCAAAGCTTTTGAGCGCCATGGTGTTGGCTTCCGTGCCAGAAGCCGTGAAAATCACCTCGTTAGGCCATGCGCTCACGGCTTGCGCAAGCACTGAGCGCGCATCTTCCAGCTGAGACTTCGCTTTGCGACCCATCGCATGCACAGAGGATGGGTTGGCCGGCTTTGCCATGGCTGCCGTCATCACCTCTTGCACCTCGGGGCGGATGGGTGCGGTTGCGTTGTAATCCAGATAAATCATGCCGCGAGCGTTATCTCCTTATTGCATACCTGCTCCAATGTGATGGAACTTAAATACGCTTCAATATGGTCACCCAACCCTTCCCACAAGTCGTGGGTGAGGCATTTGGCGCGTTTGGCCATGCAGCCACCATCGGCCTTGCCACAGCGGGTCATGCGGATTTCTTCCTCCGATGCGGCGACAATCTCATCCATGGTAATTTCTGCGCAAGACTTCGCCAGCTTGTAGCCACCGCCTGGCCCACGCACGCTCTCGACGAGCCCTGACTTCTTCAGCCGTGCAAAGATTTGCTCTAAATAGGCCTGCGGAATCTCTTGGCGCTCTGCAATATGGGTGAGTGAAACAGGCGACTCCTTCTGGTGCATCGCTAAATCCACCATCGCCATCACCGAATATCTGCCTTTAGTGCTTAGTATCACGGTTCATACTCCATACAGCTGCCATTTCCTCTTCGCGCTCGTCAGCGTCTTTCTCGTTCAAGCGCGACTTCAGGTCTTTAATTTCGTCTTTCAATTCTTCAATAAGCGGGTCTTGCACATCGCCCGTTGGCGTACCATACGCTGAGAAATGCGGCTCATATTCTGCCATCGTTCCCACGTTATCCTCTACGGCACGGGCGGGGATACCAATGACTGTTTTGCCTTCCGCCACGCTTTTGACCACCACCGCGTTGGCCCCCACACGCGAGCCACGCCCAAGGATTACGGGGCCGAGCACCTTTGCTCCCGCACCAATGACCACATCGTCCTCCACCTGAGGGTGGCGCACGCCATGATCCCAACTGGTTCCACCTAGGGTAACCCCATGGTATAGCGTGACATTATTGCCGATACTGGATGTCTCACCAATCACCACGCCCATACCGTGGTCAATATAGCAATTCTTGCCAATCTTGGCGGCGGGGTGAATCTCAATCCCCGTTATCCAACGGGCAAACATCCCTAGCATCCGCGCGGGAATCCCTAGCTTTTTATTCCAAAGCCAATGGCTCACGCGATGCAAGCCGATGGCATGCACACCGGGGTTGCAGAGTAAAATATCCCACCCTGAACGCGTCGCAGGGTCACGCTCTTTCACGGAACGAATATAGGATGATACTCGATTGAACATTGCAAATGCCGTACTATTTCATTATTACACCGTTAAACGTGCTCTCACACGCCAATTCGCCCGGATGATATTATATCCGACTATTTTGGTCAAGATTGCACCCAAAACACGCAGAAGGAGACGCATCACCGATGCCTGAAATTATCTTCCCAGGACCCGAAGGCCGCCTCGAAGGCCGCTATCACCAAGCCGAAGCGAAGGATGCGCCCGTAGCACTGGTGCTGCACCCTCATCCACTCTATGGCGGCACGATGAACAACAAAATCACCTACACCTTGTACCAAAACTTCGCGAAAGCGGGTTTTTCGGTACTGCGTTTCAACTTCCGCGGCGTGGGCCGTAGCCAAGGCAAATTCGATGATGGTATTGGTGAAATGGCCGATGCAGCGACCGCGCTCGACTGGCTGCAAACGCAGAATGAAGATGCCTTCACTTGCTGGATTGCCGGATTCTCTTTCGGCTCATGGATTGCGCTGCAATTGCTGATGCGCCGCCCAGAGATTGAAGGCTTTATCTGCGTATCACCGCCTGCAAACCAATATGACTTTGGATTCCTGTCTCCATGCCCAGCGGACGGGCTTGTGACCCAAGGCGACCGCGATGATATTGTAGAAGAATCATCCGTATCCAAGCTGGTTGGCAAGCTGGAAGCGCAAAAAGGCCTGAAGGTGGATTACCAAGTGATGAGCGGTGCGGACCATTATTACCGCAACAATATGGAAGAGCTCAACGAGTCGACCTATAACTTCATCACCGAGAAGACCGCTGAAATGCGCGCGCGCCCACGTATTAAGCCCGATAGAAAGCGCCGCCACTTACCGCCCGAGCTGCTCCAGTCGATTCTGGACGCGTAAGCGAAAGCCCAAGCATCGAACGCACCGCGAGGAAGGCGAACGCCTCTGCCTCCAGCGCATCTCCATCCCAACCCACCGCTTCTGCGGGATCAACCGGCACGCCTAGCTCTGCGCCGAGGCGCAGCATAATCGTTGGGTTCAAGCGACCGCCGCCGCAGATAATGTAGCGCTTAGGCGTTGCGGGGAAGAACTCTTCCGCACGCTTGATGCTATCGGCGGTAAACGTCGCGAGCGTCGCCGCGCCATCTTCTAGCGAGAGCCCTTCTAATGGCCCGAGGTCAAAGGATAAACGATCCAGCG
>CAYFFN010000188.1:0-3117 GCA_964342335.1 uncultured Azospirillaceae bacterium
GTCCGTAGGCAGCGACCCGTAGCCCGTCAGGGCGAAGCGCCGCGCAGCGCCTAAGTGCGCAACGCGAACGTAATAGCGATCCGATAGGCGAGTGTACTACTACATATTCTTAAAGCTATTGCGGGTAAGGGCGAAATAGAGGGTGGAGAGGCCTGTCAGGGCTTCTGTGCCGCCCCAGAACAGGCGGGTGGTGTTGGTCACTTCACGGCCATCATGGGCGGGGTGTTCGACCTTTTCTAGCGTACCACGTACGAGGTTGTTGATACCGTGAGCGGCCACATATGAGCCAATCGCAACGCCCGTCACTTTGATAGCGAGGGGCGCGGCTTTGCCATTTTCGGCCTCTTTAATAGCTTTCTCGAAGCTGGGGGCGGTTTCTTTCAGCCCTTCAACCAGCGCGTCTCCCGCGTTGGAAAAATCCTCCGCCGCGCCTTTCGCACTGTCTGCAACCCAATCTATGAAGTTCTTCGCCATAACGGTATTTTAGCATAATGCCATAAGAGAAAATATTACGGTTGTGTGAAGAGTATTTGGTATTTAATTGCCCCTGCTTCGCGCTTCCTGCGCTACGCAATGAGCCTAACGCCTTCGGCGACTAAAGATTGGCCTACTGGCCAAATGACTCCCTATTCTCTAGCGCTGAGCATATAAAGCGTCCCCTCGGCTGCGCGGCGGCGGATGAGGCCGGGGAGTTTGCGGCCGCCAGCATAAACCCAACGCGAGAGTTGATGCGGCACATCGCCGTGTTCCCCGCGGTTGATAACACGGCGCAAGGTGGAACGTTGCAGCGCCCCTGCCCCCAGATTAAACGTGAAAGAGACCAGCGCGCCGAACTGGTTCTCGTTCAGCGGCACGGTGATATAGCGCTGCACTGCGGCTTCCGCCACGCGCACATCCTCGCGCAGCAATTGCTCCGCCCAGACTTCTGTTATCCCCTCGAAGAACGCCTCCCCCGCGCGCACCACATGGCCATAGCCAATCGTTTCGTAGCCTGCGGGGCAGATATAAATGTCGGCGGAAAAGCCTTCGAACTGTTTGATAAGGGCGAGTGCCCTGGCTGGAATAGTCATTGTACACTCACTTCGTTCGCTATTACGTTCGCGTTGCTCACTTAGGCGCTGCGCGGCGCTTCGCCCTGACGGGCTACGGGTCGCTGCCTTCGGGCAGCTCCCACTCGTGCCCTTGAGAGGTTATGAATCGAGGCCAGCAGGCCGGAGCAGGAGCGATTATAAAATTTTTCGCATCGCGCGTTGGCCAAAATAGAAACTAATAATCCCCGCGAAGATGGCTTGGTCCTCTGTGCTCCAGAGGCGTTCGAGTTGCCATGGGAGGGGGGTTGCCCAGTCTATCAGCGCGAATTCCATGGCTTTGAGTGCCGCATAAAGCGCGAAGAAGGCATAGGCCAAAACGGGACGTACCGTGCCGTTGAGCGCATCTACCCAACGAATATCGGTGCGGTAGGTTTTATAGAGCGCGGCTATTTCGGCGCTGTCGGCTTGTGTGCGGATTTCGGCGAGCCGTTCGGTGTGGCCTTGCGCCTGTTGTTGGAGTTGTAGCTGCAACACCATCAGTTCGTGCTTGCTGTCCGCGCGCTCGCGAAACAGTTTGAGCACGTCCGGAAAAGCCGCGCTGAAAAACCCGATGAGGGAGCCTAGAAGAGTAATCATGATGAGTTTCCTTTTTTGATTGATCCTGCTCCGGCCTACTGGCCTACGCAATGAGCCTAACACGCATTCGCGTGACTAAAGGCGCGGTCTCCTGACCGCGTTCTTATCCCTCTCTAGAATCGTCATGCTGAACTTGATTCAGGATGACTGGAAGGCTTATCATAGGTACGAATAGTGAGCCCATGAACCTTCATGGGACAAGAATGGGAGCTTGCCCGAAGGGGCGCGACCCGTGGCCCGTAGGGCGAAGCGCCGCGCAGCGCCTAAGTGAGCAACGCGAACGTAATAGCGAGCCGTTAGGCGAGTGTACTAATAAAGTCACTGTTTAAGCAGTGACTTTAGCCCTTCCCAGAGCGCGAACAAACTGGCGCTGATGCTTACGCCAATGGCAGAGCGTTTGATCCATTTGGCCAGCTCTTCGCTCCCCTTGCGGGACTTACGGAGATAGAGCATATCCGCCTGTAATTCCGTATGATTATCAAGAGAGAAACCGAGGCGCATGAGCGTCTCCTCCACGGCTTCGCGCACGAGGATTCGGTGCGTATTTTCGTCCATAAAAGACCTCCAATGTCATAAAATCTTTACATATTGCTGTTATGCTGTGGGCATGGATGAATGGGATAAACCACTACTCGCACCGCATTTAGGGGTGCATACGCAGCGCTTGCATAAGCGCCAGCCAGACCATTATGTCATTGCGGATACAGGCTGGCTAAGGCAGGTTGCGCTGGCTTATACTGACCGTGAGAAAGCGGGTATCAGCACCAACCCACATGCTTTACTGCAACTCTTCACGCACAAAGATCGCTGCACCTTATTCGTTCCCGAATCCGTTTACAGAGAGAGTTTCACCATTCAAGGAGATTACGCCTTGGGGCTTGCGGAACGTAAAGATGGCAGCTTGGCCTTCCGCGACACATCGGTTGGGCATGCGTTTCCTAAGCGCCGCAATCTTGCAGAATTCTTTAATGACTGTTTCACGGAAGGTGATTTGCGCGTCTATAAAAACATGGATGAAGCGATTGAAGCCGGAGAGCTGGACACCATGCGCGGCGGCGTTGTTATGATTGGGCATGGCAAGCATAATAGCGAAGGTGTTTATCACCCTTATGGCGCAGGTGCCGGGGTTGGTGACGACCAAATTGTAGAGATATGTAATGCCTTTTATGATCATTACCAGAAGCATTATGAGCAGGCGTATGAAAACCAAACCCATGCACAATATACCCCACTTAACCTTGCGGTTATCACCAATGACTTCAGCCATAAGAAGGGCAAAACCCCTCTCACATCCCGCCTTCCATCCTTGCCGAAATCGGTTGGAAAAATCACTGGATTCCCCCTACCCGCATGGATAGATTCTCTCGATAAAAGCGCGTTAATTTCGCACGAAGATTACACTGCAATGCGTCCTTACTTCTGGCAAAGCGCGCTAGAAAACGTTCCTTTT
>CAYFFN010000189.1:0-3117 GCA_964342335.1 uncultured Azospirillaceae bacterium
CAAACCAATCGAGTCATGCGTCATCACATAGACAACACGCTGCTCCATCAAAGCCGAGAGACGAATCGCCGGACGGCAATAATCGGTAAAGACCATAAACGTCCCACCGTAAGGAATCACCCCGCCATGCAGCGCCAAGCCATTCATCGCAGCGGCCATGCCATGCTCACGAATACCGTAATAGATATACTGGCCTTCGTATTTCGGCGGCACCACAGGCTCCATCGCCTTGGTTTTGGTGAGGTTAGACCCCGTCAAATCCGCCGAGCCTCCAATGAGCGATGGAATCGCATCCACCAGCACTTCGAGCACGCGGCCAGAGGATTTACGCGTCGCCTCTTTCGGATTCTCTTCACACAATGCCTTCTTGAAGTCATTGATAGACTGCTCCCACCCGACAGGCAGGGCATTATTCGCACGTTGCAAAAAGGCGTTCTGCGTCAGTTCCGATGCACCGTCCAAACGCTTCGTCCATTTCTGGAAATCCGCATTGCCGCGCGCACCCGCTTCGCGCCACGCATCCAAAATCTCCGCAGGGATTTCAAACGGCGCATGCGGCCAATTGAGGTTCTTGCGCGTACCTTCAATCTCTTCTGTCCCAAGCGGGGCACCGTGACTACCAGACGTCCCCGCCTTAGTCGGCGCGCCTTTGGCAATCGTCGTCTTGCAGGCAATCAGTGATGGCTTATCCGACGCCTTCGCGTTATAAATCGCACGCGCAATCGCGATAGGATCATGCCCGTCAATCGTCACCGCATCCCAGCCACACGCCTCAAAGCGCTTGATATGATCTTCCGACGTCGAGAGGCTGGTCGGCCCGTCAATCGAAATGCCATTATCATCAAACAGTACAATCAGCTTGTTCAGGCGCATATGGCCCGCGAGCGAAATCGCCTCTTGGCTAATCCCTTCCATCAGGCAGCCATCACCCACAATCGTATAAGTAAAGTGATCCACCAGCTCGTCTCCAAACTGGCTATGCATCAAGCGCTCACCCAGCGCCATACCCACTGCCGTAGCAATCCCCTGACCCAGTGGGCCTGTCGTAGTCTCAATCCCCGCCGCATGGCCAAACTCTGGGTGACCCGCTGTTTTCGCGCCCCATTGGCGGAACTGCTTAATCTGATCCAGCGTCATATCTTTATAGCCGGTGAGATACAGCAGCGAGTAAATCAGCATCGAGCCATGGCCCGCCGAAAGCACAAAGCGGTCACGGTCCGGCCATTCCGGATGCTCAGGGTCATATTTTAGAATATCGCGAAACAGCACGGTCGCCACATCCGCCATGCCCATCGGCATGCCTGGGTGGCCCGACTTCGCAGCTTCCACCGCATCCATCGACAAAGCGCGAATGGCGTTCGCCATCTCCGCATGCTTGATTTCCGTCTCGCTCATACTAAACCTCAAAAATCGTTGGCGCTACCATACGCATTTTTCTCAGAATGAAAAGCCCTCCCACAGGCTTATCCCAAAGCTGGTTTAAGAGGTTGCAAAGCCGTTTCTTTCCGCTTAAGAGTTAATGCATAACATCAAGAACAAGGCGAGCATGACTGACTACAGCCCTGATAACTCGGAACTAAACGGCCAACTTACCCGCATTCACAACGCATTGGAACAGCTGGAAACACGCCCAGATGTTAGCAAGCTGACTTCGGACGCTATCCTAGAGAACCAGCGCCTTTCCGACGAAAACACCATCCTGCAAGAAAAAGTCACCAAGCTCAGCAACGAGCTGCAACAGCTCCAGCAAGAATATGTCGATTTGCAAAGCGCCGCCAATCAGGTCGCGAAAAAGCTCGATGGCTCGATTGAACAATTAGATATGTTAGCGGAGGCTTCTGCATGAGTGCGTTAAACATCCATATCAATGGCCGCGACTATCAAGTAGCCTGCGACGATGGCCAAGAGGCCCATCTCGGCCGCCTAGCCCAAGACATCAACGACCGCATGCGCCTCATCAACAAGCATATGGGCCGCGTGCCGGAGAATCTGCATTTCGTCCTCACCCTGCTGATGGTGACCGACGAACTGTTCGATGCCAAACGCGACCTTTCACGTGTGACCGCACAACTCAACGCCGCAGGCAGCGAAGGTGGAGACGCCAGCGCCGCCCGCCTTGCCGAGTTGGAGCAGATGCTTTCCGAGCAAATGGAAAATGTCGCCGCGCGTTTGGAAAAACTAGCCAAAAAAGCGGACGCCGCCTAAGCATACATCCGCTTGCACAGTTCATAATTTACACTATATAATGCGCTAAGGTACTGCGCGGTACGTGAGACGCCAATTTCTCCGGGACCGATGTATTTCTATTGGGAGCTGTCCCTGGTCAGATTCTGGTCTGGCACATACGGCGCCCCCCTGACTTTTGGGTCACGGGAGGATTTTATACGTCCACGGCCGCCGCGGTCCACTGTTTATAAGGCGCTCCCGCTTCGGCCTACTGGCCTACGCAACCGTGTCCCCCGTAGCCTTTGGCGTAGGGGGATGAGCCTAACGCCTTCGGCGACTAAAGGGCGAGTCTCCTGACTCGCTTCTTGTACCTTGATAAGTATTCTTTATACTCTCCCTCATGCAACAAACCCAGCCCACGGATATCACCCTTCAAAAACAGCGCCTGCGCCAAGAGATGATGGCCAAGCGCCGCTCCATTCCTGCCGCAGCACATGGGCCCGCCAGCGAGTCCCTCGCCATCCATTTCGCGGATCACCCTATTCTAGCATTTAAGAACAGCTTCGCCGGATACCACGCCATCCGCGGGGAACTGGATGTCCTCCCCATCTTCAGCAAGATGGAGCGTTGGAACAAAATCACCGCCCTGCCCTATGTCGCAGGGAAAGACGAACCACTCGCCTTTCGCCGTTGGTCGGTAGGTGAACCGCTCACCCGCGATGCACTCGGCATCCAAACCCCAACAGACGAAGCGGAAGTCATCACCCCTGAGCTCATCCTCACCCCCGTCCTCGCCTTCGATAATTACGGCAACCGCCTCGGCTATGGCGGCGGGTTTTATGACCGCACCATCGAGCATCTACGCGCCACCGCACCCGATGTGCTCATCATCGGCGTCGCCTTTGGCCAGCAAGAGCTAGAGCTCGTCCCCACCGAACCGCACGACGCACA
>CAYFFN010000190.1:0-3063 GCA_964342335.1 uncultured Azospirillaceae bacterium
GGTCCATTTGTCGCCGACCGCGTTTGCCGCTGGCACGGCGATGCGATTCTTGCTTCTCCACCACCAGCTCACCGTCCTGCTGTTCTTGCACGGCAAAAAGCAGTTGCGGCTCACTCACCAAACGCTTGAATGGCAACTCGCCGCCGCCAATCATGCTCACCTCGATGAGGCGCGCGGAAAGCATCATGAAGCATAAACCAAAAAAGACCGCGACGCAGATGAGTCGCAGCTTGCCTTGCTCCTGCGCTTTGTGGGCGCTGGTCTTCCCTTGCACAATGCGGCTGGCTGGGCGCTTGCGCGTTCTGTACATTTTGCGGGAGATTAGTAGCGCCCTCCAGAAGACATACCGGTTGGAATGATAAAGCGCGGCTGCGCGGAGGCTGCTCCGGCCATTTGCACATCACCGCCGGGCACCACATCCAGCACCACTACGCGCTCGCCAGACATGTTCACCAGCTCCAGATATTTGTCGGAAAGCTTACGCAGACGATCCGGGCGCGTCAGATACGCCCATTCTGCATTCAGCATTTTAATGGCATCTTTTTCGTCGTCTAGCTCGGCTTGAAGCCCTTGCACTTCTTGCGCAACATCTTGCACCGAATACTTCACCAGCTGCAGCGCAATTGCCGCCACCGAAAACACCATTACCCACGCAAAGGCTGATACACGCATCTATTCCTCCCACCGCTTTTTGTTGCGGTTTGGTTAGTTCACAGGCGCGTCAGTTCTATGACCGACACGAAGCTTTGCCGAACGTGCGCGTGGATTGGTATCCATCTCATTTTGGTCTGGTTTAATTGTTTGCTTTAGCTTTCCCTCAAAAAGCGCGGGGCTCTCCTGCCCTGCATCTTCCGCAAGCGCAGCCGGTGCATGACGGGAGACCCCGCTTGAGTACTCACCATGAGAAAACTGTGCGAAGAACCGCTTCACCATGCGGTCTTCCAGCGAGTGGAACGTCACCACCACCAAGCGACCACTCTTGCGCAGCACTTTGGTTGCGCCTTTCAGCGCGCGTTCCAATTCACCCAATTCGTCATTCACCGCGATGCGCAGCGCTTGGAAGGTTTTTGTGGCGCTGTCGGTTTTGCCGCGGCGCTTACCCATCACGCTATGCACAATCGCGCTTAGCTGGGTCGTTGTTTGGATAGGCCCGTTCAAGCGCGCATCGCAAATCGCGCGGGCGATGCGGCGCGAGGCACGCTCCTCGCCATAGGTATAAAGAATATCTGCGAGCTCTTTTTCGCCCATCGTATTCACGAGCGTTTCCGCACTCACGCCATCCGCACTCATGCGCATATCCAGCGGCCCTTCACGCATAAAGGAGAAGCCACGCTCGGCCTGATCCAACTGCATAGAGGATACACCAATATCCATCACCACGCCGTCGACCTCATCGACACCTTGCGCGGCGAGCAATTCCACCATGTCACCAAAACAGCCTGCGAGCAAAAGAAAGCGCCCGGGAAAATCCCGGGCAAGTGCATCGGCAAGCATAACCACATTCGGGTCGCGATCGATCGCGTATACCCGGCATTCCGCCGCTTCGAGCAAGGCACGGCTATAGCCGCCCGCCCCGAAGGTTGCATCCACATACACCTCGCCATCGGCGGGCTGTATTGCGGTGAGCATTTCTTTTTCCATCACGGGATTATGCAGATCGGCATTCGCCATTACTGCCCCTCCCGCTTCGCGCGCAGTGCGGCGCGCTTTTCCAGCGCGAGCTTGCGCGCCTTACCTTGATATTCCGCGTAGGCTTTTGGCTCCCAAATCTCGAAGGTCGCCCCCTTACCCACAAACACACATTCGCCGTCGATACCCGCATCGGCGAGCAGACCTTCCGGCAGAATCACACGGCCCTCACCGTCAAACGCCAACTGCATACTGCCACCAAAGATGGTCGCCTCGAACGCGTCGCGCTCCTCAGAGAACGGGTCCAGCGATTCGATACGCGCATGCATTTCTTCCATACGCGCCATGCCGCACGCTTCGATGCAGCCATTCACAAACGAGCCATACGCCACGATGCCGTTGAAATGCTCATTACCCAGCGCAGCACGGAAGGTCGGCGGCACAGAGACCCGCCCCTTCTTGTCGATCTTCTTCTCAAAACTAGAGAGAAAGAGTGCCATCACTTTCCTTTGTTCGTTGCCTCCTAGCGGAGCGTTAATGCCTTGCGCTTGCGACGAATGAGCGATGCGCCCTTCCCTGCATGCGTAACCTTATTTTTATTCGGGGTTCTCATGGCCCCTTTCCGATTTCTCGGCCCCAACTCGTTTTGGAATTTCTTGGTGTTGTTTGGGTATATTTGGGATGCTATGGAAAAACTCGGGATTGGTCAAGGATAATTTGGGGAATTTTCATAGTGTTAGAATCGGGGATAGCTCCGTGGATAGGACTGTGGATAAGGTGATTAGTTAACTGAAGTTATTAGTTTTGCACACTCGCCTAGCGGCTCGCTATATCGCTCACTATGTTCGCTAAGGCGCTGCGCGGCGCTTCGCCCTGACGGGCTACGGGTCGCTGCCTTCGGACAGCTCCCACTCGTAACCATGATGGGTCAAGAATAGAGAGCCCATGACCTCTCAAGGGACAAGAATGCGAGCTTGCCCGAAGGGGCGCGAGCGATGGCGCGACTGCGCCACGCCAAATGTTTGGCGAGCGTGCCTAGCCGGCAAGACGGCGAAATAGCGAACGTAGTGAGTGTACAAACCAAGGCCGGAGCAGGAGCAAACAAGAAGAGCATGGCTTTCGCCATGCTCTTCGAAACCAGAAAATCTATAAGCCGGGTTCTGTTCCCTTGCGGGCGATGATCATTCATCTGGGACGGCTGTTGCCAACCGCCTCTAGCAACCTACCCGAACCTCTACGGCAAAGCACCGCTGCGCGAACGCGTGAGGCTCCTATTTGGTCTTGCTCCGGATGGGGTTTACCTTGCCATGTTTGTTACCAAACACGCGGTGCGCTCTTACCGCACCCTTTCACTTTGACCTTTAACCACCCCTGCTCCGTGCTGCTGCATTTCGCAATGGGCCTGACGGCTTTGCCGACTAAAGGCGCATACTG
>CAYFFN010000191.1:0-3062 GCA_964342335.1 uncultured Azospirillaceae bacterium
CCCCGGCCGAGGCCAGGACATGCGGATGGACCAGGCCGCCCGGCATGAGCTCGATCCAGGTCGATCCCTTGCACACGCGGCAGCCGTCCTTGCAGAAGGGGCAGCGCGCGTCGAGCTCGAAGCCCGGCTCGACGAAGGGGAAGAAGCCCGGGCGCAGCCGGGTCTCCAGTGGGCGGCCGAAGACGCCCTCGAGCAGCGAGTTCATCGCGTGCAGCATGTGCGGCACGCCGTTCCCCTATGAGGTGGAGGCGGGAGCGGAATGCGCGGTTTGTATGGACACGCCGCCACCGTTCGAGAAGGCGCGGGCCGTGTGGGAATATACCGACCAGACGCGTCCGCTGGTCACGCGCTTTAAATATTCCGATCAAATCCACCGCTTGCCCGCCTACGCCAATTTGCTGCGTCAGAGCGGCGCGGAATTGCTCGCGCGGGCAGACGCTATTGTGCCTGTGCCGCTGCATAAGTCTCGCTTGCGGCAGCGTAAATATAACCAGTCCTCACTGCTCGCCCATGCGATTGCCAAGCCCTATAATCTGCCCGTGTGGGACGGAGCGCTCCTGCGCACCCGCAACACCCCGCCTCAAGCAGGGCTGGATAGGGACGCGCGCCAAAGCAATGTGAAAGGTGCCTTCGGTGTGAACCATGCCTTTGCCGACCGTCTGCGCGGCGCGCATATTTTGCTTATCGATGACGTGGTGACTACCGGTGCGACGGTGGCCGTCTGCGCACATGCCTTGCGTCAGGCGAAAGTAAAGGCTACAGATGTGCTTTCACTAGCGAAAACGGTACGCGATTAATGCCAGAGAAGACCATAGTTGCCTGCATCCAAACCACCTCGGGGCCGGATATTGACGCGAATATCCGCGTGATAGATGGGCTGCTGCGCGAGGGCGTAGCAGGGGGCGCGACGTATCTCTCCATGCCAGAGAATGCGTATTTTATGCGCGACCTCGGCGACCAAAGCCCGAAGAGCTATTGCATGGAAACGCACCCCGGCCTAGCGCATGCCAAGCAATTCGCGCAGGAGCATAAGGTGTGGATTCTCATCGGCTCTATCTTTGTGACAATCCCCAACCGCAAGCGCTGGGCGAACCGTAGCGTGCTGGTGAACCCCAAGGGCGAGGTCGCGTGCTTCTACGATAAGATTCACCTGTTCGATGCCGATTTTGGGGATGGCGAGAGCTACCGCGAGTCGGACACGTTTCATAGCGGCCAGCAGGCGAAGATTGCCGCAACCCCTATGGGCGAGATGGGTATGGCGATATGTTATGATATTCGCTTCGCGCGGCTGTTTCGCGATATGGCCAAGGCAGGTGCGACGGTTTTCAGCACGCCCGCTGCCTTCGCAAAGCGTACCGGAATGGCGCATTGGCATGTAATTCTACGCGCCCGCGCGATTGAAAATGGCTGTTATGTGATTGCGCCCGCACAGGCGGGGCTGCATGCATCAGGTCGCGTGACCTATGGCCACTCACTCATTATCGACCCGTGGGGGGAAGTGCTCGCCGAAGGGCATGAGAGCGAGCCCTGCGTCATCACCGCGACCGTGGACCCACAGCGCATTGCCTCCGTACGTAAGCAAATGCCCGTACTAACCCACGACCGCGATTATGTGATGAGCGATTACGTGATTTAATCTGGCGTGCGGCCGCCACCAGAACGTTCGACTGGTGGAAGGTTTAGGTTTGTGCTACATACATTGGCACGGCCATCAATGCTGTCTCCGTCGAATCGAATAGGAACGCCATCGCACGCCTCGCGTGCGCGCTGTACTAAGAACTCACTCATCTCAGTATCCTGACGCCCATGTTGCTGCTCCTGCGGACGGTTCTCATACATATTGTAAAAACTTTCCGTTACATCGGCGATAAACTCTGCAGCTGTTACTTGCGGATGATTCGGCACAAATGCAGAAGGGTTATGAAAAATGCGTTCATCAACGAGTACCTGCATGGGGGCGATGCTTGGGTCTACCCAAATGCCATATTCGGAATCGTTCACCATAGGTGCATGCTCAGTACCTTGACGCACGATGCGCACATCAAACTCTACGGGCACGCGTGAGGCAATATCTTCTTTAAGTGCATCATGCACTGGATCTGTTAAGGGCGTCAGTTCTTGGTACTGTTCTAGTGTCAGGTTTTCTAAATCTAAATTGCTCATTTCACTTCTCCTAAATAAATAGCATTCGAACTATTTTTAGCAGAGAGAGATTAATTTTTCCTTAATGAGCGGAAAATGCCGTAAATTCCTATGGCTATCCAGACAAACTCTATCACTACAGAGGGGAGGTTATAGTGATAATAGAGCGATACCAATAGCAGAACCGCCCCCACGAGATTGATAATATGGTAGCGCACATCCGTGCCGCCCATCTTGCCGCTGGCGATGAGAAAATAGGCGCCGATAATGCAGGCGACCCCCACTAGCCCAATGAGGGTAGGGATATCCATCGATTCCATAATTACGCTGCGTCAGTTGACTCAGCATCCGCGCTATTTGCTGCGGCTGCTTTTTCTTCCAATGCCGTACGGGCAGCGGGGCTGAGCATGATATTCAGCTCTTTAAGCTGCTTGTCTTCCACCGTACCTGGTGCGCCCATGAGCAAGTCTTCGGCGCGTTGGTTCATGGGGAAGGCAATCACTTCGCGGATGTTTGGCTCTTGCGCGAGCAGCATCACGATGCGGTCCACGCCCGGTGCGATACCGCCGTGCGGAGGTGCACCGTAATGGAAGGCGCGCCATAGCGCACCGAACTTCGCTTCCAGCACTTCCTCACCGTAGCCCGCAATCTCGAAGGCCTTCTTCATAATCTCTGGCTTGTGGTTACGAATCGCGCCGGAGGAAAGCTCAACGCCATTACACACAATGTCATATTGGAAGGCTTTGATATCGAGCAATTTCTCTTTGTCATCGCCTGCTGCCTCCAGCACCTCCATTCCGCCTTGCGGCATAGAGAACGGGTTGTGAGAGAAGTCGATTTTCTTTTCATCTTCGTTCCATTCGTAGAAGGGGAAGTCCACAATCCAGCAGAATTTGAAGATGTTTTTCTCGATCAGGTCG
>CAYFFN010000192.1:0-3035 GCA_964342335.1 uncultured Azospirillaceae bacterium
CTCGCGGAAATTGCCGCGTTGGCATTCGGCTTCCATATCGCGGTTGCTGGTGGCGAGGATGCGGATATCCACGGGCACAGGCTTGTTACCGCCTACACGGTCAATCACGCGCTCTTGAATCGCTCGCAGCAATTTGGCTTGCAGGGAGATGTCCATCTCGCTGATCTCGTCGAGCAGGAGTGTGCCGCCATTGGCTTCCTCGAACTTACCGATACGGCGGGCGATGGCTCCGGTGAAGGCGCCTTTCTCGTGGCCGAAAAGTTCGGACTCTAGGAGGTTCTCAGGGATCGCGGCGCAGTTAACAGAGATGAACGGTTTGCTCGCGCGCTTGCTCTTTTGGTGGAGGAAGCGGGCGATGACTTCTTTACCCGTGCCGGATTCGCCGGTGATGAGTACGCTGGCTTCGGACGGGGCGATTTGCTCGGCCATGGCGAGCACGTTGCGCATGGCTCCGCCGCCATGGATGACGGTGTCGCTTTCTTGTGCGATGGCTTCGAGTACGGCGGCAATCAACTCCTCATCAGGCGGGAGGGGCATATATTCCTTCGCGCCCGCTTTGATGGCGGCTACCGCAGCTTTGGTGTCGGACTCTACGCCGCAAGCGACGATGTCGATATGGATGCGCTCATTATCGAGCATGGTGCGCAGGGAGAAAATATCCTGATGCACATCGATGAGGATGACATCGGCCCCTTGGCCCTCGCATAGCATTTGGAAGGCGCCCTGAATGTCCGACACTTGCGACACTTTCGCGCCACGGTCGCGGGCGATACGGCTTGCCGCACCAATCTGCCCTTCTAAATCACCAATAATCAACAAACGCATCGTCTATATCTCCGCTTTTTCTTGTTCCTTAGGTGTTTTCCATTTTGCTTTCTACTGCGTCGTGCATCGGCTCATGTAGTCCTCTACACATCGCCTCGCACTCCTTGTATAAAACAAAAGCGAAAACACTGTGTCGGCGGTTTACTCTATTTGTTATCGGACTTGATAATCTCTGTCATCGTTACGCCGATACGGTCTTCTACCACGACCACTTCGCCGCGGGCAACCAAACGGTTGTTTACGAACACATCAATCGGCTCGCCGACTTTGCGGTCTAGCTCAATCACCGCGCCGCGGCCCAGCTTGAGCAGTTGGTTCACTTGCATTGCTGCCTTGCCAAGTACCACGGATACTTGCACAGGGATGTCGCTTACCGCATCGAGGGTGATGTTGCCACTGTCATCGCTGGTTGTGGCAACGGCGCCCATTGCTTCGGCCATTTCGTTATCGTCACTCATCACTTACTCCTTTGTTGTGCGAGGTTTCATTAAAGTCTCTTTCGGCTCGGTCTCTTCCGCTTCATCATCGTCGGATTCAATCGGCTCGATAATCGTATCAATCTCGCCCACGGAGAGAAGCGTGTCACCCTCGTTGGCGTTCATAATCTCAATGCCTTCTTCGTTGGAATCGCTCTTCACTTGCATCTCACTGGTGGCGGTGCTGGTGGGTTGCTCTTCCTCTGTGGCAGCTTCCGGCTCTGGCTGTGGTTCCGGTTCCGGCTCCGGCTCTGGGGTTGCTTCAATTGCAGGTGTTTCCTGTGCTTCTGGCTCATTATCGGTAAGTTCGATGGGCGCGCGTGGAGCCGCAGGTGCGGGCTCTGGCTGTGGCGCTTCACGCAGGGCTTGGGCGAAGTCGACTTGCGTCAGCACCTGCTCGATAGCGGTGAGAATCTCTGCGGTTTGGCGTTGGACATGGCCTTGCTTCCACTCGATGCGAATATCGCTTGCCGATGCGATTGCTGCGTCCCCTAGCACGTCTATATCGGCTTCTAGCCCGCGTTGCTTAAGGTCCGGCAGCAGCCTCTTATGGATCGTGTCGACCATGTCCGGTTGCACGTAAAAATTCAGTTTGGGTTGTTCGATGAGTAGCGGGAGGCTGCGCTCGATGGTTTGGCGAATCATGCCCTCGGGCTTGGCATCTAGCAAATCGCCTGCGACCTTGCGGGCAATCACGCGCACATAGTCCGCCATGATGGTGCATTGCTGGTCGTAGAGGGTGCGGTATTGTTGCGCCATCGCCTCGCACGCATTGGAGGTTTGCGCCATGAGTGCAGTGATGTTTTTCTCGCGCTCAAGGGCTTCGTTTTCCATCTGGGTGCGGCCCGCTTGGATGCCTTCTTCATAGCCGCGTTCGCGTCCGGCGCGGCGGGCTTGTTCCAGCTCTTCTTCTGAGTAGGTGGGAGGGGGCGGCGGCGCTTGCTCTTCCGGCTCCTCGATGATTTCTTCCGCTTGCAAAGCCTCGATGACGATCTCGGCCTCTTTCTTGCCGAAGTCGCGAAGCTTATCAAACTGGAAGGGCTCAATACGCATGATTAATATACCAGCTCGTCCTCACCGCTATTATCGGCGATGATAATTTCACCCCGTTGCGAGAGTTCTTTCGCCACGGCAACGATAGCCATTTGCGCTTCGTCCACGTCTTTCAGGCGTACAGGTCCCATTGCTTCCATGTCCTCTTTGAGGATTTTGGAGGCACGCTCGGACATGTTGTTGAAGAACAGGTCTTTGATAGACTCGGACGCACCTTTGAGCGCCACGCCCAACTGATCTTTGTCGACCCCACGCAGCAAGGTTTGGATGCCCTGCGGGTCGATCTTGATGAGGTCTTCGAAGGTGAACATGAGATTGCGGATGCGCTCTGCAGATTCGGAGTCGCGTTCTTCGAGTTCGCCCATGAATTTGGTTTCGATATCGCGGCTGAAATTGTTGAAAATCTCGGCCATCATCTCGTGGCTGTCGCGACGTTGGGTCTTGGCGATGTTGCTCATGAACTCCATGCGAAGCGTTTTCTCGATGCCGTCCATCACCTCTTTTTTCACGGGCTCCATGGCGAGCATACGGGTCATTACCTCGAGTGCCAGATCGTCTGGGAAGACGGAGAGGACACGCGCCGCATGGTCTGCGCGGATGCGAGAAAGAACCAGCGAGATGGTTTGCGGGTATTCGTTTTTGAGGTAGGTGGCGAGCAAGTCTTCGTTGACGTTCCCAAGC
>CAYFFN010000193.1:0-2971 GCA_964342335.1 uncultured Azospirillaceae bacterium
CGCGCTCATCAAGTCGCGCCCTGCCTTCCGCGAGATTCTCGCAGACCGCATCACCGGCTTCCGCCCGCCGAGCCACTATACCGACCCAGACTTTTAATCGGATTCATCTTACCTATATAAGATGGAAAGAAGGAGAACCTCATGGCCAAGATTGTAATGTATAAAACCCCCATCTGCCCTTATTGCAAACGCGCGAAAGATTTGCTCGCACGCAAGGGATTCACGGAAGTAGAAGAGATTGACGTGAGCGATCCCGAGGCACGTTTGGCGATGGTAGAGAAAGCCGCAGGCCGCCGTACCGTGCCGCAAATCTTTATCGGTGATACGCATGTCGGAGGATTCGACGACTTATACGCGTTGGATAAATCCGGCAAGTTGGATCCGTTACTTGCCAGCTAAAACCTGTAGCCAAGAAGCCACACACTTTAGCCCCATTGCATCAAACCACCCTTATAACGTGCAGATGAAAGGCTTTTCCTAAGCCCTTTACGCCCTGTGCGTTACTCTGTGGATAACCAGTGAATAGCTGGGTATAAAAAATACAAGGGACTGTGGTTACTGGATATGTTTTGGCTCTATTGGAAAGAGTTTTACTCACATTTGCTCGATGAATCGGAGCAATCCCACATGCAGGATAACGCAGCGGATTCCAGCGGCGCCGCTCCCCTCTTTATGGATCAAAGCTGGTGCTTGTGGCACCCAACGGAAGGCTGTGTACACTTCTCTGATAACTGGCAAAATGTTTGCGGTTTAGACGCAGGCAGCTGCAATGGCGGTGCTTTCTTCGAGAAAGTCCATCCCGATGATCACGCTGCGCTCTTTAAACAGCTAGAAAAAATGATGCGCCAATTGGAGCGTAACGATGATGACGCGCTCGGATCAATCGAGTGCCGTATCGAACAAGCAGATGGTAATGGCTTCCGTTGGTATGAATGCCGCTTCACCCTCTCACAAATGAAAAGCCCGGATGAACATCCGCTTATTGTCTTTGCCTTCCGTGATATTCAGCGCGTGGTGGAGCTGCGTTATGAGGCTGCCAATGCGAGCGAGCAATCTGCCTTTGCAGAGAAAGGCCGCCGCGACTTTCTTACCCATATGAGCCACGAGCTGCGCACGCCACTCAATGCGATTCTTGGCTTTTCACAAATGATACAATCAGAGGCCTACGGGTCACTCGGCAACACCCACTATAACGAGTATATAGAAAATATACGTTATAGTGGGGAAGATCTGCTCAACAAAATCAATAACTTGCTGGAACTTGGTGCTATCGATAGCTCTGAAAAAACGCTGCAAGAAACCCCTATTAATCTGCAAGATTTGATTTCGGAAGTATCCGCCATGCACTCGCACCGCGCGTTTGAAAAATCGGTTACGATTAATCATCAAGGCGCTATCCCGCAGATGGTGCTGCGTGCAGACTTCA
Source organism: uncultured Azospirillaceae bacterium (assembly GCA_964342335.1). Taxonomy (GTDB): domain Bacteria; phylum Pseudomonadota; class Alphaproteobacteria; order Rickettsiales; family UBA3002; genus CAYFFN01. The sequence goes on from CAYFFN010000193.1 coordinate 1,427, forward strand.
CGCGTATGTCACATGCCATCGCTAACCTGCTGGAAAATGCGATTAACCACGCGCCAGCAGAGTCCACTGTTACACTCTCTGCCAAGCAAACACGTGACGGAAATTTAGCGATTATCGTGGAAGACACTGGCGGCGGTATTGCCGATATCCAGCTCACGCAAATGATGGAAGCGTTTGCCCAAGCACGTGGTGACCATAACCCAATGGAAAAGAATATTGGCGTTGGATTGCTGCTCGCAAACCGCATCGCCCATATGCATGGTGCTGAATTAAAAATAGAAAACACCGCACTGGGTTGCCGCGCTGTAATGGTTGTTCCGTCTGACCGCATCATCAGCCAATCCGCCCGCATCAAACCAAAGATGCGTACGGCCGTTGCATCTTAAGTCACTCTGACTTACATTTACCCTATGAGCACAAAAAAACAGGATGCCGAGCGCGCGGCGCTCTTAGAGGCGGCCCTCCCCAACATCGCTTTTGATGGCTGGACGGAGAAAGCGTTTGCCGAAGCCGCCGACATGCTTAGCAAGGATCGCCGTGAGGTGAAACGCCTCTTCCCTAGCCTGCCTATGGATGCGATTCTTTTCCATTCGCGTCAGGCTGATGCGCAGCTAGAGGCTACACTCAAAAACGACTACGCAATGGATGAAATGAAAATCCGTGAGCGTATCGCGACTGCCGTCATGGTGCGCCTGCGTCAACATAACGAGCAACGAGAAGCCATTCGCCGCGCGATGGGTGTGTTGATGCTGCCATGGAACAGTGCGGCGTCTCTCAAAAGTCTCTATGAAACCGTCGATGTGATGTGGCGCTGTGCGGGTGATACCTCTACGGATTACAACTTTTACACCAAACGTGCCTTGCTCGGGAAAGTCTATACCAGCACGCTTTATGTGTGGCTGAACGACGACTCTGAGGATTTGGCGGAGACAGAAGCTTTCCTACATCGCCGCATTGAGAATGTGATGCAAATCAACAAGCTAAAAGCGCAGATGAGCAAACCACTCGACGCCTTCACGCAATTTGCGGAACAATTTATGCCGTCGCGAAAGGCATAGTGCGCGCTAGCATCGCCATTGGCAATATTTCCGGCGCACGTAGAATCATCGGCTGAGATGTATTGATCGCGTAATACAGCACTGAACCTGATAACATCGAAATCGTGCGGAACTTTTGGAACCGCACATGCCGGATTTTATCCTGCATCAATTCCAGCAGCACCTCAGGGTCGAGCGTGCAATCGCCGTCCTCCTCCAGTACCAAATCGCAATGCTGCATCTCTGGCACGGCGCCAAAATAATTGAAAATTTTATAGTTCTTTTTCTGCACGCGCACCTTGGCCAAATCGCTCACACGCTGCTCGGGGCGGTCGTCGCTGTAATCCATCAAGCTCTGTATCGGGCGATAATTCACATTGCGCTTGAGCCAGACTTGATAATCCGCCGTGGTAACTTTAGTCATCTCCACGCCATAGACGCCACTATTATCCGCTATGGTAAAATCCGGCCCCTCGCCTTGGCGATTTTTGATAAAATCGATGGGTAA
>CAYFFN010000194.1:0-2948 GCA_964342335.1 uncultured Azospirillaceae bacterium
TTTTATGACGAGGGGCGTATTTCCCCTTTCCTGCGCGGGCGGCACGCGCTATAAGCAAGCCATGTTACGCGTTTTCACGATTGCTTTATTGCTGGCCGTAGCGGGGATGTCTGCCCCGATAGCGGTGCCCAACGCTGCCGCGCAAATGACGCCGGTGGGCAATATGCCCTTGGTTGTTATACGTTTTAACCAGCGTCAGGTGTTTTATGAGCGCCAGCTTTATATGGCGCTAGAGCGTGCCGTAGCCGTTAAGCCTAGCGTGCAATTTGAGATTGTATCCTACGTGCCGACAGGCAAGGACGCACAAGCCGCCGCCGATTATGCCGCCCGTGCACGTGCGGACGTGAACAAAGTACTTAACAGCTTCGCTGAAATGGGCGTGCCCCGCTCGCGCTTGAGCATTGCTGAGGAGCCCGATGGCGGCCTCAAATACCACGAAGTGCATATTTTTGTATACTAGTACTAGGCTTCGCCTTTTGTACACTCGCCTAACGGCTCGCTATTGCTCCTGCTCCGGCCTACTGGCCTACGCAATGAGCCTAACGCGCATTCGCGCGACTAAAGGCGCGGTCTCCTGACCGCGTTCATTTTCCTTGATAGGTCTCTTATTCTTTTAACGTGGCGATGAGTTGTTCCACAAGCTTGCGAGGCTTTTCTTCCCCATGCTCGGTGGAGATGACGAGGTCTGCCTTCTCATTTCTCACTTGGCGAGAGAGCTGGCGAGAGAGCACATGCTCCAGTTTTTCCTCGGTCATGCCGTCACGCGCCATGGCGCGGGCGCGTTGGGTTGCTTCCTCGCAATCCACCACCACGGTCATATCGCAAAAAGAATCGGCGCGGGTTTCGTAGAGTAGCGGCACTTCTAGCACGCAAATCGGGATGTGCTCCTCGCGCCGGGTGGCGATAAACTCCAGCTCTCCGGCGCGCACTTTGGGGTGTAAAATGGCTTCAAGCTGTTCTAGTGCAGAATCATTGCTAAACACAATTTCTCCCAGCTTTTGGCGGTCGACCGAACCATCCTCCGCAATCGCATTAGGAAAGTGATCGGCAATATCCGCCACCGCTTCGCCGCCTTTGCTAAGCAGGCCATGCACATAGCGATCCGCATTGAAAATCGGAATACCGCGCTCTTTAAACATCGCAGCGATTGTCGATTTTCCGCAGGCTATTCCGCCGGTTAAGCCAATTACAAAACTCATATCTGCTTTCTCATGTAGTCTATCAGTGCTTTATCTACCTTGGGCGCTTTGCCGAACCACGCCTCAAATCCGGGGCGGGCTTGGTGCAACAGCATCCCAATGCCATCCACGGTTGGGTTACCGCGTCGCTTGGCTTTTTGCAACAGGCTGGTGGTAAGCGGTGCATAGACGATATCGCTCACCAGTGCATTTTTGGAAAGCAGGCGCAGTGGCAGCTCCAAAGCCGGCTGACCTTTCATGCCGAGCGTGGTGCTATTCACCAACATGGTCACCTCACCGATGCGGGTATCTAGCGCTTCCCATTTTATAACTTCGCATTTTTTTCCAAAATGAGCAGCGAGGGATTCCGCGCGCTCTGCGGTGCGATTCGCAATAAGAATCTTGTTCGCGCCTTCTTGCAGCAGGCCATAAATAATCGCGCGGGCCGCGCCACCTGCACCAATCACTAACACCTGTTCCAGATAAGGGGTGAGGTCACGTACTTGGCTTTTCACATTTTCTATAAAGCCAAATGCATCGGTGTTCGTTCCGTGCAGTTTCCCGTTTTTCTGCACAATAATCGTATTCACCGCGCCAATTTTCTTAGCTTCCGGGCTTATTTTATCCAGATAGGGCATCACCGCTTCTTTATGTGGCACGGTCACATTACACCCACCAAACCCGAGGCTTGGAAGCGCTCGCAAGGCTTGCTCCAGATTTTCACCCTTCACATGCATGGGGATATACGCACCCTTAATGCCGTAACGCTCTAGCCAAAACCCGTGCAGCTTGGGCGAAAGGCTATGACTAATGGGGTCACCTATGACACCTGCAAGCAACATCACAGCCCCCCTTTGCGCTTTTCCAATTGTTTTTGGCGGTATTGGATAATCAGCGCGGCGGTTTCTTCTACCGAGCGGCGGGGGACGTCAATAATAGGCCACCCCATCTTGCGGTACAGTTTGCGCGAAGCATCAATCTCCGCCTGCACTTCGTCCATATCCACGTAATTCGTATCCGTATCTTGGTTCAGCGATTGCAGCCGCGTCTTACGGATTTGAATCAAGCGATCCGGCGAAATGGTCAGCCCCACCACCATTGGCTCTTTCAGCTCAAATAATTCCTCCGGCAGCGGGCAACTGCCTACAAAAGGTACATTTGATGCTTTAAACCCACGGTAAGCAAGATAGACACATGTAGGAGATTTAGACGTGCGCGATACCCCTACCAATACAATATCCGACTGCTCCAACTCCCAATAGCCTTGGCCATCGTCATGGGAGAGGGCGAAATTAATCGCATCGACACGCTCAAAATATTGTTCCGAAAGTTCATGCTGTGATCCGGGGCGATTGCGTGTTTCTACATCGAGGTATTTTTGCAGCTCACGCACCACCGGCCCCAAAATAGGAATACAGGGTAAATTGCGCTTGCCGCATTCATCGCGCAATTGACGGCGTAGATTCTTATCCACCAGCGTATACATCACCGCACCAGGGTACATATCCAACCCAGCCAGCACTTTCTCCATCTGCCCTTGGGTGCGCACGAGTGACCAAATATGTTCCTCCGGTTGTACTTCCGCAAATTGCGCCAAGGCCGCACGCGACACACTGCTCACCGTTTCACCGGTAGAATCCGAAACAAGATGTAAGTGGAATTCTTTCATAGTGGTATTTAATCGCTCCTGCTCCGGTCTCCTGACCTACGCAATGAGCCTAACACGCATTCGCGTGACTAAAGGCTCGGCTTACTGCCCTCGATTCTTTT
>CAYFFN010000195.1:0-2937 GCA_964342335.1 uncultured Azospirillaceae bacterium
CGGCCCTAATCTACACGCTTAATTTCATGCATTCCAGTACTGCGTTGCCTAAACCGTAATATTCTGCACGTGAAAGCATTCTTGGGCGGATACCGTGGCATATATACTCGCCACGGATGGTTCCATCACCGTCCAACCCACTCACTTTGAAAGAGAAAAGCGTCTGGGTGGTGATGATGCTGCCTTCTACGCCTACTACTTCCTCAATCGAAGTGATACGGCGTGTGCCGTCGCGCATACGTTCTAACTGGATAATAATTTGTACGGCGCTGGCGATTTGGGTGCGCAATGCGGCTGCGGTGAGCTGCACGCTGGTCATAGCGACAAGGTTCTCGATACGCGAGAGGCAGTCACGCGGGCTATTGGAGTGGATGGTCGCCATCGAGCCATCATGGCCTGTGTTCATGGCAGAGAGTACGTCAATCACTTCGTCCCCACGAATCTCCCCAAGGATAATGCGGTCTGGGCGCATACGTAGGGCGTTCTTTACCAATTGGCGCTGGGTAATCTCGCCTTTGCCTTCAATCGAAGCGGGGCGGGTTTCCAAGCGTAGTACATGCGGTTGGTGGAGCTGCAATTCGGCGGCATCTTCAATGGTGATGATGCGCTCGCCAGAATCAATATTGCCTGAAAGGGCGTTAAGCAAAGTGGTTTTACCAGAGCCTGTACCACCCGAGATAATCATGTTGAGGCGGGCATTACTGCAAATCTCCAAGAAACGCATCATTTGCTCGCTGAGTGAGCCATATTTGAGATAGGTGCTAAGTGGCAATTTTTCTCGCTCAAACTTACGGATGGAGACCAAGCAGCCATCGAGCGCAAGCGGAGGGATGATTGCGTTGAAACGTGAGCCATCAGGCATGCGTGCATCCACCATCGGGCTGGATTCATCCACGCGACGTCCCACGCGGCTCACCACACGTTGAATCATCGCGAGTAGATGGTCTTCATTGGCGAAGAGCACATCGGTTTTGAATATCTTTCCTCGACTCTCGACATACACATTCTCGTAGCCGTTAATCATGATATCGTTCACGGTTGGGTCATCTAGTAGCGGTTGGATGGGGCCAAATCCCAAGATTTCATCAAGCGCTTGCTCATAGAGTGCATCTTGTTGTTTGCCGTTCAGTGGGATTTTGATATCAGCAGAAAGGCGGGTGGCGGCTTCTTTCACGCGCTCGCGACGTGTGTCTTTGGGTAGGCTCTCTAAAGATGCGAAATTGATATCGTTCATGAGCGATTGCACCAGCTGTTGCTTGGCGCGTAAGAACGCATCGGTCTTAAGTTCATTATCGATAAAAGAGAGGGTGCGCGTCACTGGCTCGGTTGGCATGGGCGCAGCGGCCGTTTTCAATCCCTCTGATTGAAAAGCGGGAGCGGGGGTTGCGGGTGCATCATCAGAAGGTTTTTTGCCAAACATGGTCTAACTCATTTTAGTTTCTTTAAGAAGGAGAGGGGGCTGGCTGCTGCCTCTTGCGGGGCATTTAGTGTGCCTGCTGGGGCGAAAGGCATTAGCTGGTTCGCGAGGGCTTTCAGTTCGTTTGCCAAATCACTATTGCCTTGCTGCATAATGGTCTCGCCGACATTCTCTGCGGCGGTCACGGTGCGAATATCGTTGCTGATATAGTGCTGAATCGCCATGCTGCTAACGCGCTCAAAATCTCGACTGCTGACGGCCTCTTTGTATTTAGAGCCATCGCGGTTGATGACGAGATGGATTTTGTCTTCTGGAATGGCCACTTCACGAAACGCATTAACAAGGCGGGTGGCGTGTGTAACCGATTTCAACCAGAGTTGAGCGGATAGGACAATTTTATCCGCCTCGTTGCAGGCCGCCGAGGTCCAAGTGGACCATACATGCGGAATGTCGAGCACAACAATGGCATAATGGCGTTGCAAGGAATGGATGAGGTCACGCACCGTCTCTGGGCTGATGCTTGGCGGGAAACGTAAATCGTTTGGTGCGGAGATTACATGTAGATAATCACTGTAGCGAGTGGCCATGCGACCAATCAGCGTCGCATCAATTTTGCGATCACCATGATCAAATATTTCGCGTACGCCGAAGGGGGATTGGATGGCGAGGTTGCGTGCGACCATGCCAAATTGGTAATCCATATCGACCAAAATGGTTGGCTGCTTATGCATTTGAGAGAGGGTATAGGCTGTGTTTACAGCCAAGGTGCTAGCGCCATCGCCCGCTGCTGCGCTCATGAAAGCAAGGGTGGTCGCTTTGGCCTCTTCACCAGAAGGCGCGGCGGGTGTGGTAGTCAATGGAGCGGTATCTTTTGGGGTTTTCTGGAAAGCGGCTAGTATATCCGCAGCACTGACAGGGTTAGGCAAATATTCTAACACGCCTGCTTGAATGAGCTGACGGTAAAACCCAATATCGTTATGGTTGCCGGAAATGACTAGCTTGGTACCTTGGGGGCAATGCGCGGCTAGCCCATCTAAACTCTCAAGGATGCCTGCTTGCGTCTCGGCAATATCGATAAAGATGAAGCGCGGGGAAAGGCTGTTTGCCTCAAGATAGTGAATCGCTGCGATGACATCGCCCTGTACGGTGTGGGCGTGCGAGAAACCGAGGCCCAAGGCTACAGGTTCTGCTATGGCTTCCAGCGTTTCAGCTGGGCCAACCACGAAAACAGGGCTCTGTTCGCTGGGTGTCATAATGGCTTCCTTGTTTGGCTATATTATAGCGCGTCTGCGCGGCTTAATCCAAGGAGATATCTTCAATAGCGGAGTTTTGCTGTGCGCCAGCACTAGAGCGTTGCTCATTTGGCGACGGAGAGGGTTCGAGATAATTACGATAGGTTTGCACACCCTTACGTGCATCGCTGTAATCCAACAGATTTGGGCTTACGAATTGCTGCTTGTCGGACACCATTTGCACCATATTGCCTGCAGTGGCGCAGCCAAAAGTGGGGTGATTCAGAT
>CAYFFN010000196.1:0-2844 GCA_964342335.1 uncultured Azospirillaceae bacterium
AGCACAGGAACCATGATGAAAATCATCATCACCATAGACATCACGCGCGCCATGGGGCGGCCGCTATAGTTATCGCGCACGATGGAGTTGCAGCTAACATACGGCCCCGCCGCGCCCAGCCCCTGAATGAAGCGGCCAAGCATCATCTGCTCGATGCTATAGGCGGTGAGGCATATCACGCAGCCGACGAGATACAGGCACAGCCCGCCATAGAGCACTTTCTTGCGGCCAAGCGCATCCGAGCAGGGGCCCGCAATGAGCTGACCAATCCCCAGCCCCGCAAACAGGCAGGTAATCACATATTGCACTTGATTGGGGTCGGCGACGTTCAAATCCACCGCCATCACACCTAGGGCAGGCAAAATCGTATCAATCGCCAGCGCGACAGCGGCCATCAGACAGGCCATCATCAAGATAAATTCACGGCTAGGGGTGGCGTGGGTGGTGGTATTCATAGCGTTCCTTGGGTGGATATTATTCAATCGAAGGCAGACATATACTATTTTGCGGTTGATTGCCCTAATTATCTCCGCTATAGCATCCCTCGCGTTATTCAACGTAGCGTGGTCGATTAGCTCAGTTGGTAGAGCAACGGATTGAAAATCCGTGTGTCCTTGGTTCGAGTCCGAGATCGACCACCATTTACATCTACAGTCTTAATTTGCTATTTTCTTTTAAAATTATAGACTTCCACTGTTAATCCTGTGGAAGACGCGTTTATGAGCGATATAAACATTAATATTACATCTGATTTGGTAGAAAAGATGTGGGAATCCTTGGTTGATAAAGGGATTGGAGGCTTTCTTAAGCCAGCACATATTCGTCGCGTGGGGGCTGCGCAAACAGATATTCAAGTCGAGAATATCTTGAAAATTGCTCAAGCAGAGAAGACAGCGGAAGCCATAAAAAATGGCACAGTTACGTTGGCGCATAAAGACAGCTTAAAGTTGACGCATCATACAGGTGCGAGTCAAAAAGAGTTAGATTCTACATTAAACGAAAACCCCGCAGACATCATTAAAGCCGTGGAGGCGAATCAATTTTACAAAACTATCCGAAAAGAAATTAATGTTGCTAAGGCTATAATGATTGCCGAGAAAGAGCTTGTGAGTGACTCGGCGTCTCCGCCAGATGAAAATGTTGATGAGGATTGGTTGCACCGGTGGCAAGATTTTGCCGGAGAAGTCGCTGCAGAAGATATGCAGTATTTGTGGGGAAGGTTGTTGGCTGGCGAGGTAAAAAGACCCGGGTCTTTTTCTTTGCGCACATTAGATATGTTAAGAAGTATCTCGAAAGAGGATGCTGAAAAGATTGCTCGATTAGCACCGTATCACATAAGTGGTGATGTTTTGTATCGTGACGATATTTTAGATAAGCATGGCATAGTTTTTAGCTTGTTGATTGAAATGCAGGAGCTCGGGATGTTAAGTGGCGTGGACTCCACTGGTATGCGTAAATATTTTAACACGCAGAAAAACGGTGTTTTTTCACACCTGTTAACCTGCAAGGGTACAGCATTGCTTATAGAGCATGAAGATGAGTCAAAATCACTGAAGCTGCCCTGTTATAAGTTTACAATTGTAGGGCAGCAAATTATGGAGCTTTGTGAGGAAGATATTAATGAGGAATACCTTCTAAGCCTTGCAGATACTATTATGAAAAAAGGTTTTGTCGTTAAGCTCGCAAAGTGCAAAAGCATTTCAGCCGATATGTTGGAAATTACTGAGACTGAAGAGTTATCTCTCTAGTTCAGATACTGTGCATGCCAGTCCAGATGGGCTTCTATGAAGCTCTGGATGAAGAAATAGCTATGGTCATAGCCCGCTTGGGCGCGCAGGGTGAGGGGTTGCCCCGCCTCTTTGCAGGCCGCTTCGAATAATTCGGGCTGTAATTGTTCTTCCAAAAAGTTATCCGCCAAGCCCTGATCGATGAGGATGGGGGCATTGCTGGCGGCATCCGCATCGGCGCGCACGAGGGCGCAGGCATCATGCGCGAGCCATGTGGATTCATCGCTGCCGAGATAGGCGGTGAAGGCTTTTTTGCCCCATGGAACCTGACTCGGCGCAACAATCGGCGCGAAGGCCGAGCAGGAGCTGAAAGCGCCTTTATGGCGGAAATAGAGGGTGAGTGCGCCATGGCCGCCCATCGAATGGCCGGTGATGGCTTTGCGCGAGGCATCTAGCCCACATTCGGCCTCCACCAGTGGCAGCAATTCGCGCGTGAGGTAGCTTTCCATACGGAAATGCTTCGCCCATGGCTCCTCGGTCGCATCGAGATAAAAGCCTGCGCCTTGGCCGAGGTCATAGGCCTCGTCGTTGGGCACATCGTCCCCGCGAGGGGAGGTGTCGGGCGCGAGGATGGCGATGCCTAGCTCCGCCGCCTTGCGATAGGCCCCTGCCTTGGTGGTGAAGTTATCCTCCGTGCAGGTGAGGCCGGAGAGGAAAACCAGATACGGCGTGTTAGATGTCGCGCCCGCGGGTAGAAACAGCGAAAAGCGCATCGGTGTGCCTGTCTCGCGACTGTCATGCGTATAGTAGCGCAGCTCGCCGCCGTGGCAGGCGTGGGTCTTGGTCAACTCCATTAGTAGACCACCACGCTGCGGATGGATTTGCCCTCATGCATCAGATCGAACGCGTCGTTGATTTTATCGAGCGGCATGGTGTGGGTGATGAGATCGTCGATGTTGATTTTGCCGTTCATATACCAGTCGACAATCTTCGGCACATCCGTGCGGCCGCGCGCGCCACCAAAGGCCGAGCCGCGCCAGACGCGTCCCGTCACTAGCTGGAACGGGCGGGGGGAGATTTCTTTACCCGCGCCTGCCACGCCGATGATGATGCTCTC
>CAYFFN010000197.1:0-2794 GCA_964342335.1 uncultured Azospirillaceae bacterium
TTGTCGACCGTAATGGCGTGCTGCTCGCAACGACGATTAACTCTGCGTCCCTTGCGGCAAATCCATCCCTCATTCGTAACCCTGATGAAGTGGCGAAACAGCTCAGCGAGTTGCTGCCGGATGTGAGTTATAAAGACTTGAAAGCAAAGCTGAGTAAGCCGGGCAGCAAGTTTACCTATGTCGCGCGCCACTTGCCACCAGCGCAGCAAGAGCAAGTGAATATGCTTGGCATTCCGGGCTTGTTCTTTGAGCATACGGAGCGCCGTGTTTATCCGTATGGCGAAATTTTTTCGCACGCGCTTGGCTATGTCGATGTCGATAATAAAGGCCTTGCAGGGGTGGAGGGCTATCACGAAAAATCCCTCGCCGATGATTATTATAAGGACGAGCCTTTTGCGGTTTCCTTCGATGCGCGTATTCAATCGATTGTGCATGAAGAGCTGGCAAATGCGATTGACTATTTTGATGCGCTAGGCGGTGTTGGCGTGGTGGCCGATGCGAAAACAGGCGAGTTGCTCGCGATGGTGAGCATGCCGGATTTTGATCCGCACCATTTGGATAAAGCCAGCAATGATGCGCGCTTCAACCGTGCGGCATCGGGTGTGTATGAAATGGGTTCGACTATCAAGCCCTTCACCGTAGCAGCGGCGCTGGATAACAACATCGTCAAGCTGCATGAGGGCTATGATGCGACCTCGCCCATCCGTGAAGCCGGGTTCACTATAAGCGATTCTCACCCGCAAAAACGCTGGTTGAGCGTGCCGGAAATTCTGGCTTATTCCTCTAACATTGGCACCGCGAAGATGGCCGTGCAGCTTGGCGAGAAGCGCCAGAAAGCATTCCTTGAATCGCTAGGTTTCTTCGAGGCGGTGGATGCGGGGCTATCGGAAAAAGCGTCGCCACTTTTGCCGCGCGAATGGCGTCCGATTAATCGTATGACAATTTCGTATGGCCATGGCATTTCCATTTCGCCGCTGCACCTCGTGCGCGCAATGGGTGCGATGGCGAATGACGGCGTGCGCATTCCGCTGACGACCAAGAAGATGGAAGCAGGCGAAACCGTGAAAGATACCGAGCCGGTGATGTCGAAACAGACGGCGGAAACCATGCAGCAAATGCTGCGCCAAGTGGTGCAATATGGTACAGGCCGCAAGGCCAATGTGGCGGGCTACCGCGTGGGTGGAAAAACCGGAACGGCAGAGAAAGTAAAGGCCGGTGGCTATAATGAGAAGGCCAAAATGGCGTCGTTTGAGGCGATGTTCCCAGCCGATGATCCACGCTATGTGGTGTTGGTGATAGTCGATGAGCCGAAGGGTCGCAAGGAGACCTATGGTTACGCTACGGGCGGCTGGGTTGCTGCCCCTGTGGTAGGTAATGTGGTCAGCCGCATGGCGCCGCTCGCAGGCATTATGCCGAAATACCAAGAGCCCGATCCTGCCGAAGTAGCGTTCTGGAAAAACTCGAAAGATAAAGAAGCCGCTGCGCGTAATAAGCGCGTTTCAGCCAAGCCGCTGAAGGAAGGATTGCATGCCACTTCTTTCTGATGTTTTGGGCAAAAAGCCGCAGCATGACTCGCGCAAAGTTGAGCGCGGCGATGTGTTCGTCGCCATCAAAGGCACGGCGCAAGACGGCACACGCTTCGCACCGATGGCGGTGGAGATGGGGGCAAGTGCTATCGTGAGTGAAAGCGCAATTGATACTGTGGATGTGCCGGTGATTGAGGTGGCGAATGCCCGCCGCGCTTTGGTGGAATTGGCAGCCGCCTATTATACGCAACAGCCGCAACATATTATGGCGGTGACGGGCACGAATGGGAAGACATCTGTCGCGGATTTCTGTCGTCAGTTTTGTGCAGCAGCAGGTGAGAAATCTGCCAGCATTGGTACGCTGGGTTGGAACGGCGATACAACTTTTCTGGGCGATGCATTCGGTGCGAACAATACCTCGCCAGACCCGCTCTTATTACATAAAGGCTTGCAGCAATTAGCCGAGCATGACGTGCAGTATGCCGCGCTGGAAGCGAGCAGCCATGGGCTGGATCAAATCCGTTTGGATGGGGCGCGCATCACCAGTGCGGCCTTCACCAATTTGAGCCATGACCATCTGGATTACCATAAAGACATGCAGCATTATTTGCAGGCGAAGTTGCGTCTGTTCGCAGAGCTTTTGCCAGAAGGTGCGCCTGCCATTATCCATGCCGATGACGGCTATAGCGCCAAGTTTATAGAAGTGGCGCGCGCGCGTAATCATCGCATCACTACCGTGGGTACGCATGGCATTGATTTGCGGATTGACACGTTGCGCCCTGTGGCAGAAGGTATCGCGACCGAGCTGGAATGCTGGGGAACAAAGCACACTATTACGCTGCCGCTTTATGGTGCGTTCCAAGTGAGTAATGCGCTCGTGGCGCTGGGTCTCGTCGTGGCCGAAGGGTTGGATAAGGACGCAGCATTTGCAACGTTGCCAAACCTGCGCGGCGTGCCGGGGCGCTTGCAACATATTGCAGAGCATAACGGCGCGCTCATTTTCATCGATTACGCGCACACGCCGGATGCGCTGCAAACGATTCTGCTCACACTGCGCCCCCACTGCGAAGGTAAATTGCATGTGGTGTTTGGCTGCGGCGGGGATCGCGACAAAACAAAACGCCCAGAGATGGGCAAGGTTGCAGCGCGCTATGCTGATAGCGCAATCGTGACCGACGATAATCCGCGCAGCGAAGACGCGGCAACTATCCGCAGTGAAATTATGGCGGCATGTCCGGATGCTACAGAGATTGCAGGGCGTGCAGAAG
>CAYFFN010000198.1:0-2779 GCA_964342335.1 uncultured Azospirillaceae bacterium
TGGCGCGAGAGGGCGATGCAAATGCCTTTGCGCTTCCCAAGCCACTCTGCGGCAAAGCAGGCTGCGACTTCTCCTTCGCGGGGCTGAAGACGGCGGTGCGCTACGCGATTCAGGATTGCATCGGCCGCGACGGCGAAGTAACCGCAGAGACCCAGCGCGATATGGCCGCGAGCTTCCAAGCCACCGCGATTGCCATTCTGCAAGACCGTTTGGCGCATGCATTAAACGCCGCCGATGCGCAGCTCTCTTATAATAAAGTGGTACTTGCAGGCGGCGTGGCCGCCAACAAAGCCATTCGCAGCGCGCTCGAAAGCCAGATAGAAGCCGCAGGCAAACAGCTCGTGCTGCCCCCCATTGCGCTTTGCACCGACAACGCCGCCATGATCGCATGGGCAGGGCTAGAGCATTTCCGCCTCGGCCACCGCGATGACCTCACCCTAGAGCCCCGCGCCCGCTGGCCACTCGCTTCGTGAAAAATAGAATCGTTGTAATAAAGCCGTAATGATTCTGCGCTACAGTGTCTGAAAATAACAGACCAAGGTAGCTATGAAACGAACTTCTTCCACTTCAGCAGGAGCTAATCGCCCGCCAATGCGTGGCCGTCAACCGCAATCACCCGCAGGTGATGACCGTTATGTGCAGGTTGAAGCTGGTGAATCTGCAATGCATTCACGTCGAAGCCATAAAAGGCTTGAGCTTTCTCGCAAAGCGCGTGAAGTTTTTGCGGAGAATATGCATGAGGTTGCCAAAAAGCTGGAGAAGAATGTTGCACGCGAGGATTTTCCGCCAGAGTCCGCTGAGCGACTAAATGGGGAAGCAACCAGTTTTTATAAATGCATACCAGAAGCGATGCATCGTATTGCGGATGCTGTCAACGCTTGGCCTTACAATGAGCCTTGCATGGCACGTGCGATTGGTGAAAAGGCCGTGGCCGCGTTAAATGAAATGTGGAATCGCCAAGAGGCATTATCTAACGTGGATCCAAGCATTCTTGAGGAAGAGAAAGACCGCGCGCTGGACAGTTATAAGCAAAGCGCAATTGGTTTAGCTTATGATGCAGCAAAGGCCAACCAAGTAAACAAATCAAGAGGCCGCTAGCCAGTTAACTTACTGCGCGACTTCAAATCCCATATCGGCAAAGACTTTCTGCGCTGCGGGTGAGTTTAAGTACTCGATGAAGTTGCGCGCCGTATTCATATATTCCCCCGCGACCACAATCGCCTCATATTGCACAGGGCTGTAGGTCTCTTGCGGCACGGTATCGATAATGCGCAAATCGTGGTTGCGCTTTGCCTCGCTCATATAGAGTAACCCCGCATGCGGGCGCTCGGCAATCAGCTCATGCATGCTTGGCAAATCATTAGGGAACACGAAGTGGGTGCCGAGCTCTTTGTCCCACCCATAATGGTCGATAATCTCGCTGCTGAAAATGCCCAGCTCCAAAAAGGTCGGGTCGGCGGCGACGAAGTAATAATATTTACCCAGCGGCTCCAACGCATCGTTCAGCGATGTGCCCTCCGCAAATTGGAATTGCACCGGATGCTCCTTGCGCGTGACCAGCACCAGCTCGTTGCGTGCGACGATGCTTTGCGAATAGACATCGGCTAGCCCCTGCGCTTTGAGTTGGTCGATGGAACCGGGCTGAGCGGTGATGAGCACGTTGGCGGGGTTGCCATCTTCAATATCCTCCAACTGCTCAATGGCAGAGGCGAAGGCCACGCTAATCATCACATCCCGCTCGCGCGCAAATTCGCGGGCGATGAGGGTGAGGGGGAGGGTTAAGCTATTGTCCGCCAGCACCGTCACGCTTGGCAGTTCCTCATTGCGAACGGCCAAGGCATCATGGCTGCTCGCCAGAAGAAAGCATAGGATAAGCCATAGGAATCGCTTGCGAAGTGACATGGACGTGCCTAGATGTTGCATAGCAATAAAAATACCATAGACGAATGACCAGCAAAAGATTCTTCGGCGTTTTCATCGCAATTTTCGTTCTAGCGGCGCTTCCCTTTGTATTAGTGCAACCCTCTGGGCTTGCCAGCGCAGGTTTGGCCAACGGATTCTCCGCCGTCATCGAATCTCCCACCCACATCCTGCTCTTCATGATGCTCGGCCTGCTCGCCACCCTGCTCGGGCGTGATGCGGTGATGGTGCTGCCGCTCAGCATCGTCGTGATGTTCCTCATGGGCGGGATGCAGCTGATGGATAGCGAAGAGCTGCGCATGCTGCCCTTCTTCACCCTCGGCGGCGTCATCCTCGTCGCGCTTTCCCTCAATCTCGTGCGTAGCAAACCGTCGCTGCTCGCCGCACTCATCTGTTGTTCGATTGGGTTCCAAATGGGCATCTATTACGTCCGCAACGTGCCCGATATCGCCATGCCACTCTTCTATCTCATCGGCAATGCGCTGGCGCTAGGCTTGGTGCTTGGCGTCTCCGTAAGCCTCGGCCTCACCCTCATCGGCGACGATGACGGCGACGAAGAAACCTACCACAGCCCGCTAGAGCGACTGATTACCGCACTGATTAAGCCGCGCTAAACTTCTTAAAGCCCGCCTCTAAATCCGCGATCAAATCCTCTGGGTCTTCTAGCCCGATATGCAGGCGGAGGAGGACGGTGTCTTCGGCCCAGCGGTCGCGGGTGGCGGTGCGGATGGCGTGGGGGTGATAGGGGGTGATGAGGGATTCGTAGCCGCCCCAGCTATAGCCCATGCCGAAATATTCTAGGCTATCCATCAGCGCGGCGCGTTGGTCGCGGCTGTGGGGTTTTAGCTCGATGGCGAAC
>CAYFFN010000199.1:0-2719 GCA_964342335.1 uncultured Azospirillaceae bacterium
GATGTGCCGATGCGCTTCCGCCCGAGCTTCTTCCCCTTCACAGAACCATCCGCAGAGGTGGATATTGGCTGCGCACGTGGCAAAGACGGTTTGGTAATCGGCGCGGGCGAAGATTGGCTGGAAATTCTCGGCTGCGGCATGGTGCATCCAAATGTGCTGCGCAACTGTAATCTCGACCCGAACGAGTGGCAAGGTTTTGCCTTCGGTATCGGTATCGAGCGCCTTGCCATGCTGAAATATAACATTCCTGATTTGCGCACCTTCTTCGAATCGGATGCGCGCTGGCTCACCCATTACGGTTTTGGAGCGCTCTAATGAAATTTACCCTCAGCTGGCTCAAAGAGTTCCTAGAAACCGATGCATCGCTCACCACTATCAGCGAGACGCTCACCCGTATCGGACTGGAAGTAGAAGAGATTGAGGATAGCGGTGCGACGCTCAAGCCTTTCACCGTGGCGCATATCAAGACTGCTGAGAAACACCCCGATGCCGATAAGCTGCAAGTCTGTCAGGTAGAAACCGCCGATGGTATGCAGCAGATTGTCTGCGGCGCGCCTAACGCGCGTGCTGGCTTGAAAGTAGCGCTCGCCAAAGTTAGCACGGTAATTCCCACCAATGATTTGAAGATTAAAGCCTCCAAAATCCGTGGCGTAGAGAGCAACGGCATGCTTTGCTCCGCTAGCGAGTTGGGTATCAGCGAAGACAGCGAAGGCATTATCGAGCTGCCACAAGATGCAAGTGTGGGTGAGTCTATTGTGGACGTGCTCGGCTTGGATGATCCTATTATCGAGATTGCCATCACGCCAAACCGTGGCGATTGCCTCGGCGTTTACAACATCGCGCGGGATTTGGCCGCTGCCGGTATCGGCACGCTCAAAGCATTTCCAGAGGCTAGCTTTGCCACGAAAGGCACGACCGACCTTCCCATCACGATTGAAGATGAAGGCTGCGCTTGCTTTATCGGTCGCGAGATTCGTGGCGTAAAGAACGGCCCTTCGCCGGAATGGCTGCAAAAGAAACTGCTCGCGATTGGCCTGCGCCCGATTTCTACACTCGTCGATATCACAAACTATTTCACCTATACCTATAACCGCCCGCTGCACGTCTATAACCTGCCGAAGGTGGATGGTGGCATCATCGTACGCGCTGCGAACGAGGGCGAAACGCTGGATGCGCTGAACGACAAAAGCTACACGCTGAATGGCGGTGAGATTGCGATTGCCGATAAGACTAGCGTGCTGGGCCTTGGTGGCGTGGTCGGTGGAGTGCCAAGCGGCGTGGAAGATGACAGCACGGATATTCTGCTGGAATGCGCGTGGTTTGACCCGATTCGCATCGCGGAAACTGGCCGTAAGCACCAGATTATCACCGATGCACGCTATCGTTTTGAGCGCACTGTAGATGGCGCGTCTATGCCTGCTCTAGAAAAACTTGCGACGCAAATGATTCTCGATCTTTGTGGCGGTGAAGCGGCAGAAGCAAAGGTAGCAGGCACACCACCTGCGCTGGATGTGAGCATCCCCTTCTCTGCGGATTTCATTAATCAATTAGGCGGCACAACCATCGCAAAAGAAGAGATGGCGCGTATTCTGGAGTCACTTGGCTTCACTATCTCTGGAGATACAGCAACGCCTCCAAGCTGGCGCCCGGATGTAACGCAACCTGCTGACCTCGCAGAAGAAGTGCTGCGTATGTTTGGCTATGATAACATCGAAGCAGCTCCTCTGCCTAAGCTGGAGAATGTGACGCTACAGCCCCGCACGAACGCGGCTCAATCCATCGAGAATGCACGCTCAGCCCTCGCGCTGCGTGGTTTACTCGAATGCCATCACTGGGCGTTCTGCTCCGAGAAAGAAGCCGCTCCGTTTGGTGGACAGGATGAAGCCCTGACCTTGCAAAACCCTATCAGCACCGAGCTTTCGGTGATGCGCCCGTCCCTGCTGCCGCACTTACTCTCTGCCGTGCAACGCAATGCAGACCGTGGCCAGCAAAATATCAACCTGTTCGAAATTGGCCCGCGCTTTGGTGTCGATTACAAACAGCGCCAACAGACTATTCTCTGCGCGGTACGTTCAGGCAAAACAGCGCCAAGCCAATGGCAAGGTGAAGTGCGCTCGTGGGATGTGTTTGACGCGAAAGGCGATGGCCTCGCTATCCTTGAAGCCTTGGGCATGGAAGCGAGCAAAGTACAGGTCACGCGTGAAGCGCCGGACTATTATCACCCTGGTCGTAGCGGTGCGTTTAAACTCGGCCCAAAGAATACCCTCGGCTATTTTGGTGAGCTACACCCTAGCCTGCTGCAAGCCCTCGGCTGCGAACAGCATGTGGTAGTAGCGGAAATTATCGCCGACAATGTGCCCACCCCAAAGAAAAAAGCCAAGAGCCAAGCCCTCGTGCGCTCGGACTATCAGGCCGTTGAGCGTGACTTTGCGTTTATCGTGAATACGGATGTGCCCGCACAAGATTTGCTCAAAGCCATTGCAGGCGTGGATAAACAGCTGATTCAAGATGTGCGCTTGTTTGATGTTTATGCAGGCAAAGGCGTGCCAGAAGGCAAGACCTCCCTCGCACTCACCATGGTGCTGCAAGCGATGGACCGCACCCTGACCGACGCAGAAATCGATGCGGTGAGCAAAAAAGTGATTGAGTCTGCGGCGAAGCTGGGTGCAGAATTGCGTTCTTAGTACACTCGCCTAACGGCTCGCTATTACGTTCGCGT
>CAYFFN010000200.1:0-2719 GCA_964342335.1 uncultured Azospirillaceae bacterium
CTCCAGCTCTGCTTTGCAGGTTTTTGCTGACTGCTTAATCTCTTCCACTAACAATTGCAGGCTGCGCGCATCGGATGCTTCAGCGAGTTGCTCGCGCAGCTCCATTGTTTCCATCAGCAGCGCTTGTGAGGCTTTGACGTTATCATTGCCATCGCTGTTCACACGAATATCTTGCAGCGCCAGCAAATGTTCTGCGCGCTTGAGTGGGTTTTTGAGTGCTTCATAGGCCTCGTTCACATCCATCGATTTTTGAATCGCCTTTGCGCGTTCCGCATCTGGCTTGCCGACCAAACGGTCTGGGTGTGTCTCTTGCTGCGCGGTGATATAGGCACGCTGCAACGCCGCCTCATCTAAAGCGAAGCGTTGTTCCAAGCCCAGCAATGTAAAATAATTTTGCATTAAACCGTGAAGGACTCCCCGCAGCCGCAGCGCGCCTTCTCGTTCGGGTTGCTAAAGCGGAAGCCGCTTTCCAGTTTCTCTTCGACGTAATCCATCTCGGTGCCGATGAGGAACATGACGGCCTTCGCATCAATAAACACAGTCACGCCTTTATCCTCGACTACTTCGTCGAACTTTTCGACGTCATCGCAATATTCGATGGTGTAGGACAAGCCAGAACAACCACGCGAACGAATCCCCACCTTGATGCCCTTGGCAGGGTTCTCGCGGCGCGCAATCAGCTCTTTGATACGCTCTGCCGCTGCATCCGTGATGGTGAGAACGTTTTTGTCTGTCCCAAACATAGGCCCCCGAAACGCTTAAGCAGCGTTGTTGGCAGAGCCGCTTTTCTCGCGGTAATCGGCAACGGCCGCTTTAATCGCATCTTCCGCCAATACCGAGCAGTGAATCTTCACGGGCGGCAGCGCAAGCTCTTGCGCGATTTCGGTGTTCTTGATGGCTTCGGCTTCTTCTACCTTTTTGCCCTTCACCCACTCAGTGATGAGTGAGCTAGATGCAATCGCAGAACCGCAACCGAACGTCTTAAAGCGCGCATCTTCAATCACGCCTTCTTGGTTCACTTTGATTTGCAGCTTCATCACGTCGCCACACGCAGGCGCGCCCACAAGGCCCGTGCCGATGCCGTCTTCTTCTTTTTCGAACGAACCCACATTGCGCGGGTTTTCGTAGTGATCAACTACTTTATCTGAATATGCCATTTGCTCTCTCCCGATGGTTTAGTGGGCTGCCCACTCAATGCTATTAATATCAATACCTTCTTGCGCCATTTCCCACAAGGGTGACATGGCACGCAGCTTTTCGATGCTGCCACAGACGATTTCAATCGCGCGGTCTACTTCTTCTTCGGTCGTGAAGCGACCAATGCCGAAGCGGATGGAGGTATGCGCCAAATCTTCGCCTACACCAATCGCGCGCAACACGTAAGACGGCTCCAAAGATGCCGAGGTACAGGCCGAACCGGAGGATACTGCCAGCTCTTTAATCGCCATAATCATGGACTCGCCTTCGATATAAGCGAAGCTGAGATTGATGCAGCCCGGCCAGCGTTGCTCGCGATCGCCGTTCAAGAACACGTCCTTCACGTTGTCCACTACGGCTTTCATGAATTTTTCACTGAGGTAGCGCACACGTGCGGCTTCCTCTTGCATCTCTTCTTTGGCGATGCGTGCAGCCTCGCCAAACCCAACCACGGTTGGAGTTGCGAGTGTGCCCGAACGCATGCCGCGCTCTTGCCCACCGCCAGTGATAAGTGGCTCAATACGCACACGCGGACGGCGGCGTACATAGAGCGCGCCAATGCCTTTGGGGCCGTAAATCTTATGCGCAGAAATGCTCATCAAATCGATATTCATTTCTTCTACGTCCAGCGGAATCTTGCCGAAGGCTTGCGCTGCATCCGTATGGAAGAACACGCCCTTCTCGCGGCAAATCGTACCGATTTCCTTGAGTGGCTGAATCGTGCCAATCTCGTTATTCACGGCCATCACGGACACCATCAGCGTGTCTTCGCGGATCGCGTTTTTCAGCACATCCAAATCCAGCAGACCATTCTCTTGCACCGGAAGATAGGTCACTTCGAACCCTTCTTTCTCTAGGTGGCGCGCAGAATCCAGCACACATTTATGCTCGGTCACCGTGGTGATGATGTGCTTTTTCTTATCTTGGTAGAAATGGCCCACGCCTTTGAGGGCAATGTTATTCGACTCGGTCGCGCCGGAGGTGAAAATCACCTCCTTATGGCTCGCGCCAATGAGATCTGCTACATGCTTACGCGCGACTTCGGTCGCCTCTTCCGCTTCCCAACCATAGGCATGGCTACGCGAATGCGGGTTGCCGAATTTTTCGGTGAACCATGGCAGCATCGCTTCAACCACGCGTGGGTCACACGGCGTAGTCGATTGATAATCCATAAAGATGGGCTTTATTTTGCGTGCATTATCGGTTGCCAAAACAGCAGTCATAGTCTCTCTCATTCATGATTTCGAATACCCTAGTAAATAGGTAGGTTATTGTCAATCCTTATGCAACCCCTGCAATGAAGTTTAGGCCGCTTTTTCTTGTGCCTGCTTGTATAAAGCAATCCACGCCTGCGTAAAGCGTTCTATGTCACTTTTTTGGGTATCCCACCCCGCAGAAACACGGATTGCTGTACGCGAAAGCTCAGGCGCTATCCCCATCGCGCTCAGCACATGGCTGCTCGCGATACGCCCAGACGAACATGCAGAGCCCGCACTTACGCAAAAACCTTGCATATCCAACT
>CAYFFN010000201.1:0-2650 GCA_964342335.1 uncultured Azospirillaceae bacterium
TGAAGAGTCTACAAACAGACTATCAACGTCGCTATGCGCGGCATTTGATTCTCTCGCAATTTGGCGAGGAGGCGCAGCAACGCCTCGCATCGGCACGCGTACTGATTGTGGGTGCGGGTGGGCTTGGTTGCGCGAGTGCGCAATATCTGAATGCCGCAGGTGTTGGGCAAATTACGCTCATCGATGCAGATAAAGTAGAAGCCTCTAACCTGCCACGCCAAACCTTGTTTGAAGAAGGCGATATTGGCCGCGCGAAAGTAGATGCCGCAGGCGATGTGCTTAGCGAACGCAACAGCGCTACACAGCTAACGCTCATGCAAGAACGATTAGACGAGAACAATGCAGACGACCTCATCGCCGCGCATGATTTGGTGCTGGATGGCTGCGACCATTTCGCCACGCGCTTTTTGGTGAATAGCGTCTGTGCGAAACACACAACACCACTCGTCAGCGCTGCCGTGATTGGATGGGAGGGACAACTCACTTGCTTCGACTATTCGGATAACACGCCGTGCTATCAATGTTTTGTGCCCTCACCCCCTGAGGATGCAGATGTCTGCAACGAAAGTGGGGTGATTAGCCCGCTCTGTGGCATCGTCGGTGCCGCGCAAGCACTCGAAGCGATAAAGTTACTTGCGGGCGTTGGCGCGCCATTGCTCGGGCGCATCGCGCGGTTTGACGTGCTGACGCACCGATGGCGCGAAAGCGGATTGGTACAAGATGCGGCATGCCCTTGCTGCAACCCTTCGTAAGCGTTATAACCATTCTATGAAACGTGCACTGATACTTAGCCTCGCATTGCTGCTCCCATCTCCCGCCACTTATGCGGTGGATGATAGCGTGATTGATGCATCCGGCTTGCCGCTACCGCGCTTTGTGAGCTTGCGCTCGAACGATGCAAATATGCGCGTGGGGCCAGGCAAACAGTACCCTATCAAATGGCATTACCAGCGCGCGCATTTGCCAATGGAAGTGGTCGAGGAGTTTGGCCATTGGCGCCGTCTGCGCGACAAGGAAGGCGAGCTGGGATGGATGCATAAAAACCTGCTCTCCAGCGGTCGTTTTGTGATTACGGAATCCGAGCCGACGCTGTTTCACATCGCCCCACGCGACGATGCCTCCGTGATTATAAAATCCGGCGCTGGGGTGCTGGTATATGCCAAAGCCTGTGAGCTGGATTGGTGCTTACTCACCATTCAAGAACGCGATGGCTGGGCCCGAAAATCCGATATTTGGGGCGTCTATGAAACCGAACAATTCCGAGACGAATAGTTAGTCTGCATCCACGCGCATGAGCACCTGCGTGCTTACAGGCATGTGCCCCTCATCCGTATATGGCAGATTTTCGATACTTACATGTGCCGAGGGCACATCGACCAAACGGCCTGTCCGTTCAAAGTAAAAATGATGATGATCGTCAACGTTCGTATCAAAATACGCACAAGACGAATCCACGTATAAACGGCCGAGCAAACCCGACTCTCTAAATTGATGCAACGTGTTATACACGGTTGCTAGTGACACGGCCTCACCCGCCTCTTCCGCACGTTTATGCAGCTCTTCTGCGGTTATATGCTGGTGGCCGCCATGCTGTGGCCAAAGCAATTTTCCGAGAGCTATGCGTTGTCTGGTTGGGCGCAATCCGGCAAGTTTTAGAATCTCGCTTACCTTGATTCCATGTTGATCAAACATGCTCTATACACCTTCCTTAGTCCCCTTAAGATGTAGGCTAGCAAGGAACTATGTGCGTGTCACGTGCAAAAACAGTAACTTAGAACGATACTAATTAAGCGCCACTCACAATGCGCTGAACAAGCTGCTCAACCGTAGGTATATACCCGTTATTATAGAAGGGGTCATTGCCAAATTTAAAGGCGTTATGGCCAGAGAACATCAGCTCGTTATCCACATCTGCCCCGTGTACAATGTTCTGCAACGTCTTTTGGATACAGAAACTGCGCGGATCAGCCTTCTTACCGGTGGTGAAGTCGTCATGGTCTTTCCAGTTGGAAAAACGGCAATGCGAGAGACAGCCCATGCAATCCACTTGGTCTTTGTGGATTTCTGCACCCTTCTCAGGAGAAACGAAGACCATTGTATCGTCTGGCGTTTTCATCGCTTCGGTGTAGCCTTCGGCTTCCCACTTCGCGATTTTCTCCGCATCGGCAGGTGTTACATAATGCGGGCGCTTACGCGGGCCAAAGCCATATTCCGCGGTCTTATCGTCTTCCGGCTTGCTTGAGAAGTTCACCTGACGCTCACCGCGCGCACGCAGCTCTTGGATGAAATCGTTATTCACCGCCGAAGAATAGAAACCGGTTGGCGAGAATTGGTTGAGGAAAACATCGCCCTCTTTAAGAGAAGTGAGACGTTCTTTCCAACGCATTGGAATCGGGCTTTCCTGCGTGAGCAGCGGGCGCGTACCGAATTGGAACGCAATCGGACCAATCTCTGGATTATCGAGCCAATGCTCCCAATCCTTCAAGTGCCACGCACCACCTGCCATGATAATCGGCACATGGTTGAGGCCAATCTCGTTCATGAATTTGCGAATTTCCGCCACGCGTGGGTATGGGTCTTGCGGCTTGGTTGGGTCTTCATTGTTCGACAGGCCATTATGACCACCCGCCAGCCACGGATCTTCATAAAC
>CAYFFN010000202.1:0-2512 GCA_964342335.1 uncultured Azospirillaceae bacterium
TTGTGCTTGTGGTTGCTCTTGTTTCGGTTGTAGTTGTCGCGCGTGGCGCTGGCGACGTTTAGGATTTTACCGCGCAGCGGAAGCACGGCTTGGGTTTCGCGGTTGCGGGCTTGTTTGGCGGAGCCGCCTGCAGAGTCACCCTCTACCAAAAAGATTTCGGTGCTGGCCATGTCGGTGCGTGTGCAGTCTGCCAGCTTGCCAGGGAGGCGCAGGCGCTGAGTGACGTTCTTGCGTGCCACAGATTTTTCCTGACGGCGACGCATGCGCTCTTCCACGCGCATGATAATGGCATGGAGCAGGTTGTTGGCATTGTCCGGTGCGCCGCTGAGCCAATGGTCGAACTGGTCGCGAATCGCGTTTTCGACCAAGCGGGTTGCTTCGCTACTCACGAGCTTGTCTTTGGTTTGGCCTTGGAATTGTGGGTCTTTGATGAAGACGGACAAGATTACTTGCGCACCGCCCAACAAGTCATCCGCTGTGATTTGCGCGGCTTTCTTGTTGTTGGTCATGTCGCCATATTGCTTCAAGCCTTTGGTGAGGGCTGCGCGTAATCCATTTTCGTGCGTGCCGCCTTCGGGCGTGGGGATGGTGTTACAATAGGTATGCATCGCGCCATCGTCATAGAGTGGCCATGCAACGGCCCATTCCACGCGGCCTTTACCCTCAGCGAGATCCGCTTCGCCGCAGAAAGGCTCGCTGGTAATGAGACGCTTCTCGCCAATTTCCTGCATGAGGAAGTCTTTGAGGCCACCGGGGAAGTGAATCGTTTCCTGCTCTGGAACACCAGTTTTATCCTCAATGAGAGATTTGTCGCAGCTCCAGCGGATTTCTACACCGCGGAATAGATAGGCTTTTGAGCGAATCAGTTTATAGATGCGTGCAGGACGAAACTTCGATTTGTTGCCAAAGATTTCTGGATCGGGGCGGAAGGTCACGCTTGTGCCGCGGCGGTTCTTGATTTGTCCGGCTTTCTTGAGTTTGCCTTGTGGCAGGCCCTTTGAATATTCCTGACGGTAGATGGTTTGGTCGCGCACGACCTCTACTTCCATATGGTCGGAAAGGGCGTTCACCACGGAGATACCGACACCGTGTAGACCGCCTGAGGTTTCATAGGCTTTGCTGGAGAATTTACCCCCTGCGTGCAGGGTGGTGAGGATGACTTCTAGTGCGGATTTGTTTTTGAACTTGGGATGCGGGTCAATCGGGATACCGCGGCCATTATCGCGAATGACGATGGTGTTCTCGGGCAGAATCTCAATCTCAATGCGGCTTGCATGGCCTGCGACGGCCTCATCCATCGAGTTATCGAAAACTTCGTTGATGAGGTGGTGCATCGCGCCTTCATCACTGCCGCCAATATACATGCCGGGGCGGTGGCGTACGGGCTCCAGCCCCTCCAGCACCTCAATGGAGTCTGCGTTGTAAGATTCGGTCGTCTTTTTCTTGGCGCTTCCGCCTTCAAATAAATCGCTCATGACGCGCAGTATAAGGGCGTTTCAGCGAGTTGCAAGCCTCAAGCGGCAATGTCGGCGAGGGTGTGAATAGACTGATGAATGCTGCGCATCCGCTCTTCTGCGTTCTTCCATTCGCTCATAATGACCAGCTTGTGGTCTGCACGGAATTTATAGGCGGCGGGCTTTTGCCCGATAAAGGCGAGGAGCTTGTCTGGCGCGGCGAAGCTATTGTTTCTAAAGGTAAGTACGGCGCCTTTCGGGCCTGTGTCTACACGCTCCACCCCTGCAGCTTTGCAGAGTTGTTTGATACCTACCACTTCGAGCAGGTGCTTCACTTCTTCTGGCAGCGGGCCGAAGCGGTCTACCAACTCAGCGGCAAAGCTCTGAATGTCTTCTTCGGTGTCGAGCCCTGCGAGGCGACGATAGAGGGCGAGGCGGAGATTGAGGTCTTCGACATAGTCTTCTGGGATGAGTACGGAGGTGCCGAGATTGATTTGTGGGCTCCAGTCTGTATCCGCGGTGCCATCGCTTTCTTCGAGTGTACCGTTGCGGGCTTTCTCAATCGCTTCTTCTAGCATGTGTTGGTACAGCTCCACACCGACCTCGCGCACATGGCCGGATTGTTCATCGCCAAGCAAGTTACCGTAGCCGCGGATATCCATATCGTGGCTGGCAAGGCTGAAGCCTGCGCCCAGCGTGTCGAGTGTTTGCATTACCTCAAGGCGTTTAACGGCCGTGGGGGTGAGCTTTTTGCGCGGCGGCAGCGTGAGATACGCATAAGCGCGGGTTTTGCTGCGGCCAACGCGTCCGCGTAGCTGGTAAAGCTGCGAGAGGCCGAACATATCAGCGCGGTCGATAATCATGGTGTTGGCAGAGGGGATGTCGATGCCAGACTCGATGATGGTGGTGGAGAGCAGCACATCGTATTTGTTGTCGTAGAAATCATTCATGATGCTATCGAGTTCACCCGGCGCCATTTGGCCGTGCGCGGCAGCGATTTTGACTTCGGGCACGAGCTCCTTCAGCTTGGCGTGTAGTTCCGCCATATGTTCAATGCG
>CAYFFN010000203.1:0-2501 GCA_964342335.1 uncultured Azospirillaceae bacterium
CAAGTCTTCGTTGACGTTGCCAAGCTTGTCCCAGGTGGTGCGACCGGCAGGGCCGCGAATATCTTCCATGATGGAATCCACACGGTCTTTGCCGAGTACTTTGGTGAGCAGACGCTCGGTGCTGTCGTAGTTACCGACGACGACGCCAGAGGCGGACATGGACTCTACGAATTCGAGGAACACGCGCTCCACGGTTTCGGAGCTGACTTCTCCGAGGGTAGACATGACGGAAGAGACTTCTTTAATCTCTTCGTCTTCCATCATTGCGAGCAATTTACCTGCTGAGTCTTCATCCATAGACATGAGCAGAATAGCGGATTTTTGCTGGCCACTTAGCTTGCGATAATCCTCTCTTTGTACGGGAACATTCGGTGCCATGGTGTCGTCTCCTCCTTAGGCGCGTCTTATGCCGCGGCCGATTGTTGCTGCGACCATTGGCGCAGTACGGCCAGCGTTTCTTCTGGGTGTTTATCGACCAGATCGTTGATGCGACGGTAGGTCGATGATTTGACCTTGCCGCTGATGCGGTCGATATTGATCATCTCTTCATCGTCGCCGGTCAGGTCTTCCAGCTCTGCGGTGAAGCTCGGTGTGGTGAGCGCTTCTAGCGCGAGGTCTTCCTCTTGCTGTGCTAACTCAGCTGATTCGATGGCGCGTGCTACTAGTGGACGAATCACCAGCAGGATAGCGAGGATGGCTACGCCGCCCAACACGATGGTTTGAACGATATTGTTCAGGTCGTTCTTCAGCCAATCCAGTGGGCCTTCGCCGAAGTCACTTTCCATATTGTCGACGAACTGCATGTTGACGACTTCGATCTCGTCGCCACGTTCTACGTCATAGCCGATGGCAGAACGTACGAGGTCTTCGATTTGCTCTAGCTCGGCTTCGCTGCGTGGCTGGTAAATTTGTTCGCCGTCTTCACCGGTGGTGTAGGTGCCATCGACCAGTACTGCGATAGACAGGCGCTTCAC
Organism: uncultured Azospirillaceae bacterium; assembly: GCA_964342335.1. Classification (GTDB taxonomy): domain Bacteria; phylum Pseudomonadota; class Alphaproteobacteria; order Rickettsiales; family UBA3002; genus CAYFFN01. The sequence continues at coordinate 975 of CAYFFN010000203.1, forward strand.
GGTGCCGGTTTCTTTCACATGGTTGATGACTTCTTTAGAGATTTCGAAGTTGGTAGTCGCTTCGGTGCGGCTCAACTGACTTTCATTGAGCGTGCCTGCAGCATCGTCGTTTACGTCGGGCAGGTTGTTCTCTACCGATACGTTCTCTTGCAAGTTCTTCTCGTTGGCTTGTTCGTTCTCTTCAATCTCTTGAATAGAACGTGCCACTTGACCCTCTGGGTCGTAGATCTCTTGGTTGCGTACTACGCGGTCAAAGTCGATATCGGCGCGGATTTCTGCTTTCACTTTGCCGTAGCCGAGCGATTGCTCCAGCAGGCGTTCTACGGTGTTGCGCATGCGGTTTTCGTAGTTGATACGGAATTCTTCGGCTTCTTCAGCGTACACACTAGAATCGCCTTCTTCATCCACGCCGCGTGCGAGCAGGCGGCCACGGGAATCTACGATGGTGATGCGTTGTGGGCGCAGGTCCGGCACTGCCGTCGCTACGAGGTGACGGATAGCTGCGATTTCTTCTTTGTCGATATTTGGGCTGCCGCGGAGCTTCAGCGCTACGGAAGCGGTTGGCTCTTGCTTGTCGCGGGTGAAGAGTTCGCGCTTGGGCATCACAAGGTGTACACGCGCTTGGTCAATTTTTGCGAAAGCAGAAATGGTGCGGCTTAGCTCGCCCTCAAGAGCGCGTAGCTTGTTGACGTTCAATACAAAGTTTGAGGTTCCCAGCGTGTCAGATGAATCGAAAATTTCGTAACCCACCATAGAGCCTTGCGAAGGGAGGCCCAGCTCGGCCATGGCCATGCGCAGGCGAGGCGCTTGTTCGCCAGGTACGAGGATTTGCGTGCCGTTGCCGCGCAGTTCATATGCGATACCACGGCTTTCCAGCTCCGCAACGATGGCGGAACCGTCTTCTACGGGGACGTTGGTGTATAGCGGCGCCATCACAGGGGAGGAGGCGCGCATGGCGATGAAAATAAAGAAAGTGATAAGTACAACTGCGGTGCCGATAAGTGCGGCGAGTTTAATTTGACTGAATTCCTTTAAGGATTCGACCATCGCGTTCATAGTGTTGCTCCCTACAGCTTGCTTGCGAGTATTGGGCGGTAAATTTTTCCCCCTAAGCATATAAACATAAAATGCTCTAAAAATCAACCAAGCTATCTAGCTGTATTTTAATAAAACTTAAAAATAATTTATGGATAATCTTCCTGCAATGTAAGAAAAAACTGCCTAGTATGCAGGAAAATCGCTTATGCCTTCTCCGTTACGGCGCTAAGGCTCTGTTTAATAACGTCAGCAAAGTCTGAGAGGAAGTGCGTGCCTTGTAAGGTGCGCTGAACAAAGACATTGCGCTTATCGCTTTCGTCGCGTTTGCGCTTGATGAGCTCTAGGCCAGAGAGGGCATCCACTGCGCGACAAATGGCGGGTTTTGAGATGCTTAGCTCTTCGGAGAGGCTCTTGATGGTGTGGGGTGGCTCAGCAAGATAAACAGTGAGTAAGATGCCCATCTGACGCGAGGAAAGGTCATAGGGCAAG
>CAYFFN010000204.1:0-2480 GCA_964342335.1 uncultured Azospirillaceae bacterium
AAATTGCAATACGGAAGCGATGCCGACAGGGTTGTGGTCGAAATATTCTCGCACGTTACCTGTCGCGCCGACAATGTCGCTGCTGCTACGGGTGAAATGCAGGCCGCCATCATCTACGCTTGGTGGTTTCGGCTCTTTAGGTTGTTCTTTACCGAAGAGGATGGGAAGATGAGCACCTATGCCCACGAGACCGTGCATCATGAGGCCAACACCTCCGGCTTTGTCCATGTGACTATGTCCATCACCCGCGTAGTGGCCTGAGATGTTTGCCGATGCACAGCTGAGCTCTGGATTAAAGGATTGCGTGGTTTCCATACATGTTTCGTATGCATTTGCATCGGTGCCATACGTACCCAGTGTATTGAGGATCCAGTTGGGGATATCCCATGCGAAGAAGACGGCGACACCGCCGAGCAGCACAGCTGCTTCACCGAGAATATCGAACACGGCAGAGGTCTCGAGCGGGTAGCGGTCGGGGTGGAAGGGCTTTTGCCATGCGGGGAGCTCTTCCGCATCTTTGTATTTCTCTGCGGTCTCTTGGCGCTTTTGTTTGTCGCCAAAAGCAAAGAGTACCACTTCGGATGCGGCGAGGCCGGCCAAGTGCAGGAGTAAGAAAGGGCCCGCATGCTCAAGCGCATCGGAGGTGTCCCACTCGAAGAAGTCGGCGGTGACGGGGAGCAGTGCTCCGGCAAGGCGCAGCCCACCTACGATAGCGGGCGCATTATCATGCACAAAATTTTGGATGCTATTGCTGGTGCCGAGCTTTTGGTGCGCGCTTTGGTAGAAGCGCAGTGCATCTTCGGTAGACGAAGCATCGGTGGCGTTGAGGAGTTGGGAGGTCATGCGGCCCCCCTTGCAATGTCGCGCGTTTCTACGGTTTTCTCATGCGCGGCGTGCTGAATGGTTGTCTCGGGTTTTTCCTTTTCGTCCTTCTCGATATTGTAATCGCTCTTGCGCACAAAGATGAGGGAGATGAGGTTGGAGGTGAGGGTGAGGCAACCAGTAATGAGCATGCCAGGGTTGGGGGCGGTGATGCCAATCACGAGCTGCATGACGGATGCAATGGTGAAGAGTGCGCTGGCGGTGCGTACGGGCTTGCCTGCGATTTCTTCGCTAAAGAATTTTCCTAATCCGCCGGAGGTGCCTAGCATCTTGCTTTCGCTTTTTGCGAAACGTAGGGGCGCATCTGTTTTATCTTCTGCGGTGCTTGGTTCGTTTTTCTTGTCGCGGCTGATCCATAAAAAGACGGAGCCGATGAAGGCAGAGCTGGCCATGGTCATTTCGGGGAGGCTGTCATTGATGTTGCCGGAAATGAAGTTGAGGGCGGTGCCTATCATGCTGATGCCGCCGGAGGATTCTACGGTATAGTCCTTGGGGTTGAGGACTTTCTCGATCTCGCCCATAAAGCCTTTGGCTTCGATGGCAGCAGCTTTTTCTTTTTGTTCATCGGTGAGTTCGGTTTGCTCTTTCTTTTTACCAAAGAGGGCGAGCACTAACACAGACGCGAGCAAGAATGCGCCTGCGGCGACACGGAACATATTTGCCCCTTCACCTGCAAATCCCGCATACATCATAAACATGAAGGCGGGGGCTTTTAACCAGCCCGAAAGACGCAGGGCGTATTTCTTGATGACCTCCATGGCTGGCCCTGTTGCACCCAGCATTTTGCTCTCGCTTTTGGCAAAGCGTAGTGGGGGGGCACTAGCGGTGGCAGCATCGGTGGCGCTAAAGCGAACTGTATTGGTTAAACTCATACAGGTTAAGTCTAGCAAAAAAAGGGGGGGGGAAGTGTGACAGTTTTATGAATGCTTCCACTGCTTGGTGAGCAGGGTGAGACCATCTTTCACGGCTTCTAGCGTGTGCTCTAACTGCTCGGCGAGGCGCAAATCATTCTGCTCGAAGGCGCGCTGGCATAATTCGCGCGAAAGGAACGGCGGCGCTTGGTTATAGACACAGAGATTCATCACGGGGGCAAGCAGGGCTGCGTTGCGCAGCAGGCGCTCGGCGTCTTGCCATTCCAATTCGCGCGCGGAGCGCCAGTTTGGGTCGTCCTCTGCGCTGATTTGGCTTTCGTCTAAAAACTGCGCCCAGCGGGTGACGCGTGGGTCGCTGGTGCCGAAGCGGATGGAGTGCAGCCAGCGGAAATGCATGCCGCTGCGGTGCTGTGCGTCGGTGATGAGGCCGCGACGGTGGCAGCTATCGAGCGGTTCTTCGGTGAGGCCGTGGGCGCGTTTGAAGATGAGTTCGGGCGTGCCGAGGTCTTTGGCGGGGCGGTCGGACTTGGGGCGACCGCGGGTGCTACGAAATTGCATGGGAACTCCTTAGGCGTCTGCTTCGCGGTTGGAAACGAGCTGTAGGCTTTGCATGAGCTGGTTGGCGCTTTTGATGCGCTCCATGCGCTTGCGCTCCCATTCGCGCTCTTTGGCGTAGCGGTTTTTGCCGCGCTTTTCGTAATCGGCCGCTTGGCCGGGTAGGGTGCG
>CAYFFN010000205.1:0-2428 GCA_964342335.1 uncultured Azospirillaceae bacterium
AGCTGGGCATCACGCCTTCCATGGCCGAGCCAAAGTCGTGCAAAGAGGATCCCGCGCAAGCGGCATAAACCATGGGCAAGCAGCGTCCTGATTGGCTAACCGAGGGTTGGGAGCATATCTGGCTCCCCTACACCCAAATGCAGCTTGCCGACCTGCCGCACCCCGTCGTGCGTGCGGAAGGCTGTCGCCTGCACCTCGCCGATGGTACGGAGCTCATTGACGGTATTTCCTCATGGTGGAGCACCTGCCATGGCTACCAACATCCGCATATGGTCGAGTCTATGCAAAAGCAGCTCGCGACCATGAGCCACGTAATGTTCGCTGGCCTCGCCCACGAACCCGCCTACACGCTCGCGAGCCGCCTCTGCAAAATAGCCCCTGAAGGATTAGAGCGCTGCTTCTTCTCCGATTCCGGCTCCACCTCCGTCGAGGTCGCGCTCAAAATGGCGCTGCAATATTGGCGCAATACAGGCCATTCACGCAAAAACAAATTCATCTGCTTTGGCAATGGCTACCATGGCGACACGCTCGGCACTATGTCTGTCAGCGGGCGCGGCGCGATGAACAGCGCGTTTGATAGCCTCATGCACCGCCATTACATCCTCGATATCCCGACAGGTGAATATAGCTTCGCCGAGTTTACCGAGACTGTCGAGTCCATCGCAGACACTGTCGCCGCCATGATTGTTGAGCCACTCGTGCAAGGCGCAGGCGGTATGAAGTTTTATAGCGCAGATATTCTCGCCGAGATGCGCCGCGTCTGTCGCGAACACGATATTCTGCTCATCTGCGATGAAGTCATGACCGGTTTCGGCCGTCTCGGCACCCTATTCGCCTGTGAAGAAGCCGGCATCACGCCCGACATTCTCTGCCTCGGTAAAGGACTCACCGGCGGCATGATGACGCTCGCCGCAACGCTCTGTACGGGCAAAATCTATGACGCATTTTTAGATGACAGCTTAGACAAAGCCCTCATGCACGGCCCCACCTTCATGGCTAACCCGCTTGGCTGCGCTGCGGGCAATGCATCCCTCGACCTGTTCGAGCAGGAACCACGGCTAGAGCAAGCCGAAGCCATCGAGCAGCAAATGCGGGTTGGGCTCAGACCTCTGCTTGGCAAAAAAGGCATCAAAGACGTGCGCTGCAAAGGCGCGCTTGGCGTGGTGCAAATCGAAGGCGACCAGCAAACCATGTTTGCGCTGCGCCCCGAACTCACCGCTCAAGGCGTATGGCTACGCCCCTTTAGCGATGTGGTTTATATCATGCCACCGTTGGTAATTTCGCCAGACGAGTTGCAACAACTTATAGATGCAGTTACCGTCACCCTAACAAAATGGAGCGCGTCGCTTTAATGACCGAGCTGATGGGGATAATTCAGTCGATACCCGACTTTCACATGTGGGCAACCTATGCGCTCATCACCGTCGCCGTCTATCTCTACGCTACTGAAAAACTCCCGATGGAAGTCACCTCTATTGTGGTGCTGGTGAGCTTCATGCTCTTATTCGAGCTCTTCCCCATGCGCACCCCCGACGGTGTAATGGACGCTGATATTCTACTCCTCGGCTTCTCCAATCCCGCACTCATGGCGGTGCTTGCGTTGCTAGTGCTCGGCCAATCCGTGGTGCGAACCGGCGCGTTGATACCCGTCAGCAATGCGATTATCAAACTCTCGCGCTTCAGCCCGTTTCTCGCCATCATCGCAACACTCGTCATCGTCGCGATTGTGAGTGCGCTAGTAAACAACACCCCGACAGTGGTCATCTTCATCCCCATTTTGCTCGCTGTGGCTGCCAACCTCAAAATGTCTGCCAGCAAGGTGATGATCCCACTTTCTTATGCATCCATCCTTGGTGGTACGACCGTGTTGATCGGTTCGAGCACCAACTTGCTCGTCTCCGCAGCGATAGAACCACTCGGCCTAGCACCGCTCGGCTTCTTCGATTTCACCCTCCCCGGCGTCGTACTAGCTGCGGTGGGGCTTGTTTATATTTCCTTCATACTCCCGCACTTATTACCAAATCGCGCTCCCTTAGCAGAGTCTTTTTCGGGCGGAGAAAAACTTTTCGTGGCGCAACTCCGCGTTGCCCCCAATGCTGCAATGCTGGGTAAATCGATTACCGATGCGACGCTGTTTGGCGAACGTGAGGTAAATATCAAAATGCTCCAGCGTGGTGAGCATGCCTATCTGCCACCATTCGATTCCAGCATCCGTATCCAAGGCGATGATGTGATGATCATCACCGCAAGCCGTGAAAACATCAAACAACTCCTCTCCGTAAAGCAAGACTCCATGCTGCGCACCCAAAGTGGCACCTTTGCTGAAGGCGATGAGAATGAAGATAGCAGCCAAACCAGCCTGACCGAAGTGCTCATCACCCCCGGCTCCAAGCTCATAGGCCAGAGCATCGAGCAAATTGCCTTCCAT
>CAYFFN010000206.1:0-2372 GCA_964342335.1 uncultured Azospirillaceae bacterium
TCACTTGGTCGAGCGTGCGCTGGTTGCCATCAATATTAATCTTCTCCACATAGACACGAGGCCCTTCGGCAACTTCATAGGTGAGGTCAATCGTTTGGGTTTCCGGGTGACGATCAATCTTCGGGTTGATGTCTACGAAGGCGTAGCCCCAGTCGCCGAGCTGCTCAATCATCGCATCGACGGATTTTTCAACTGCGCTTGCATCGTAGCGTTCGCCTTTGAGGGTCAGCAGCTTATCGCCCATGCCATCTAGCGAGAGCTTCTCGATTTTGCTGTTCATGTTCACATCGCCGAACAGGTAGCGATTGCCTTCTTCCAACACGAAGGTGAGGTAGAAGCCATCTTGGTTGGGCGTAAGCTCAGCAAAGGCGGCTTTTACTTGGAAATCCGCATAGCCTTCGGATTGATAGAAGCGGCGTAGGAGTTCTTTGTCATATTCCAAACGGTCTGGATCATAGACGTCATCATTGCTCAGGAACTTGTAAAAAGCGGTTTCGGTGGAGCGAATAACCTCGGAAAGGGTGGAGCCAGAGAAGGCGCCATTACCGATAAAACTAATGTTTTGGATATAGGTTTTGGAACCTTCGTCAATCTCATAGACGAGATTGATACGGTTTTGCTCTAGCTGGATTACCTGCGGGTTTACTTTGACGTTGTAGCGGCCGTTGCGCTGATACACATCGAGCAGGCGTTCCAAATCATTCTGTACTTTGCTTCGGGTATAAATAGCGCGGTTTCTGAGGCTCACTTCCGCTTCGAGTGTTTCATCGTCTAGGGCGTTATTTCCCTCAAACACCACTTCGTTAATGGAGGGGTTTTCGAGCACTTCGACATAGAGGTCACCATCGCTGATGCGCATATTCACATCGGCAAAAAAGCCCGTATCAAAAAGACGTTTGAATGCGGCGTTCAAATCGGCGGAAGACGCGTCTTCGCCGCGTTCAATCTCTAGGTAATTCTCGATCGTAGAACTGGCAATACGCTCATTACCTTGAATGGTAATGGTGCGCACCGTTTCTGCAAACGCATTTTGCGCCGGCAAAAGCACAGAAATCGCTAACAGTGCGGTGATGAGGATACGCCTTGTGTGAATCATGCCCATTGAATGCGTTAGATGGTGAGAGAAATCAAGTAAAAGGGATAAACCACTAACGCCCTAGCTGAGGAATATTTGGCGTATGTCGTTAAAGACGGTGAATGCCATCAAGGTGATGATGACGGCGAAACCAAATCGGAACCCATATTCCTGCACTTTTTCCGCGACAGGGCGGCCTTGTGCGCCTTCCACGGCGTAGTAGAGTAAGTGCCCGCCATCCAATAGCGGGATGGGGAGTAGGTTGATGAGGCCAAGGTTGGCAGACAACATGGCAATGAACCAAAGAATGGTGCGCAGTGTTTCACCTGTGCTTTCACCGGATTGGGTCACTTGGCCGGAAAGTTTTGCGATGCCCAGCGGTCCTTTCAGCTCTTTAGCAGAGCGTTCGCCGGTGATGATTTGGCCGATGGAGTGTAACGTGAGTTCGCAAATTTCATAGGTGCGTTCCACGGAAATGCCTAATGCTTGCACTACACTCACATCTTCCCACGTCACTTCTTGGCTTTGGATGCCAATGAGTGGGCGAGTGATGGGGTTGCCTAGAGCGTCCACATCATCCACATGGCGCGGAGTGAGAGAGACATTCACTTCTTCTTCATTACGTAGCAAAATGATTTCCACGGCATCACCCAGGTTGAGCGCAATAGCAGTGGAAATATCGGAGAAGCTTTCCATGGCTTTGCCATCAATCGTAACGATGCGGTCGCCAGATTGCAGGCCGGCTTCCTCCGCCGCAGATTCAGGCATCACACCACCCACCACCGGCTCGGTGGATTGCAAGCCGCTAGAGAAAATAAGATAGGTGAAGACGGCAATGGTCAGTATGAAGTTGGCGGCAGGGCCCGCGGCAACTATCAGTGCTTTTTGCCATAGCGGCTTGAAGTGGAAGCTGCCTTGCCTTTCTTCATCGGACATTTGTTCGATTTTGTCTTTGTCTGCGGTGCTGGCGGCACCTGCATCGCCATACATTTTTACGTAACCACCAAAGGGCAGCAGGGAAATTTTCCAGCGCGTGCCGGATTTATCGTTCCAACCGTAAATCTCTTTGCCGAAGCCGATGGAGAAAGCCTCAATTTTAACACCACACCATTTGGCGACGATGTAATGGCCGAACTCGTGAATGAACACGATGACCGAAATGATGACGATGAAGGACCATGCATAATGCAGGGCGAGTGCGGCGAATTCCATTAGGCGGCCTTTTGTTTTATGGTTTCCTGTACGTAGGCGCGTGCGGCCTCGTCTATGCTATATATATCTTCTAAGGATGCGGGCG
>CAYFFN010000207.1:0-2326 GCA_964342335.1 uncultured Azospirillaceae bacterium
AGGCTCTTCTACGAAGCCAGTGGCAGGATAGAGGCGGTTTGCGGCCTCCAGCTTGCTGTTGGTAAGCAGGAAGACCTCATGCGCGTTTAGGCGGTTATAGGCGTAGTCTAGCGCGTGGCGGATCATCATTTTGCCGATGCCCTTGCCGCGTAAGTCGCGGGACACGGCCATTTTGGTGTATTCATAGACGCCTTCTCCGGTTTTCATGAGCGCGCAGGTGCCGACCACTTCGCCTTTATACAGCACAAAGAAGACTTGGCCGCCATCACGGAGGATATAGGTGGCCGGATCGGCGAGGAGGTCGCGGTCGGTTTGCTCCATGGTGAAGAATTCCTCAATCCAGGCTTGGTTGAGGGATTGGAAATGCGATGCCCATTCGGGGCGCCAGCTATAGATCTCGATGGGGCGGTAGCGATGCAGAATGGCCTCGCGGAATTTGCCCGTTTGCACATAGTCCTCCAGCATCGCAATTTGCGAGAGCAGGGGGAGGGTGGAGGTCATCATGGGCTGCATGGCAGTGTCAATGGCTTGCCAGAAAGGCGCGAGGCGAGTGGCTACTGCTTTTCCGTTATCAGTAAGTTGAATGACTTTGCTGCGCTTATCCGCTTCCAGAGCGGAGAGTGCGATATAATCACGCTTCTTTAACTGGCTTGCTTTTTGGCTCACGGCTGCATGGGTGATGCCCAGCGCTTGGGATGCATCGGTGAGTGAGATGCCCTTGTCTTCATTCTGTAAAATATAGGAAAAAAGCGGATAGCATGGAGCGTCGAAGGGCAGGTCTAGCTCGCTATAGATCTTGCTGACTTCGGTCATGAGACTATCGCTTACGCGTTTTAGTCGGCTTCCCAATGCCTTAGCGCCTAGTTTGTAGAGTGCATCCATTTCACTTACCCATTATAGAATCAAATATATAAGCGCTTATATAAATGGTTTTTAGTGGGCGTCAATGGCTAAGTTATTTTAGCGATTCAAGTGCTGTAATTGTGCTTCTAGGCTGGCGCGGAGCTGTTCAGGATCGGCAGGGAGGCTGCGGAGCAGGGCTTGTGCTTCGGGGGTGTCTGCTGCCTCTAGTGTGTTTAGGCTGCGCAGCGTTTCGGCATAGTAGGCTTCGGCACGGCCGAAGTCGGGGGCGATTTTATCGCCTTGGACATACATATTGCCGAGCGAGAGCTGTGAGAGGATGCCGAATTCGCCCATGGAGGCGCCTTTTTCGTACCATGCAGCGGCTTCGACGGGGCTGGCGCGGTCGCCAAACTGGCCAGAGAGCATGCCGTTGCCCAAAGCGGTTTGGGAGAGGGCCATGCTCATTTTTTGCGCATCGCTAAGGATTTGGTCACCCATGCCTCCGGTTTGGAGGTTGATGCGGCGCAGGGCATCGACATCGATATAGCGGCTGAGCTCTGGGCCTATGGCGGCTTGGAAGCCTTCGGTTTCTATCAGCCCATCGATTTGGCGGGTGAATTGGCGCATATTGTCAGGCAGGCGAAGATCGCCGATGGAACCGAACTGGCTCAAATCCATATCCATGGCGCTGCTTGCGCGGGTCATGCCGTCTTCGAAAATGTCGCATAAGGCGCGTCCAGCGCGGATTTTGCTGGTGGCTTCGTAGCAGGGTTGGCGGAGGCCTTTGACGCTGTCAGCAACGTAGGTGCCAACGCCCGTGACGCCCACAAGCCCGCCTACGACCAGCCAAAAGCCTAGGCCAGGGCCGGATTTCTTCTTCTTGCCGAGGAGGCCGCTATGTCCGCGTGAAAACATGGGGTTAGTATAACGCGATTTTATTAAAAATGCATTAAATACGCAGATGCGGGTTGTGAGATGCGAGTTGCTAGGGTGAAATGTGGATAAAGCGGCTCTGGCCGTTGTTTATAGCCATGTTCGCTGCTAATTCTGTGGGCAAGAAACCCGTTGGCCAGTAGGCCAATCTTTAGTGCCCGTAGGGCTTAGCTCCATTGCACAGGCCAGTAGGCCGACGCAGGGAGAAATAAAAACAAGGAACACACCATGGAAAGCACGGCGGATATTCTCCCCATCTCTCTCGAAGACGAAATGAAAAAATCCTACCTCGATTACGCGATGAGCGTGATTGTGAGTCGGGCGATTCCGGATGTGTGTGATGGCCTCAAGCCCGTTCACCGCCGTATTCTCTACGGTATGATGGAATTGGGTGTGGATTATAACAAGCCCTATAAGAAATCGGCGCGTATCGTCGGTGACGTGATGGGTAAATACCACCCGCATGGTGACAGCGCGATTTACGACGCGCTCGTGCGTATGGCGCAGCCATTCAGCATGGGGCTGCCGCTGGTGGATGGTCAAGGTAACT
>CAYFFN010000208.1:0-2322 GCA_964342335.1 uncultured Azospirillaceae bacterium
AGAAGAGCCTATCTCAGAAGCCGATAAGCTACGTTACACGCGCGTTAACCGACGCTATAGCTACCGTTTTGATAATACAGGATTAAAAGCCGCTTAATGCAGCTGACCGCGATGGCTGTGGGTATCAAACACCATCGCCGGATTGAGCACGGATGCTTCCGCAGGCCACATATTGGCATGGAGTGGGTCACCATCTGGCGCACGGAACCGCGCCTCTTTCATCTGGAAGCGGCGCCACAAGCTACTCTGCTCGCTTAGCATTTCGTGAAGCGCAGCCAAGCCTTCTAGCTCATTAAACGTCTCATCTGCCACGGCTTCAGCTGCCTCCAGCATCTCTGCAAAAAGCTGCAACATACCGCCCTGACGGAAACGCTCAAACGCAGAAGACTCCATGGCCTTATCCGCCGCATCCCACAATTCACGCACGAAACTATCCGGCAACGGCTCTTCGCTTTGCCATGCCTCCACCATCCGGCGGAAACGCTGGCGTAACATTGCATTGCGGTGCTCCAGTGGCGTCGCATAACGCTCGGTCAGCATCACCGGCTCATAGCGCGCACGTTCCAGCGCTGCATCACGGCGGAACTGACGCATCAGCGGGCCATTCTCACCCAGCAGCGCTTTGAGCTGCTCATGCGCCTCTTGGTCGCTCAGCCAGCCTTCACACGCCACGCTGGCCGCGATATTCACCATATCGGCCATTAAATTGGTAATCTTGAATCCGGGCATATAGCGTGCATCCTCGCACGCCACGGCATAACGCGCTGCCTTACGCAAAATATCTTCACATCCAGAGAAAAACGGGGTTGTGTCGTTGCATTGGTCGATGAAGGCCTCAAGTATATCGAAAAAGTCGTCTGTCTCACGCTGCAACATGATTACACTATAGCATGAAATTATTGCAAATACGATGACTAAAACCGCATTTCATGGTGCTTTGTGGGCAAATTTGGTAACTTAATCTTTATGGAAGAAGGCTTCACCAATTTCGAGTTACTCATCGTCATCGCCATAATTGCCGCACTGGTCTATGGCGGCTATGCCTTATCCCACGGTATGGATAATTATATCAAAACCGCAGTCTTCTCCGTGCTTATGTAGGCTTGGAGGTTTGCTCCCGCTTATACCGCGTAAGCGCCATCTCCAGAATCCGCCAGTCTTCCTCTTTAAGCCGGTACGCCTTCTGCTCCGCCTGCTTCACCAGTGAGCGCTGCTCGGCCTTATCCCACAACTCTCCTGCTGTCTTCTGAATCGCTAAAAGTTTCTGCAGCGCGCTGAGTGGCGTTTCTTTGCCAAAATGCGCCGCCCAGACCTCCGCGTCCCACGCATTTAAATCCGCCAGCGCGTTAAGTTGCTGCATGTAACGCGTCACCAGCCCCTGCGCACTCGCTAAACTCTGCAAATAATGGGAGAGCAACGCTTCACGCTGCTGGGGGTCGAGGCTAGCCATGGCATCCTCCAGACACACAAAACCCGCAAACCAATAAGCTCGCGGGTTTCTGTATTATGCCCCCTAAAATGGGGCCCCCTAATCCACTCGAACGTTGCTGCGACTCAGCGTTCGCACGGCCACATAAATCACTGCTGCCAATGCGAGAATGACGAGGTTTTCCATCCCATTCTCCTTTTCTTTTTGTTGTGCCTGCCACCATGGATTGAGCCACGGAACGATTATTTGTACCATAAGTAGGGGCAACAATCCACCAAAATATTCCGCAAAAATTGTTGTAAATTAAGAGGTTATGACGCACCGCAGCATTAGAACAGTTATCATCATCACCCACAATTTTAGATTCTTCCAACATTTATCCCCTCCTAAACACGCAAAACGCCGCAACAACTATACTATTGCGTGTATAAATACCTTCCGGAAACAAGGCCAGCAAACATAAAAAGCGGTGATTTATTTCATTTTTTTGATTGATGGGAGCCATTTTCCTCTGATAGCCATACAGAAACAATAACAACCTACGGTTTTATTTCTTATGCGGTTAATATTGGATTTATCTTACACACTGCTGTTTTAGCAATAACCCTACCCCAAGGAGGCCTCAATGTCCGTCGTCACCCCATCCGAAGACCATCCACTCCTCGAACAGCTCGCCGAGCAGCGTATCTGGCAAGCGGTTATCCTGCAGGCACTCATGGATGCAAGCGCCAACAGCAAGCGCGCCGAGACCCAGAAAGCGCGGCGAGAAGCACGGCTATGGCTAGAGGGCGACAGCGCCGACTTCCAGATTGTGTGCGAGAATGCAGGGCTAGAGCCAAGCTATGTCAAAGCCATCGCCGAGAGCTGCCGCAAGAAAAATTACCAATGGCGCA
>CAYFFN010000209.1:0-2307 GCA_964342335.1 uncultured Azospirillaceae bacterium
AACCCGCCATAATAGGTGGCGGCGATGGCGATATTGATGAAGGCGGTGTGGAGCTGCGCGGAGCCGAAGATGTTTTCGACAATGAGTGCCACAGGAAGCATGATGAAAATATCAATGAGGTACGCCGCGATGCGCGCACCGTGCGGTGCATAGTGTAAGCCTGCAGGCGTGCTAGGCATATTGTGGCTCCAGAACCATGTCATCACGATGGATAACAGGGTCGGGCACGTCCACCCCAAGCACCGTCATCACTTCTTCCGACTTTAGCCCAAGAATCATTTTGATGTCGGCCGCATCGTAGCTGGTAATGCCTTTGGCGAGTTCGCTGCCATCGGTGGTTTTAATCCAGAGCGTATCGCCTTTGTTGAACGAGCCTTGGCATTCGGTGATGCCCGCTGCGAGTAAGCTGCTGCCCTTAAGCAACGCTTTCGCGGCACCATCATCGACGATGAGCGTGCCTTCCATATGTTGGCTCGCGCTCAGCCAGTGCTTGCGTGCAGAAAGCGGATTCTCCGCAGCGGGGAACCAGGTGCAGCGCGCACCTTCTTGAATCGCTTTGAGTGGGTGCAACACTTTGCCCAGCGCAATCACCATGCTGCAACCCGATGCAGTACACATCTCTGCGGCGATGAGTTTGGTGCGCATGCCGCCACTGCTTTGCGCGCTCGCGGCTTCGCCGCCCATGGCCATAATTTCAGGCGAAATCGTATCGACCTGCGAGATGAATTCTGCGGCAGGGTCGCTTTTAGGATCAGCAGTATAAAGCCCATCAATATCCGAGAGCAGCACGAGCACGTCTGAGTCGGCCATGCTGGCGATGCGCGCGGCCAGACGGTCATTATCGCCGTAGCGAATCTGGTGGGTGGTGACCGTGTCATTCTCATTCACGATAGGGATGATATCGCGTTCCAGCATCGCATTGATGGTGTTGCGTGCATTCACATAACGGCGGCGGTTCTCGCTATCTTCCGCGGTGAGCAGGTTCTGTCCGCACACGATGCCGTGATGCTGGAGTGCATCCTGCCACGCCATATGCAGCACAGGCTGACCGCATGCGGCTGTCGCTTGGCGTGTACGCAAAGACAAATCGCCTTTGCCCGCGCCGACCATGCCGCGCCCCATCGCTACCGCGCCGGAGGAGGTGATGACCACTTCCTTACCCGCTTTGCGCAGCGCGGCAATATCGTCCGCCAAGGCACAGAGCCATGTTTTGTTGAAAAGTCCTGTTTTCGGATCGCAGATAAGTGCGGAGCCGACTTTAATTGTGATGCGCTTTGCATCTTGTAGAGAGGTTACCATTCTTCCTCGGGTTCGCCATTTCGATGAATGTCTATATGGTGTAACATATCACGAAGACAAGCCTCAACCCCCAGCTTGGCAACCGAGGATAACTCTAAGACCTTTTTGCCACTGGCCTTTTCTAGCTCGGCTTTTTTCTCGGCAATCTCTTCCGGCTGGAGCGAGTCGCATTTATTCAGCGCGACAATCTCCGGCTTGGCCGCGAGTTCCTCGCTATATTCTTCCAGCTCACCACGCACGGTATGGTATGCACCTGCTACGTCCTCTTGTGTGCCATCGATGAGGTGCAGCAGAATGCCGCAACGCTCGACATGGCCGAGGAAGCGATGGCCGAGGCCCACCCCTTGCGCCGCGCCTTCAATCAGGCCGGGTATGTCGGCGAGGACAAATTCTTTATCATCCACGTAGACCACGCCCAATTGCGGAACGAGGGTGGTGAAGGGGTAATCGGCAATCTTCGGCTTCGCACGCGTGACCGCAGCGAGGAAGGTAGATTTTCCCGCATTCGGCAGGCCGAGTAACCCTGCATCGGAAAGCAGCTTCATTTGGAGCCACAAGGTTTTCTCTTCGCCGGGTGTGCCTTTGGTCGCTTTGCGCGGGGCTTGGTTGGTCGAGCTTTTGAAATGGGTGTTTCCCAGCCCGCCTTTACCGCCTTCGCAAATCACAAAGCGCTGGCCGACTTCGGTCATATCCACGATAAGTTGCTCATGGTCTTCATCGAAAATCTGCGTGCCCATCGGCACTTTGATGATCACATCATCCGCCGCGCCGCCGGTACGGTTGGAGCCTTCACCCTGACCACCGCGCTTGGCTTTAAAATGCTGCTGAAAGCGGAAATCGATGAGGGTGTTCAGCCCGTCGGTGCATTCAAAAATCACGCTACCGCCACGGCCGCCATCGCCACCGTTCGGCCCACCAAACGGCACGTTGCGCTCACGACGAAATGACACGCAGCCATCGCCGCCATAGCCGCTTCGTACGTAAATTTTTGCTTCATCTAAGAATTGC
>CAYFFN010000210.1:0-2290 GCA_964342335.1 uncultured Azospirillaceae bacterium
CTATGACGCATCATACTTGCTCACGGACACTTCCAGCCAATGCGCGCTCATATTCCCCGAAAGCTTCTAGACGTTCGGAAGGGTTTGCTGCATCGCAACACTTTATAGAAAAAACCTAACATTTGCTAAAATCCAAACTAAAGTTAGTAGTTTCTTAAGAGCTTTCCTTTAATATGACCGCATGAACAAAGGTTTTTCACTCGTCGAACTTTCGATTGTACTGGTTATTCTTGGCTTGCTTACTGGTGGCATTTTGGCTGGGCAATCCCTTATCCGCGCGGCAGAGCTGCGTGCTGTTAGCTCTGAACATAGCCGTTATATTACTGCGGCGCAGACTTTCCGAGATAAATATTTTGCCCTGCCCGGTGACTTTAACCGCGCTGAGGACTTTTGGGATCCGATGACCAATTGTGATGCAGCTAGCCCTTCTGGTTCTGGTACAGAGACCTGTAACGGCGACGGCAATGGTGATATTGACCTTGCCGGCGCGCTAAGTCAGACAGGCGAGATATTTGGTTTCTGGCAGCATCTTGCCAATGCTGGGCTGATTGAAGGCACCTATGATGGCATTGCCGGATCTGGCGGCACTAATGATGCCGAGCTTGGTGACAACGCCCCCCGCTCCAAACTAACCAACGCGGGCTGGTCAGTGCGTAACGTGGCAAACGGCACCGTCGTATTTTATGAATACGACTATGAAAATGCATTAATATTCGGTGAAGACTCTACCAATGGGGACACTACCAGCGCCGCACTCACGCCAGAAGAAGCGTGGAATATCGACACCAAGATGGACGATGGCCAGCCTGCCTATGGTAGAGTGCTCGCGGTGAATTGGGATGATGAATGTTCTGCCGCAGACGATGGCGGAAGCGCCGACGACGACTATGAAGCGTCCTATGTGCTGACCGACACCAGCGCACAATGTGCCTTAATATTTAAAAAGGCATTTTAAACCTCGTCGGCTCAAACACACATTACGTATAAATCCACATTGGAACGTGTGATTGCACGCTTATTAGTGCTTTCTTAAGTATTTATCTGTAAAATGGCCTCTATGAACAAAGGTTTTTCACTCGTCGAACTCGCTATCGTGCTGGCCATCATTGGTTTGCTCGTGGGCGGCGTATTGGCAGGCAGCGAGATGCTGCGCAACAGTGAGGTGGCAGCGGTTGCCACGCATTTCACTACGTATGAATCCGCGACCAAACAATTTAAAGACACCTACGGCTATTACCCTGGCGACTTTCCACGCGCAACCGATATATGGGGTACGGCGTCGAGTTGCCCAGGCACTGTCTCCACCCCCAGCACCGATGAGACGACCTGCGATGGCGATGGCGATGGTACTATTGAACATCTAGCCACAGCCTCATCGCAAGAAAATATGCGCGCATGGCAGCACCTCTCCAATGCGGGGCTGATTGATGGACAATTTTCAGGTGTGATGGCCGATACAGTCGCTACCAGATACCGCTATTGTATCCCTAACCTCAATTGCCCAGAAGGTCCCATCTCTAAAAGCGCCTTCGTATTCCAATCTAGCGGCAATATCGCTTCCAGTAATACATGGCGCTGGGCAGGGAATGCCAATAACGTCATCACCTATGGCCGGACCAACTTGGCCATGGATAATATGGATAACGTCTTATCGCCGAAAGAAGCGCTGAGCATCGATCTCAAACTGGATGATGGCAAACCATCCACGGGAAAACTGCGCACAGGAAAGGCTACCAACTGTCCGACCACAAACGTGCTAGCAACCGCCGAGTATGATGTGAGCACAAGCAATATTGAGTGCAACTTGAATCTGCGCATGTCGACCAAGCTCTATCAAAATTAGCCCTTGCAAAGCCTAGCTTTTTGGCTTATACCGCCCTCCTCACTTGGGTACAGGGGCAATGAAGCCCCACCGAAAGCGAAGGAGAACAGCATGGCTGTAGTATTGAGACTGGCACGTGGCGGCCAGAAAAAACGCCCTTATTACAAAATTGTAGCAACCGACAAGCGTAATCCGCGTGATGGCCGTTTCATCGAGAAAGTGGGCACATACAACCCTATGCTCGCGAAAGACGATGCAAACCGCGTAACACTGGTTGAAGACCGTATTAAATATTGGCTGTCTGTAGGCGCGAAGCCTTCGGATCGTGTGCATGGCTTTTTGCATAAAGCAGGCATTTTGGCAGAAGCGCTGGATATCAGCCACCGCCCAACCAAAGAGCGTAAGCGTACAGACAAGAAAACCCGCGTAGAGTTGCGCGCTGAGGCGGAAGCCGAAGCAGCCGCAAAC
>CAYFFN010000211.1:0-2236 GCA_964342335.1 uncultured Azospirillaceae bacterium
GTTCGGCTACAACGATGATATTACGTCGGCAAAACAGTCCCTTGAAGAATCGCGAAAGCGTTTTTGTATATTTTTTCTGCCTGCGCATGTGTATGCTCTATCCTAACCTTTTCTTTTTAGTCTAGCGGCAAAGAAACCATCCATGCCATGGGTCGCCGGCGTTACGCGGAAAAAGCGCTCATCCTGATCAACCACACATCCGACAAGCTTATGCCATATTTGGGGCATTGGCTCAACCTCGAAATCTGTATGGTTGTTAAGGAAGCTCGCAATTTGCGCCTCATTCTCTTCCTTTAGGAGGGAACAGGTCGCGTAAACCAAGGTTCCGCCTGATGAAACCAGCTGTGAGGCGCGTGAAAGCAGCTGTTGCTGTAGCGTTACAACGCGTTCGAGCTCCTGTGGAGAACTCCGCCACTTCAAATCGGGGTTGCGGCGCCACGTGCCCGTGCCACTGCAGGGCGCATCCACCAGCACCCAATCGGCTTTGGGAATGCTATGAATATCAGCCTGCGTGATATCCATCACCTGCCACTCGATGTTGCGCACCCCTGCCCGCTTGACCCGTTTGGGCAGCTGCGCGAGGCGGTTTTTGTCATTGTCCCATGCGAGAATATGGCCGTCATTCTGCATTTGCGCGGCAATGGCGAGGCTTTTACCGCCCGCCCCCGCACAGACATCAATCACACGCTCACCCGCTTTGGCTTCCACCATAGAGGCGGCAATCTGTGAGGCTTCGTCCTGCACCTCGAACAAACCTTCCTGATAGGCTTTGGTCGTGAAAATCGGCGCGCGCTTGCGCAGACGCACCCCTAAGGGTGAATGCTCGCAGGGGGCTGCGAAAATCCCCTCTTTATCGAGCGCGAAAATCAAATCGCCGCGGTCGGCACAGCGCAGCGTATTCACGCGCAGATCGACGGTCGCTTCTTGGTTGAGCGCTTTCATTTCGGATGCAAAATTATCCCCAAACAAACTACGCAAACGCGCCTCTAGCCATTCAGGGCAATTGGCACGTGCCCAATCCGGCATGAAGGGTTCATCGATGGCTTTATTCAGATGCTCAGCGACAAAATCATGCTCCGCCTGCGTGAGTGCAGAGGGGCAATATTGCTCGCCCGAAAACTGGGCTTCAATCTTATGCAACGGCTCACGCTCCAGCATCACGAGGGTGAGCAGCATCAAATTGCGCGGGTTGGTCTCTTGCTTGGCGCGCTCGGTCCACCATTGCAGCGCCGCACCGTTACGCAGCACCGTATAGACCAGCTCGGCCACCGCCGCGCGGTCCTTACTGCCCATATAGCGGCGTTGCTTGGTATATTCCCCCAACAGCTTATCGGCGGGAATCGGGCGGCCAGCCGCCCATTCCTTTTGCATTTCCCCCAATATCTCAAGGGCAGCGTTTATGCGCGCAGCAGGTTTCATAGCGTCCTTATATAAGCGATTACGGCCTAGCTCTCAACCCGGTAGTTAGGGGCTTCGGCGGTGATGGTGATGTTGTGGGGGTGGCTCTCTTTGAGGCCGGATCCGGTGATGCGCACAAACTCGCAGTTATTGCGCATATCCTCAATCGTGCCATTGCCCGTATAGCCCATAGCAGCCTTTAGCCCGCCAATCATCTGATGCACCACGCCGGATACGGGGCCTTTGAAGGGTACACGCCCCTCCACCCCTTCGGGCACGTATTTCATTTGGTTACTTTGCTCGGACTGGAAGTAACGATCCGCAGAACCCTGTACCATCGCACCGACGGAACCCATACCGCGGTAGCTCTTATAAGAGCGGCCTTGGAACAGGATGACTTCGCCGGGGCTTTCCTCGGTGCCTGCCAGCAGCGAGCCGATCATTGCGCAATTCGCGCCACCTGCAATGGCTTTCGCAAAATCGCCGGAGAATTTGATGCCGCCATCGGCAATGAATGGCACGCCCGCTTTACGCGCAACACTCGCCACATCCATAACCGCCGAGAGCTGTGGCACGCCCACCCCTGCGACCATGCGTGTGGTACAGATAGAACCGGGGCCAATACCCACCTTGAGGCCATCCGCACCAGCCTTAATCAACGCCTTTGCCGCCTCAGCCGTGGCGATATTTCCGCCAATAATATCAATATGGTCAAAGCGCTTTTTAATTTCTGCCACCGCGTCAATCACGCCTTTGGAATGGCCATGCGCCGTATCGACGATGATGATATCCACGCCTGCCGCCGCGAGAATCTCCGCGCGCTCCATGCCCTTTTCGC
>CAYFFN010000212.1:0-2233 GCA_964342335.1 uncultured Azospirillaceae bacterium
CGCGGCCGGTGAAGACGACTTTGTCTTGCAAGCCGAGCATTTCTACCATGCGCTCACATTCTTTATCGTAGAACGGATCTTCATCACGTGGGCCCATGATATAGGCGGTGAAATCCGGGATTTGTTGCGAGAGCAGGCTCATCGCACGCAGGAAGGTTTTGATGTCCTTAATCGGTACGACGCGGCCAATCAGCGCGATGGTTGGGCGTTCTTGCGGGGTGCGTGGCAGGCCACCAAAATGCGCAATGTTCACGCCGTTTGGAATAATCTGCATGCGGGCAGGGTCGGCGCCATCTTCGAGCTGGGCAACTTGGTTGCCTTCGAACAGGGTGATGATGCGGTCACTTGCTTGGTACGCCACGCGAGAGAAGTTGTTAATCGCGTCAATCCAGAGGTCACGCAAGTCGCGGCGGGTTTGGTCTACGGTTAGGGCTTTGGAAGAAGTTTCTTCCAGCCAGTCTGCCGAGGTTACCTCGATACGGCGTTCGTTGGTGTAGATACCATGCTCGGTAATGAAGACCGGACGGTCATATTGCACTTTTGCGCGCGCGGCCATCAGGCCAGCATAGCCAGTACTCATGGCGTGGTAGACGCCTGCGCGCGGGATGCGCGTGTTGAGAATCGAGAAGATGCCGCCGACAATCGCACGGTAGGACCAGAAGAAGTCGAGGAAGGAGTGTTCCGCGTAGCTGTCTTCATACAGCTCTACGAGATGTTCCCATGCTTCTTCGCAATCGAGTAGAATATGGCTGCCTACATCGTCACCTGCATAATCGAGTGACTCCAAAAGCTGGCGCAGATGGTTCACATGCAATGGTTGATTGGAGGTCAAAACATTCAACGGCTCATGCAGGCGTGCATGCACCTGACGGCGATGCGGAGACGCAGACTTGCGGCCCGCAGGCAATTCGCCCAAGCGAATAGTGGTTACGCCAGAGACGTTGCTTGGCAGGGTATATTTCAAATCCAGCTCGGCATCACGTGGCATGATGGAAAGTAGGTGGAAGCGCAAATGGCCTTGCGAGCTAATCAGCTGGTGCGCCCAGCTAGATACGCCGCCACTCACATACGGATAGGTGCCTTCAAGAATCAGGCAGACATCTGCATCGTTGTTAAAGCTCATGCGGCGGCTCCTTGATTCATCCATAGTTCAATCGCGTTGGCGAGGCCGAGTGGCAAGTCTTCACGCGCGTTGATGTAGCGGCCATAGGTGGCAATCGCTTCACGCAGTGCGGCGTAGTCGTCCATCTCGTAGAGGCACTCGAAATACCATGCGATGATGTTTTTGCTGTGCCAGCCGCGGTCAAGCGCGTGGCGTAACCATTCGGCAGACTCTTTGTAATCTTTCGCGCGGAAATGCAGGCGGCCAATCGCGGTCCAAGACTCGATATTCTCTGCATCATACTCAAGGTATTTTTTGTAGTAGCTAATCGCGTTCTTACGGTTGCGTTGCTCACGTTCGTTATCGAGTAGACCGGTATAGGCATAGTCGTCATAGAAGCGCGCGGTGGCGAAGGTCACCTTCGGATCGTTCGGCGCCATTTTGGTGGCAGCTTGGATATTCTCTAGCATCTCCATGAACTGGTTCTCCAGCTTCGCGACGGACGTTGCAGCTTGTACACGGATGGTGTTGTTGCTGTCCTTCAGTGCGAGCTTGAAGGCAGGTGCGAGGCGAGGGTGGAAGTGCATGGTCATGCGCGAGAGGGCACGGCGCTTTTGCACTTCAGAACCAATCTGCATCACTTCCATGAACGGCATTACGCTATATTCACGTGGGTTCTCGTCGATACCGAAAAGGATATCGTCATAGACATCTTGCGAGTGGCGGTTGGGGTCTGGTGGGAAGATGGTGCGAAGCCATTCGTAGAAGCTGCTAGCGGTTTGACGAAACACAACATAGATAAGTGCGCTAAGCAATGTGCCCACAGCACCGAATACGCCTGTAACCGCAGTCGTTAAGCCGATGATAACGGTGAAAGGCGCATCGCTATTGGCTTTGAACTGACGGAAACCAATCACGCAGGTGATGGCCACGGCAATCAGATGAATCAGGATGAAGATGGCGCCGCCAAATACCTCTGTGATGAACAGGACGGTATTAAGCGTGTGTACGATGCTCAGGATAACCGCGAGTACGATGAACGCACCCATCTGGCCGCTGGCAATATCGGACATGCGCAGATTGTGAATATCCTCGGGAGCCAGCAGCTCCTCGATATATTCGTAATGCTCT
>CAYFFN010000213.1:0-2224 GCA_964342335.1 uncultured Azospirillaceae bacterium
CTCGTGGAAAAAGCCGCCGAGATGGTCGACCAAGAAGAGGCCGAAGACCTCGCCAAAAAGATGGCGAGCGGCAACTTTGACCTCAATGACATGCTCGCGCAAATGAAGCAGATGAAAAAGATGGGCGGTATTGGCTCCATGCTCGGCTTCCTCCCCGGCATGGGCAAAATGAAGGAAGCCATCGCCGGCGCGAATATCGATGACGGTATTATGAAGAAAAACGAGGCCATCATCCTCTCCATGACCAAGCGTGAGCGCAAGTTCCCCAAACTCCTCAACGCCTCGCGCCGCATGCGCATTGCGCAAGGCTCCGGCACATCTGTGCAAGAGGTCAACCAGCTCATCAAACAACATCAGCAGATGGAAAAAATGATGAAGCGCATGAAGAAGATGGCAAAATCAGGACGCATGCCCACAAATATGCAGGATTTGCTAAAGTCTATGCAGTAATTTAGTGGTTTCTTAACCCTTTCACTGTAGAATTATCCTAAGTAATTTTACCAGATTTTTGCATGAACAAAGGCTTCTCACTCGTCGAACTAAGTATCGTGCTGGTCATCCTCGGCCTGCTGACAGGTGGCATTTTGGCCGGGCAATCGCTGATTCGTGCGGCAGAGCTGCGGGCAGTATCAGCGGAATTTAGTCGCTATGTCACCGCCACCCAAACTTTCCGCGATAAATATTTTGCGATTCCTGGCGATATGCAAAATGCCACCGACTTTTGGGAAGAGTTTGGTAATGGCGGTACGGGATCGTGTCCGGACACCGCAGGCACAGGCACCGAAACCTGCGATGGCGACGGCGATGGCATCCTCAGCCAGAACAACACGGCCACAGACTCCATGGAGCGCTTTCAATATTGGCGGCAGCTAGCCAATGCAGGCTTGATAGAAGGAACGTATAGCGGGCTGGGCGCAACCATTTCAGCGAGCATTCACGGCGCGTGTGAAACGGATGGCACCAACTGCCCCCGATCAAAGCTCGGCGATGCAACGTGGCAGGCCGAATATCGTGCAGGAAGCAGCACAGCAAATTTCTATGAATCCCGTAGCGGGAATGCGTTAACTTTTGGCAAGCGCTATATAAATGCAGGAAACAGCACCAACAACCGTGGCGCGGTGCTCTCTACAGAAGAAGCATGGAATATTGACACCAAAATGGACGATGGAAAACCCGGGATGGGCAGCATGCTCACCTATAAAAGCGGCACAGCATCTGCTCAGATGGCTGATACAAATGCCTGCGCTGACGATGCAGACCCTTCCGTCGCTGAATATGATGTTTCCTTGACCGGCTTAGAATGCGCCGTCTATTTCATCGCTTTCTAGATAGATTCGGGTTGCACACTGGATTCTCGAGGAGAACACTAATATTCGCCGACTCGCATGTCGACCATCATAATTAATTCACTCAAATCCAATCAATAATTATAGTTTTGTTAATCCTTATGCTATAAGCTGACCAAATTGCATTAAATGGGGAGTGTTGTGATGCGTGGTTTTTCTTTAGTCGAGCTTTCGATTGTTTTGGTAATATTGGGCCTCTTAACCAGTGGCATTTTGGCAGGACAATCGCTCATCCGTGCGGCGGAGCTACGCGCAATCACAACCGAACATAGCCGCTATATTACAGCGGTACAAACTTTCCGAGATAAATATTTTGCGCTTCCGGGTGACTTTAATCGTGCGGAAGATTTCTGGACAGCCATGACCAACTGCGCCGCCGCCACCCCTTCTGGCTCTGGTACGCAGACCTGTAATGGCGATGGTGATGGCTCTGTTGAGACAGACACTGCCTCCCAAACCGGCGAAGTATTCGGCTTTTGGCAACATCTCGCCAATGCCGGGCTGATTGAAGGCACTTATGATGGCATTGCAGGTAGCGGCGGAGCAGACGATGCAGAACTAGGGGACAATGCGCCGCGCTCAAAACTGACCAATGCTGGCTGGCATGCAGAGGATCGCACTGAAACCTCCTCCACGGACTATTACGAATATGATTATGGAAACTCGCTGATTTTTGGAGAAGATACAGCAGCTGGCGAAACCAGTGCCGCCGCACTCACCCCCGAAGAGGCATGGAATCTAGACACAAAGATGGATGATGGCTTGCCCGCCCGTGGCAAAGTGATTGCTATTTTTTGGAACGATGCTTGTGCCGTAGCGGATGACGGAGGGAGTGCAGACAATGACTATGACGCATCATACGTGCTCACGGACACTTC
>CAYFFN010000214.1:0-2207 GCA_964342335.1 uncultured Azospirillaceae bacterium
CCTCGAAGAAATCCCCGAGAGCGAAAGCCTCTGGGAAGGAAGCTGCTTCGTGTTCGACGAGCGCATCGCCGTGAAACACGGGCTGGAAGTGGATGAAGAAGTACGCATGTGCAAAGCCTGCGGCCACCCGCTCCTGCCGTATGAAATGTCGCTCAAAGAACTGACCGAAACCCGCCGCTGCCTCCACTGCGAAGGCAAGCCGGAGGAGTGGAAACAGCGTGGCTAACAAGCTCGCCCCCTGCCCCATTTGCGAAAAGCCCGCCACGCCGGAGCACGCCCCTTTCTGCTCAGACCGTTGCAGCAAGCAAGACCTCCACAAATGGCTCACCGGCAGCTACGCCATACCCACGCAGGAGGAAATGGCCGATAACGATAATGAAGGCGAATAATACATGTAATGGCGGCGGGCATGGAATTTGAAGAAAAATACATCGCTTTCATAGATATTATGGGCTTCAAAGAATTAGTAGTCGAAGCCGAAGAGCGAAATGATGCAAGCCAAGCCATTACTTCAATTCGTACTTTATCAAATATTCCACAACAGCATATCCAGAAAGATGGACAAACAACACTGCCGTCACTGCCACGAATAAAAGATGATTTATCATTTCAGATTACCCAAATAAGTGACTGTGTAATAATTTCATCAGAGAAGTCCCCAAGCGGCTTAGCCAATGTTCTTGATGCATGCAGAATTATTCTCGGCAGACAAACAAGAAAAAACCATCGCTTAGTGCGTGGCTACCTAACAAAGGGAAAGGTTATTCATACCAGTGACCTTTTATTAGGTAGCGGCTATCATAAAGCACTTGAGGGAGAGAAAAATGCCCATGGAATTATAGATGGCCAAATTTTCGAAGGCGCACCTGTTATCGAAGTTGATAGAGCAATTGGCGAAGATGTCAAAGGCTACAACGAACAACTACTAACCAGAATTTTTGATCGGATTGTGTTAGAAAAAAATTCGATACTAAACATTGATGCTTGGAAAATATTTGCAAATAATTTCACGCAATCAGGTTGTGCTAAGAAAGATATTGAGAGCTTAAAAATGCTTCGCAAAAATATAGAATCTATTCAGTTCCCTACATCATCGAGTCAAGATGCCGTTAAAAAAATAGAATATGGGAAAGCTCTAGTGTCTATGTGGCTCACATCGTGTGACCAGCGAATTGAAAACTGTGAACGTATGTTGCGTCCTTTCAATAGTAAAAAGATGTACGAAATCTCACCATCTATTCTAAATACTGACTCCCTATAGCGGTTGCGCATTTTCCCGTGTTTGTATAGGCTCGCGCCAACGAACCAACCAATAGGAAACGCTATGAAAACCAGAGCCGCCATTGCCATCCAAGCGGGTAAACCACTCGAAATCCACGACGTTGATTTGCAAGGCCCACAGGCCGGAGAAGTGCTCATCGAGATTATGGCGACGGGCGTGTGTCACACCGATGCCTTCACCCTTTCCGGCGATGACCCTGAGGGCGCCTTCCCCGCGATTTTGGGGCATGAAGGCGCGGGTATCGTGCGCGAAGTTGGCGCGGGTGTGACCTCTGTGAGTGTGGGGGATCATGTGATTCCGCTCTACACGCCGGAGTGCCGTGAGTGCGATTTTTGCCTACACCCCAAGACGAATCTCTGCCAAAGCATCCGCAGCACGCAGGGCAAAGGCTTGATGCCGGATGGCACGTCCCGATTCTCACTCGATGGCGAACCTATCCTGCATTATATGGGCTGTTCGACCTTCTCTAACTTTACCGTATTGCCCGAGATTGCAGTCGCGAAAGTGCACCCCGATGCGCCGTTCGAGAAGATTTGTTATATCGGCTGCGGCGTGACGACAGGCGTAGGCGCGGTCGTGTTCGATGCGAAGGTAGAGCCCGGCTCCACCGTTGCCGTGTTCGGCTTGGGCGGTATTGGTCTGAACGTGATTCAAGGCGCGCGCATGGTCGGCGCGGACCGCATCATCGGTATCGACATCAACGAAAGCAAAGTAGAGCTGGCCAAGAAGTTCGGCATGACCGACTTCATCAACCCCACCAAATGCGAGAATATCGTCGAGGCGATTTGCGACCTCACCAACGGCGGCGTGGATTATTCTTTCGAATGTATCGGCAATGTGGACGTAATGCGCCAAGCGCTCGAATGCTGCCATAAAGGCTGGGGAGAGAGCATCATCATCGGCGTGGCAGGCGCGGGGAAAGAAA
>CAYFFN010000215.1:0-2179 GCA_964342335.1 uncultured Azospirillaceae bacterium
CCGTGGTGACGGTTACGCCTTCGCTGTCGCTGCTGATGGCGGTGATTTTTTCACCCAGCGAAACCGTGCAGCCTTTGGACTCCAGCCATGGCACGGTGCGCTCGCACCAGCCGCGCATCGCGTCACCCGTATCGGGGTAGATAGATACATAGTCATCGACCTTGCCGACGGCTTTGCGGCGCGCGGCGAGGACGGTATCCAGCCATGGGTCTTGCTTCAGCTTCAGCATTGCCTCGTCATCAAGGTGCTTGAGGCGGCCCATCGAGGTTTTGCTGATGCCATCTGGTTGAATCTCTTTCGCATCGATATTGTAAATCGGTTTGAACAACTCACAGAAAATCTGGCCTGCGGTTTTGCCGTAGCGCGCTTCGAAATGTTCGGCGAGGTTGGCGGGGTTTTTGTTGCCGCCTTGGGTTTTTGCCAGCTCCAAAAGCTCAGCGGTGATTTGCTGTTTGGTTTCTTCTGGCAGGGACGACAAATCAGGCAGAGAGAAGCCTTCCGTCGGGCGGCCATTGAAGGCACTCACGGAGACGAAATCGATCTCACGGGTTTTGCCGTCCATAATCTCATTGACGATATCCGCCAGCGCAACGGGGATGGAGTCGAACATATGCACGCCCTTATCCACTGCGAACCCTTTGATGGTGCCCGAATAGGAGATGCCACCGAAGAAGGGGGCGCTATCAATGATATGCACGCTCGCCTCTGGGTCTTTCAGCAATTCGACTGCGTCGCAGAAGCCGCGAAAGCCGCTGCCAACAATAATATAACTTTTCTTTGCCATTCCTATCTAACCCTCGTATCACGGATGCGTTGCAGGGAATATAGCACCCTGAGCGTGGGGCACAATAAAACATACAGAAAAGTTAGCATTGAGCATGGTCAAGTCGAAAACGGTATTGGTGGTGGCATATGGCGGTGGGCACGCACGTATGGTGGCGCCCGTGATTACTGAGCTAAAACAACGCCACGGCGATGCATTGTGTTTTGAGGTGCTGGGCCTGACCATCTCGCGCCAAGTGTACGAAGAATATGGGATTGCGTATCGCGAGTGCCGTGAGTTCTTGCGGGAAGAAGATGCCGTCGCGCGCGCTTGGGGTGAGAAGCTCGCTGCGGAGAATCATAACCCCGATTCGGGTATTTCGCTGGAGGAAACGATTGCGTATCTTGGTCTTTCCTACGCCGACTTCATCGCGCAGCATGGGGAAGAGGAGGCCGCAGCACTCTACGCAAAATTAGGGCGTCGCCCCTTCATGCCTTTCACGCTCATCAATCGCGTGTTTGATGAGGTGCAGCCAGATTTGGTGATTGCCACGACATCCCCACGTGCTGAGAAGGTGGCGCTATTGGTTGCCAAAGATCGCGGCATTCCCTCGCTCGTCATCAGCGATTTGATGGGAAGCTTTGCCTATGACACGGTCGCTGATCACATGACGGTTCTGAATCGCTTGGTGGAGGAGCGCTACCGCGCGATGCCACAGGTGCAGGTGGGGCAATATCACGTTGCAGGCAACCCCGCGATGGACAACGCCGCGGAGTATCAGGGCAAGAATTACAGCGATATGTTGCGCAGCATTTTACCTGCCGAGGCGGAGGAGAAAAAGAGGGTGCTGCTGTTTGAGCAGAACTGCTACTTCCTCGACAACCCACCGGATACGCCGGACGATAAAAAGTTCCGCTACCCGCCGGCCGAAGAGCGCTTTGATGTGCTAAATGCCGTTGCCGAAGCGACGCGCAAAGAGGGGGGCGTGTTGTTGCTCCGCGAGCGCCCGCATGAAGTAGACCCCGTGCATGCAGCATGGCTGGAAACGCAAAAACCAGAGGGCGTGTATCTGCTACCGGACTGTCCGCTGCACCCCTTGCTCAGCGAGATGGATGTGTGCCTCTCTGGGCATTCGACTGTGCTGCTGGATGCACTCTATATGAGCACGCCTATCATCATGCTGAAATACCCAAATGACGGCGATTTGCTGGGGTTTGACTTGCTGGGATATGCGGGCAAATCCGATGCATTTTCTGCGGAGTCATTACAGATTGCATTGCATGATGCGCTCTATGATGAAACGAACATTGCTGCACAACGCGCGGCGTTTGAGTCAGGTATGCCTGCACTTCCGTGCGCACCGAAAGTGGCAGATGTAGTGGAACAAATTCTCGCGCTTTAGGTTGCTGGAAGTTT
>CAYFFN010000216.1:0-2104 GCA_964342335.1 uncultured Azospirillaceae bacterium
CGCAGCGCCTTAGTGAGCATAGCGAACGTTATAGCGAGCCGTTAGGCGAGTGTACGTAACTTTTGTAACCAAACAGTAACATAACTCTGTTAGGGTAACCGCTCCAATTGCGCCTCAATTAACCTAATGTTTTTCGGTTTAGGCGTTATTGCTAACTCTTGAAAGGAGTTATGCATGAGCGAGAAGTCGCTAGCTGCTGCCTGTTTTGTTATTTTGGCAGTGGCAGTGTTTGGTCTTGGCTTCCTATTCGGTCTCTGAGCCGAAGCGAAGTTTCGTCATTCGGCCGAGAGTGTTTTTCTCGGCCGGTGGCTTTTCCTCTCTTTATTGCCATTTCTGCCCAACCCTGCTATTTCAGCGGCCATGAGCGTTGATGTGATCACTTTTGGATGCCGCCTGAACACCTACGAGAGTGAGGTGATGCGTTCGCACGCCGAGAAAGCTGGGATGCAAAATACGTTGATTTTCAACACCTGCGCCGTGACCAGTGAGGCCGAGCACCAAGCGCGCCAAGCCATCCGCCGCGCGCATCGTGATAACCCCGAGGCGCAGATTATCGTTACCGGCTGCTCCGCGCAGGTCAATCCAGAGAGTTATAAGAGCATTGACGGGGTGAGCCTCGTGCTCGGTAATGAAGAGAAAATGCACGCCGAGAGCTATCTCGATGTCAGCGGCAGCGAGAAGGCGCGCGTGAACGATATTATGTCGGTCACCGAAACCGCCTCGCATCTCGTGACCGCGTTTGATGGCCATACCCGTGCTTTTGTTCAGGTGCAAAATGGCTGCAACCATCGCTGCACCTTCTGCATCATCCCGTTTGGCCGCGGCAATTCTCGCTCCGTACCGATGGGCGAGGTGGTCGCTCAGGTGCGCACACTGGTTGAACAAGGATTTAAAGAAGTCGTGCTAACTGGCGTAGATATCAGCTCTTATGGCGAGGATTTACCGGGCGAGCCGACGCTTGGCCAAATGGTGCGCCGCCTGCTCGCCGCCGTGCCAGAGCTGCCGCGCCTGCGTATTTCTTCCATCGATGCGGTCGAGGTGGATGCCGATTTGCTCCGCGTGATTGCTGAGGAGGAGCGCCTGATGCCGCATCTGCATATCAGCCTGCAAGCGGGCGACGATATGATCCTCAAACGCATGAAGCGCCGCCATCTGCGCGCGGATGCGTTGAATTTCTGTAAAGAGGTGCGCGATTTGCGCCCCGATATGGTCTTCGGCGCGGATATTATCGCCGGATTCCCCACCGAAACGGAAGAAATGTTCTGCAATACCCTCAATTTAGTGGCAGAAGCAGACCTCACATGGCTGCATATTTTCCCTTACTCCGAGCGCCCCGGCACGCCGGCTGCGCGCATGCCATCCGTGCCCAAGGCACTGCGTAAAGAACGCGCCGCCCGCCTGCGTGAAGCAGGGGATAAGCAGGTGCAACAACTCCTCGCGCGCGAAGCGGGAAAAACGCGTAATGTGCTGATGGAAAAAGATAATATCGGCCGTACCGAGCATTTTGTTCCCGTGCGCTACGATGCGCCGTCTGGTAGCCTATGCAGCGTGCAACTCACGCCTGAGCGGCTATGCGCGTAATTTATATTACATTTGACGTGCTCGGGCGTGACCCGAGGACCCACGGACACTTCGGTCAAGCCCGAGTGTGTCAATATTAGGAGGAGCTATGAGCTGGCTATCGAAATTAACGGGAGGCTTGTCTAAGACCTCCAGCAACCTCACCAGCGGCATCAGCGATGTCTTCACCAAGCGCAAGCTGGACGATGAGGCATTGGAGGAACTCGAAGAGCTGTTGATCATGTCCGATGTGGGCGCGGCCACCGCGGCAAAGCTCGTTGCTCAATTTAGCAAAGGCCGTTTTGAGAAGGAAATCGACCCCGAAGAGGTCAAAAGCGCCCTCGCGGAACAGATTGCGGAGTTGCTCAATCCTGTGGCGCATCCCTTTGAAGTAATAGCAAAACCTCATGTGGTTTTGGTGGTCGGGGTGAACGGAAATGGCAAGACTACGACCATCGGCAAGTTAGCTAAATGGCTTAAAGAGTCGTCAGTCGTCAGTCGTCAGTGGTCAGTGGATCCTCGGGTCACGCCCGAGGATGTCAAA
>CAYFFN010000217.1:0-2034 GCA_964342335.1 uncultured Azospirillaceae bacterium
CACGAAATACATAAAGCTCACGCCAGCAATCATCGTTGGGCGTGCAAGTGCGAGGTAAAGTCTGTCGGTTTGTAGTCTGCCTCCGGCCATAATAGTCCTTTTCGCCCCTGCTCAGCGCCTGCTGCGCACGCTATGGGCCTGACGCCTTCGGCGAAGAAAGGTTGGCCTGCCGGCCAATATCCTAAACACCACCTCAAGCAGGGTTATACTTGTTTTTTATACCATAGAAACCGCCACATAGACGACTCCACATCTTAGTTTACACCCATTTTACTAAGATTTTATTAAAAACAGCGGGGAAAGTGCCACTGGCCGAGAAAAATCTCTCGGCCAGATGGCTAATAAAGATGCGCAGCGGAAAATACGATGACTCCCACCACGCAATACGCCCCCAGAGTTAAGGTGAGAAAGTTTCCTTTCTCCTCCTCCTTCAGGGGAATGGCCTTCTCTCGCGCAAGGACGGAAGCTGTCATGACGAGAAAATACCCTATAATGATGGCAAAGAGCGCAATTTTCGCACCAAAGTAAGGCGCAATCCATGCAACCAAGCCACCAACGAGAGCCGCTGAGCCGAAAATCAGCTGATCCAGCTCTCGCTTTAATTTTTCCATGCAAAGTCTCCTCCGCAATAGCGCCTACACCCAAGCACCAAAACGGCACTGAGCAGACGCAGAAAACAAGCTTTTCTACCAAAGGGATATGACAATTTTATGAAGGAAGGAGAGAAAGTGCCACTGGCCGAGACGAAGCTCGGCCAGATGGCAAAAGGCACTCACCAGAGGAGCCCTCGGAACAGGAGGTTGAAATACACCCCCACGCCGATGGCAAACACTCCCATGAGCGCTGCGCAGCAAAACAGATGGAACGCATCCATTCTGTCTCGCAGTTCGTACAGCGCATACAGCGCCGTACTTGATAGCATCCCCATACTCAGAATATGCTTCTGAGCTAGGGCAACCCTCCACGGTTTCATATAGGCCGCAAGAGCCACCCCGAAGGGGAATGCCAGCAGAAACGTCAGGACCAACAATATGGCCTTCCGCTCTACTGGATGTTGAAGGTAGAACATGCGTTCCTCCCTCAAGGATAACCGGCCACACCTCACGATTGAGAGAGTGGTCAGCCATCCGCTAAGCCTTACTCGACCGCCAATGCCAGCGTCATAAGGTATTCAACACGTCACCGCGACATGCTTTGCATGCACCGAGCCATTGGCGCGCAC
Source organism: uncultured Azospirillaceae bacterium (assembly GCA_964342335.1). Taxonomy (GTDB): domain Bacteria; phylum Pseudomonadota; class Alphaproteobacteria; order Rickettsiales; family UBA3002; genus CAYFFN01. The sequence continues at coordinate 1,223 of CAYFFN010000217.1, forward strand.
ATCAGCACGACAAATAGCAACGTGCATACAAGCCTTGGCGAGGGACGCCAAAGAGAAACAGCTTTCGCCATTTCACTCTCCTATGCTGTTAATGGGAATACTTCTGCATTTAGACGCATTCCCCTAGCCTTTTGGCCGAGAGAATATCCGAAGATTACGCGACCAAAGAGGCAAAAGCGCAGTCTAACTAGCAGAGAATAATGACAAAATTATGACAGAAGCGCTTTCGCGAAGTCTTGTGCGGTGAAGGGTTGCAGGTCTTCTGCGCCCTCGCCTACGCCAATGGCGTGGATGGGCAGGCCGAACTTTTCGGCCAGCGCGACGACGATGCCTGCCTTGGCGGTGCCGTCCAGCTTGGTGATGACGAGGCCGGAGACATCCACCAGCTCGCGGAAGGCTTCCACTTGCGCGATAGCGTTTTGGCCTGTCGTGGCATCCAGCACTTGAATCACGCTATGCGGCGCATCCGCGTCCAGTTTGCGCAGCACATTGCGAATTTTCTTCAGCTCTTCCATAAGGTTCGCTTTGTTATGGAGACGCCCTGCCGTATCAATCAGCAGCACATCCGCGCCCTCTTGTTGCGCACGCTCCAAAGCCTGATAGGCAACGCTTGCCGGATCCGCCTCATGCGCTCCGGTCACAACCTCACAGCCCACACGCTCACCCCAAACTTGCAGTTGCTCGACTGCAGCGGCACGGAATGTATCCGCTGCGGCTAAGAGGACTTTCAGGCCCTCTTTAGTTTGTACACTCGCTTCGCTCGCTATTTCGCCGTCTTGCCGGCTAGGCACGCTCGCCAAACATTTGGCGTG
>CAYFFN010000218.1:0-1991 GCA_964342335.1 uncultured Azospirillaceae bacterium
TTCTGGCCTTTACTAAAGAACTCTTCCGCTTCCAACACTTCGGTGCGTTGCAGGTGACGAATTTCGGTTGCCACATTCTCCAGTGAGCTTGCAATCACACCCAACGTCGCAAAGAACATCGCATGACGATCACGTGGGATAATCTGCGTAGAAACAGGCTCAACCTTTAGGCCCATCTTCTTGGCCACATGGGCTTCCACCTCGGGCTTGATGTTGGCAAACGTGCCCATCGCGCCGGAAATCGCGCAGATCGCAATCTCTTTACGCGCCGCTTGAAGTCTTTCTAAAGAGCGCTTGAACTCACTGTAAAAACGCGCGAATTTCAATCCCATCGTCACCGGCTCACCATGGATACCGTGACTACGGCCAATGCACACCATATCTTTGGTTTCAAAGGCACGGCCTTTGCACGCGGCCATCAGGCGCTTCAAATCATCAATCAGGATATCCGCTGCGCGAGTCAGCTGCACAGAGAAGCACGTATCAAGCACGTCCGAGCTGGTCATCCCTTGGTGTAAGAAGCGCGCTTCCTCACCCACATGCTCTGCGACACTCGTCAAAAACGCAATCGTGTCATGCTTCGTTACTTTTTCGATTTCGTCGATACGGTCCGCATCAAACCCACCTTTTTCCCAAATCGCTTTGGCGGCGTCCTTTGGAATAATCCCCAAATCGGCCATCGCATCGCAGGCATGCGCCTCAACCTCAAACATGATTTGGTATTTGGTGTTCACTTCCCAAATTTGGGTCATTTCGGGGCGTGCATAGCGTGGAATCATCGAAATCTCCTTATTCTGTGCAGGGTCTATTCCCAAACCGTACGGGAATCAAGCCCTGACTGGCAATTATCAATAGGCAACAGGCACCGGATCAAGGCTGCGCCACAGATACCACGTGGCAACGCTGCGCCATGGCCGCCACGCTTCAGCGAGATTGACATAATCAGCTTTAGCACGACGCGCCTCCCAGCCATACGCGCGCTCAATGCCTTTCAGCACGCCAATGTCATCGACAGGGAACACATCCGCGCGCATGAGATGGAAGATGAGGAACATCTCTGCCGTCCAGCGCCCTACCCCTTTAATCTGGGTCAAATCGGCAATCACCTCTGCATCACTCATCGGCACAAAATATGCTTCGGTAATATGCTGTTGCTGAAAATGCTCGGCAATATTGCGGCAATAAGCAATCTTTTGACGCGACAAGCCACAGCCTCGCATCTCTTCCTCACTCAAGGCCAATAGCTGCTTTGGCATCACCTTGCCTTTGAGCGCTGCTTCCAGCCTTCCCCACACAGCATCCGCCGCCTTCACCGAAATCTGCTGCCCCGTGATGGAGCGCATGAGTGTATAAAACGCATCGCCACGCGTTTGAATCAGCTCACCCGGATAGGAGGTGATAATCTTCGCCATCACCTTATCTGCGGCGCAAAGGTCACGCTTGGCTTGCTCCCAATATTCTGGCGTCTTCACGCGCAAACTCCTCTTGTTTCGGCGAATAGTTGGCTTATAACAGAGCCAGAATGAAATCATAGGGAGAACACCATGAGCGCCGCTGAAAAACTGACGACTGAAACCCGTATCGAATCCGATTCCTTTGGAGAACTTGCCGTTCCGGCCAATAAATATTTTGGTGCGCAAACCGCGCGCTCGCTCATCAACTTCCCCATCGGCACTGAGACGATGCCTAAGTCACTTATCCGTGCGCTCGGCATTCTCAAGCGCTCTGCTGCGGTCGTGAACAAAGACCTAGGCGTGCTGGATGCCAAACTCGCCGATGCCATCATCCAAGGCGCAACCGAAGTGATGGAAAACAAGCTGGATGACCATTTCCCACTTTCTGTATGGCAGACCGGCTCTGGCACCCAAACCAACATGAACACCAACGAGGTCATCGCCAACCGCGCGATTGAAATCCTCGGCGGCGTATTGGGCAGCAAAGCCCCTGTACACCCGAATGACCATGTAAATATGGGCGCATCTTCGAACGAT
>CAYFFN010000219.1:0-1985 GCA_964342335.1 uncultured Azospirillaceae bacterium
CGCAAGGCGCTCATCGTCAGCTTTTTGGAAGGCCGCAGCCGCTCGCGCATCTCCCCTGCCATGTGCGCATCGCTTGGCGCGGCGATGGCGCAGATGCATCTCGCTGTCGAGGGGTTTGACGGCCACCGCCCCAACCTGCTTGCGCTGGAAGGCTGGCAGGCGATTGCCGCTAACATCGGATCGGGTTTAAATGATATTCAACCCGCCCTCGCAGATAAGGTGCAAGCGGAACTCGCGCATCTCGCCGCGCATTGGCCGAGCGATTTGCCGCGCGGGATTATCCATGCCGACCTCTTCCCCGATAATGTGTTCTTTGAGGGAGAAGATGTCACAGGGCTCATCGATTTCTACTTTGCCTGCGAGGATTTCTTCGCTTACGACCTCGCTATCTGCCTGAATTGCTGGTGTTTTGAATATGGTGCGGAGTTCAACATCACCAAAGCACAGGCATTACTGCGCGGTTACGATTCGGTGAAGCCCTTCACGCAAGAAGAACGTGAAACCCTGCCCCTCCTCGCGCGGGGTGCGGCGCTGCGCTTCTTGCTCACCCGCGCAGAAGACTGGCTAAACCCGCGCGAAGACGCGCAAGTACGCCCCAAAGACCCGATGGAATATGTGAAAAAGCTGGCATTCCATCAACAGGTGAAACAAATCAGCGAATATGGACTCTAATGAAAGAAGTGACGTTATATACCGATGGTGCATGCAGCGGAAACCCAGGCCCCGGCGGCTGGGGGGCGCTGCTATTATTTGGCGAGCATGAGAAGGAACTTTACGGCGGCGAGCGCGATACCACCAATAACCGCATGGAATTGATGGCGGCGATTATGTCACTGGAATCGCTGAAAGAAAAATGCACCGTGAAGCTTTACACCGACAGTAAATATGTGATGGATGGCATCAATAGCTGGATGGCGGGCTGGAAGCGCAATGGCTGGAAAACCGCGGCCAAAAAGCCCGTGAAGAATGTGGATCTCTGGCAGCGACTCGACGAAGCCTGCAAGCGCCACGAGATTGATTGGAACTGGGTAAAAGGCCATGCGGGCGACCCGGGCAATGAACGTGCGGACGAACTTGCACGCCGCGGAATTACGACTATCTAATAAGTATGAAACGCATTCTACTCACGTCCCTACTCGTCCTCGCGCCGCTTTCGGCGCAGGCTTTCTCTGTCAAAAACATGACCGAACAGCCATGGGTTATCGAGATTCAGCGCACCGCCGGAGACGCAGTGCAAACCGTCAAGATTGAGCCTTTCCGAACCTATCATTCGGCTGGCAAAGCCTATGTGCGTGTGCAGGGGAAAGACCCTGAAACGACGGGAAGCAAAGGATTTATGGGAGGGCTCACCCAACCCGGCGAACTGGGTATTTTTGCCTATAGCAAAGATATGTTAGCGATTTGGAAAGATGGCTCCATAGCCCCCCAAATCCGCCGCGGCAAAGGGATTCGGTATTAGACGATACTAAAACCTCAAACGTGCTGCCATGTCTACAGCATTGCCTAAGTCACGCAAAACCGTTTCCAGTGCATCTTCTTTGACTGTCGCAGACACAACAGAGCCCATATCATTCCTAACACGGTTAAACAGCTCACACTTGCTTGATTTACATGCGGCGCCGCCATTCAGGCTCTGCATTCCGCACATTTTCTCATTATACTCTTCAATCCCAGACATGCTTATTATGGGGGTCAGCTCTCCTGTCGCATTCTGGTTGTGCTTTTTGTGCAAGAAATGAGATGCCGTAAAGCGCGAGCCTATATCTTTTCCCTCATACATAGTGCTTGTTTGCGCATCACAAAAAATAGCGTCAAACCCTTCACTCGATTTTATGATCTCACGTGCTTCGTCGTGATTCATCGCGATGCGCACTTTGTGCCCTAGCTTTTCCAGCGCTTGTAGCAAAGGACTGTAATATTTTGCATCGTCCTCAATAATCAGAAACGATTGCGATTTTGTATTAGATATAGGAGTGAGTGTTTTG
>CAYFFN010000220.1:0-1984 GCA_964342335.1 uncultured Azospirillaceae bacterium
GGCGTGCAGCGATGAGCAGGTCTTCTTCGCCGGAGAAGAGTACGGCGATGGCGAACGCGCCCTCTAGCTCTTTGAGGCAGGCGCGTACTGCGCCTTCAGGTGAGAGGCCGTCATCGAGGTATTTGGTGATGAGCTGTGGAATCACTTCGGTATCGGTGTCGCTGGTGAAGACATAACCCGCGTCGACGAGCTTTTCTTTGAGGCTTTGGTAATTCTCGATAATGCCGTTATGCACCACGGCGACGCGGTTGGTCGCGTGCGGGTGGGCATTTTGTTCGTTGGGGATGCCGTGCGTGGCCCAGCGCGTATGGCCGATGCCGCTACTGCCTTCAATGGGCGTTTGCTCAATATGCGCGCGTAGATTCGCAAGCTTGCCTTCGGCGCGGCGGCGATGGATTTGACCGTCCTGAATGGTCGCAATACCCGCAGAGTCATAGCCGCGATATTCGAGGCGCTCCAGCGCATCGACGAGGGTTTTAGCAACGGGTTTCGTTGCGAGAATGCCTATAATTCCACACATAAGGACGGATTAGCGCGGTGAGCGTGCCCAAGCAAGGTTATAATTTGTAATATTAAGTATTTAATTCGCTCCTGCTCCGGCCTACTGGCCTACGCAATGAGCCTAAGCGTCTTCTAATTGTCCCACGTGCTTTGCACTTCGGGACGGGGCGCACTAAAGGTTGGCCTGCTGGCCAATAATTCATCGTAACTTTAGGCCGAAAACTCACCGCCGCGGAGGATGCCGGTGATGGAGGTGGCGAGGCCTGTTGTATCATCAATCTCGATGAGGGCGGCGGCGACGGTGCCGTTGCCGCTTGCGGGTTCCATGCGGATTTTGCGGTATTTCTTCACGAAGCTATGGAGTGGCCCGTCTGGGTGGAAGCCGATGACGGAGTTGTAATTGCCGCACATGCCCGTATCGGTTTGGAAGGCCGTGCCGCCGGGGAGCACGCGCGTATCGGCGGTGGGGATGTGGGTGTGCGTGCCGACGACAGCGCTCACGCGGCCATCGAGGAATACGCCCATGGCGTTCTTTTCTGAAGTGGCTTCGCAGTGCATATCGACGAGGATGGCATCGACATTCTTGCCGAGCGTATAGCCCTCTAATGCGCGCTCAGCACAGTGGAAAGGCGAGTCGAGATATTCTTTGTGAAAGACTTGGCCGAGCAAATGCAACACGAGAATCTTTTTGCCTTTATGCTCGTAGAGGCGGCAGCCCGTGCCGGGTGCATCGTCGGGGAAATTGTGGGGGCGCAGTAGCGTGCGGTGTTCTTCCAGAAGCTGGGGGGTGTCTTTTTGGTCCCAGACATGGTCGCCAGCGGTGAGGACATCGGCCCCCGCATCGCGCATCTGGTTGAAGGTGGATTTGGAAATGCCAAAGCCAGATGCACTGTTCTCGCCATTCACCACGACGAAGTCAGGCGAGTGCTCACTGCGCAGGGCAGGGAGGTATTTGGTTAGAGCATCGCGCCCCGCACGGCCAACGACATCGCCACAAAAGAGGATTTTCATAAGGAAGCTCCAATCGCTTTGACGAGTACGGTGACGCTGGCAGAGAGTAGGCAAAGCAAGGTGAGCACCATGCCCGCAATACGTACGTTCGAGGTGTTTTTCTGTGGTTCGAAATAGAGCATGCTTGCGGCATGCATGCAGCGGCCGATGACGAGCATGGCGGCTATGGCACCGACCCAATAGATGCTCACGCGAGTGGATTCGCAGAGATAGATGAGTATCAGGCAGATGGGGGCGTATTCCATCAGGTTGGCATGGGCACGGATGCGGCGCTCTAATTCGCCATCGCCTTTATTGCCCAGTGCGATACGCATGCCGAGGCGGCGGCGGATGACATGTGCCGAGAGGTAGAAATACAATAGGCCGAGCAAGGCGGCGGTATAGAGGGTGATAATCATCGTCGCTCCTAAAATCCGTATTGGTAGGTGAACATGCTTACACCGGTTTCGGTGAGAATACCATCGAGCTGTGC
>CAYFFN010000221.1:0-1962 GCA_964342335.1 uncultured Azospirillaceae bacterium
GATTGGTTTTGAAAAAAAAGAGTGGAAAACGCAAGAAAACGTTCCTTTTGCTCTCACAGAAAGATGCGCTAAATTCGTTGAACAGGCTGCCCCTGAAGAAGCCGTGCGACATACACGCGGCGCTTGGCAAAAATAATCCTCCAGACGCAGCAATTACTCCCTAATCCTTTTACATCACGCAGCATTTTGCTATCATGCCCTTAGTTAAGGGAGCAACCATGCCTACACTCGAACAGATCTACCATCAGATAAATGCGCTGCCGCATAAATATATCTTCTACACCAAAAAGGAGATCAATTATCTGCCGGAGATTCTCAACGAGAATGAGTTTGTGATGGCGCTCACCTCGGGCTTTATGGACAATAAAACCTGGCTGGCTGTCTGCACCAATTCGCGCGTGATTTTCCTCGATAAGGGGATGTTCTTTGGCTTGAACACGGTGCAAATGTCGCATGACCGCATCCAGTCGATTGATTCCTCTTATGGTATTCTCTTCGGCACGATCCGCATGTGGGATGGCGCGACGAGCATGAGTATCTCCATGGTGCTCAAAGGCTCCGTCGACCCGTTCGTGCGCACCGTGCGCCACGCGATTGATGAACACCGCAAAAGCACTATGCGTGAAGCGATGGGCATTCCCGAAGGCGGATTCGCGCAAGTCACCGGAAGCACCCCCGCCGCCGCAACGGCCGCGCCTGTAGACCCAGCAAGTCAGCTCGCCAAGTTAGCGGATTTGGTGGAAAAGGGATATCTCACCAGAGAAGAGTTTGAAGCACAAAAGGCGAAGTTGTTGGGGTAGTACACTCGTCTAACGGCTCGCTATTTGTTCCTGCTTCGGCCTACTGGCCTACGCAATGAACCTAACGCGCATTCGCACGACTAAAGGCGCGGTCTCCTGACCGCGTTCGTTTCCCTTGAAGGGTCGTGGAGCAACTATTGAGAACCTATCATGGGTACGAATGGGAGCTGTCCGAAGGCAGCGACCCGTAGGGCGAAGCGCCGCGCAGCGCCTTAGCGAACCGTTAGGTGAGCGAAATAGCGAGGCGAAACCGAGTGTACTAACTCCTATCTCAATTCCGCAATCTTCGCGTGAAGTCCTGCGCTGAGCTTGCGCACGCGGTCGGGGAAGAGCCTATCCATACGCGCCATATAATCGCGCAGTTCAATCTCTCCGGCTTCAAATAATTCCGCGTTGAATTGTGCGTGCTGAAGCGCATGCCCCACCAAGGTGGGTGACTGCGAAACAATCGCGAAATGGATTTGGCGGACCAAGGCACAATGGGAATCCAATGGGCAAAAATCACCGCTATGCGCCTCCGTAGCATTCGCGGCAATTACACCCTGTCTCGGCTCGGCCGAGGGCGAAAAAACATCTTTCTCTAACATAGTTTTATTCTACGCAGGAATGGTTAAAAAAGGGTAAATTTAGAAAACCTCTATTAACGTTTACACCGCCCCTTGCGCACCAATCCCCCGCCCTATTTTTGCGGAGATTTGGTAGACTATAATACTCACGCTGCTTTGCGTGCTGCCAAAGTCGGTGGTCTGCTGTGCTGCCGTGTAGCTGGCGGTTTGGCTGGTGGCGCTTATCGTGCGCACCACCGTTTCACCATCCAGAATATCCACCTCATAGGCTTCGCTTTCCTCCGACAAAGGCACATCCGCGCCGTCGCGCCATTGGCCGCCTAGGCGGGTGCGGCGTATCCAGTTTATGGTGAGGTTGTTGGCACCATCGCGCTCCCCGCTCAGATGCACTGGCGCGAAGGGTTTGTAGCTGAGGCCGCTATAGGTGAAGCTGCCTGCCGCCGTATCGCCCAGCGTGTCGCCAATGGTAACGGCTTTATATGCGCGCGAGAGGCCGATGAGGCTATCGCTCATGCTGTAGCTATTGATAGCCGTATCGAGCATGACGACCTGCTCGCCCGCGACATGGCTGCCCACCTTATGCTCCGTGCCGAGGC
>CAYFFN010000222.1:0-1947 GCA_964342335.1 uncultured Azospirillaceae bacterium
ACAGAATGGCGATGTCGCTATTGAGCCTCATACCTCAAAGGGTGTGTTTTGGGGGCAGGTGGTAAATGGTGTGCGTGAACTCACGCCAGCCTTTGTGGTGAACAACAGTGCGCGTGTGACGGCCGGCCTACAGTTAGCGGCGAATGGGCTGAGTTATTACTCTGCGAGTCATTTCTATAAGAATAAGAGCTTAGGCGCATATGCCTTGTTGGACATGGCCATGTGCGTGAATGGCTTGGTGTTTAATGAGCGCCCTCAAACACAAAAAGAACTAGATGATTATGCGCAAATGAGTGCGCCGAAATTTGCCTTAACCCGTTTAGGTGAGTCGCTCCAGTTTTGGAAGTACCCGACACGCGCACGTTCTTTAGCGCAAGTGGCAAGTGGCATATTACAGTTTAACGGTGGCCGTCAGGTGGGCGGACATATGCTTGCCCTGAAGGGAGCACTTGGTACGGGTGGCGCACTCGTATTGAACGTTACACCAGATCAGGAACATGCATGGCAATTATCCACGCCTCTTTATTTGGGACGTGCGGCTTTTTCTGCAGGAAATGCTGTGCAAGCTTATACGTTTGGATTCCCCGCATCCAAAAAATACCCCAATGGGATTCCTGCTGGCAACTGGGCTGAACCAACTAAATTTGCACTAAACCAGTTAGGGCAGATGGTTGGGTTCTTGTATGGTGGTGTTTATAAAGATGAAACAGGCCATATCTTTAAAGAGAAAGACAAAATGCCCAAGTCGCTAGTGGCGGACCTTGAAGAGGATGACAACCCGCTGGGCGTCATTGGCTTGGATGATAAGGCCCTAGCAGACACAGCACATCCTCAGCAGCCTACCCATCATGTGCAGGCTGCGGAACTCACCCAAGAAAAATCTCCGAATTCAGAACTGGCGGAACGCGCAGTTTAAGCGGCTTCATCCAGTTCTGGCAGCATGCCTAAAGCACGGCAATAGGTGTCCAACAGATGTTCTTGCTCGTCGCGGTCTGCGGCGTCCATTTTGCGCAGTTTAATCACCTGACGCATGGTTTTAGAATCGTAACCATTGCCTTTTGCTTCGGCGAATACTTCGCGAATATCGGTGGCAATCGCCGCTTTTTCTTCTTCCAAGCGCTCGATACGCTCGATGTAACTACGTAATTGCTCGCCGGCAACGCCTTCATTAAAAGCCATAATGGTTCTCCTTATTGGTCTTATTTGTGTTGGGAGGCGTAAAATACGCGTGAACGGGGGATATTTCTAAGAAAAGCGCTCGACAATCCACATCTAATCCCTTACATATCGCGCCCAGATGTGCTATTATGCACTCCTTTGAAACATGAGACATCCCGAAGGGGGGTAAGTTTTTTGGTAGAAGTAACGGTTCGCGATAATAATATCGATCAGGCGCTGCGCGCTCTGAAGAAGAAGATGCAACGTGAGGGCATTTTCCGCGAAATGAAGATGCGTAAGCATTACGAAAAGCCGTCTGAGAAGCGCGTACGCGAGTCTGCAGAGTCTGTTCGTCGCGCACGTAAGCTGGCACGTAAGCGTACTAGCTAATCTGCGCTAAGCAAGATTATGAAGGAAGCGGCCTATGAGTCGCTTTTTTTGTGCCTGAAATATGGATTAGAGGGCTTTGACAGCCTTCACCAGCGCTTCGGTTTGCTGCTTGGCATCGCCAAAGAGCATCATGGTGTTATCCTGATAGAACAACTCGTTCTGAATGCCCGCATAACCAGCGGCCATAGAACGCTTGTTAAAGATAACATTATGCGCCTCGGCTACGTTCAGCACCGGCATGCCGTAAATCGGGCTTTTCGGGTCGGTCTTGGCCGCAGGGTTGGTCACGTCATTCGCACCAATCACATAGACCACATCTGTCGTCGAGAAGTCGTTATTGATTTCCTCCAGCTCATGCACGGCGTCATAGGAGATATTTGCCTCAGCGAGCAGCACGTT
>CAYFFN010000223.1:0-1891 GCA_964342335.1 uncultured Azospirillaceae bacterium
GATGAGATTCGTGGCCATCATGGCATCGGTGCGACCATGTCCGTGAAGAAGGGCGAGAACGAAGTGATTTGGGCGCAGCGCCAACGCCTCAATGACGAGCTGCGACTGGAATATTTGACCACGGCCATTGCGGCATCTGGTCGTGCGACGGAATTGATTCGCTACGGGATTGATCGCTATCAAGGCTGGGGGCAGGAGTCCCATGACGCGAGCAAGCGCGATGGCATCAATAAGAGCGAAGAAAAACGCAAAGAGGCGGAGGATAAAATCCTCGGTCGTGTGACGGAAAGTAACGAATTCCGCAAGAAGCTGCTCGCACAAGGCACGCCAACGGAAACCGCTGAGGAGATGGTGAAGAGCCAGTTCCCAGACCTGTTTGATAAACAGAAGGTGAAAGCAGGCATCATCAGCGCGCTGGATGGCAAAGGCTCAGGCGGCCTGATGGATCAGGTCAAGCAAGTAGCTCCGGCGATTGGCACGATGATTTCGGAGAACTACGCGAAGCAGTTCATGGACGCGCAACGCAAGAAGGTCTCTAGCGTTTCGGCCTACGATATGATTATGACGCTGGTCAGCCAGCTCGATAGCGACCCGACAATGGAGAGCTATGACCTGCCGGATAAGATGCGCCTGCAAGACGGTCAGCACTCGCTGAAGCTGGAGCGCTATGTGGAAGAAATCTTCCGCCGCCACGAACAGGATATGGACCCAGATAACAAGATTGGTAAGCGCCTTGACGAGAAGCTGAAGGATGCATCCAAGGTGATTGCGCAGGCGATTAAAGACGGCGATGTAGACGGCATGGCGCTGGTTGCGCTGGTGGGTGAACGCCATATTGTGCGCCCCGGTGCGAAGGTGATTGTCGATAAAGAACATGTGCGCGACGAGGTGCGTGTGCAGATGGTGAAATCGCACCGCCACAACACGGTGGACGAAGCGGAATATTACGCAGAGAGCAACTTTACCCGCGCAGATTTGAAGGCAGCACTGGAATCTGTTGAAGGCGAGGAACGCCAGTGGTTTGCAAGCCTCTTCCCCGATAACGTGCTCGAAAATGCAGGCATGAAACAGGAAGATATCAAAACCGTGCGCGCCGCAAGCCAAGACGAAATCGGCAAGCATGTGCTGGAATATGCGCAGGTACTCAAAGAGCAGGGCGTTGATTTCCTCAAAAGCCATGAGGCCACGAAAGATGAGCAAAACCGCATCTTGGACGCGGCCAATACGTCCGAATATAACGAGAAAAAAGTGCGCGATTTGGTGTCTAAGCCCGGCAAGGTGGAAGGCGTGCAACACGACATCGCGCAGGTGCTCGTGCAACATGTGAAGCATGACGGAAAGCTAAGCGAACTCCTCCGCGCGCAAGGCCCGATTGACGAAGCGGTCAATGACAATGCCGTGAATGATAATACCCACCCTGATTTTCAGGTGGATGCTGCGACGATTCAGCATGAAAAGAGCCACGCCCACGCGCAGGGGATTGAGTAGGGGGGAGTAGTACACTCGGCTACGCCTCGCTATTTCGCTCCGCTTAGGCGCTGCGCGGCGCTTCGGCCTGACGGCCTACGGGTCGCTCCCTGTCGGGGAGCTCCCACTCGTGTCCATGAAAAGTTCTGAATAATTGCCACCATGACTTTTCATGGGAAAAGAATAGAGCACCATGCCCCATCATGGGTACGGGAGCGCATCCGTGAGGATCGCGACCGCGAGCGACTGCGAGCGCGGGCGAAGCCCGTAAAGGCTTAGTGCCGTTTGAACGTACTAAAAGTAACGAGCGTAGGGAGTGTAAACGTCACAAAAGCTTCACATTACTATCCCCTAAGATTTGCTAGAATTAGGGTATGGAATTCTATGTAACATACACGCTGAGCGCCGACCATGAGTGATTTTA
>CAYFFN010000224.1:0-1888 GCA_964342335.1 uncultured Azospirillaceae bacterium
TGATCTTCAGTTTCTTGAGAATATCGCGGGCAATCTCTACCGCTTCTTCACGTACATTGTCAGAGAGCTTGCTAATCGCGTCTTGTACAATCTCTTCCTGTTGCTCGCCATCCAGCTGAGACAGTTCGGCGGCGGATTGTACCGCGCAGCCTTCTTGCATGCGCTCCAGCGCATGGTCCACATCCATCTCATTCTCATTTTCGAGATAGAGCTCATTCATGCTGTTATCGCCCAAAAGCGAAGCAAAATCGATGTTGTTAGGGTTGTTCGTGTCCTCGTTCATACGAGGCGCTCCTTATGCCGTTGGCGGCGGAACTGGGTTGCTGCCTGCTGCTCCGCCTGCGGCACCACCGGCTGCGCCAGCAGCTCCTGCCGCGCCTCCTGCTGCACCGCCAGCATTGTTACCTTTTTGCGCTGTGCCTAGTGCATAGACGCATAAATCTTCGAAGGAAACATTGTTTTCCTGACTGATTTTAAAGAGTTTTTCGAAGCTATCCATCACATCCTGCGGGATCGTGCCGCCACGCTCATTCGAAAGCCACGCTGACTGGTTTTGCAGCGGGTGCTTCTTTGGGTGTGGTTCACCAATATAGACATGGAACGGGTGCTTCTGTCCGCCAAAGTCACATGGTATCGTAAATCGCTTCATATTTAATTCGCTCCTGCTCCGGACTACTGTCCTCCGCAATGACCCTAAGCGCTTCGCGCACTAAAGGTTGGCCTGCTGGCCAATGGTTATCGTTACGTTTTTCTATCTATGCTCTATAATAGCAGAGAATTATTACAATTATATTACAATTCGCTTCGGAAAGCAAAAAAGCGTTTAATTCTCAAACGGTAAAAAGCGGTCATTGGCGAAGTTTGCCGCGTAGGATTTGGGGGTGATTTTGCGCGATTTAGGCTCAAACAGCTCATAGGTGATGTGCTTCTTCTCGGCGTAGGCGATTGCCTCTTCCTTCGAATCAAACTTCAGCTTCACCTGTTGCAGCGTGTCGCTCATCGTGCTCCAACCCATCAGCGGTTCCGGCGTCATCGGCTTGGTGGTCTTATATTCCAGCAGCCAAAAATGCGTCTTGCCTTGGCCAGACTGCATCGCCGTTTTCGCGGGTTGGTAAATCTTTGCTTTCACATCCATACGCCCAAAATCGCGCACGGGGAGGGGATTGTCAATGAAGATGGTGAAATAGTCACGGTGAAACGCTCAAATAGTTTGGGTGATGTGGTGAAGCGGTTTCTCATTATTGACTCACTCGGGCTTGACCCGAGTGTCCATGTCACGAAGCACGTAGTGCGTGTGACCGTTTATAATGGATCCTCGGGTCAAGCCCAAGGAAGTCAAGTAAGGCGGGCTAAGAAGACTTCTTCTTCGCCGGTGCTTTCTTCTTACCCTTCGCGGGGGCTTTTTGCTTTTTGGCGATGAGCTCTAGTGCCTGCTCTAGCGTCACTTCTTCGGGTGTTACGTCTTTGGGCAGGGTGGCGTTGACCTTTTTGTATTTCACATACGGGCCATAACGTCCGCTATACACACCAATCTCTTCGCCGTCATCGGGGTGGGTGCCGAGCGTACGCAGCGCCTCATTGCCCTTTTTCTTGGCGTTATCGGCAATCAGCGCGACCGCACGGTTGATACCGATGGTCAGCACGTCATCATCGCCCTTCAGGCTGGTATATTGCTTCTGGTGCAGCACATAGGGGCCAAAGCGGCCGATGCCCGCGGTGATCATCTCGCCCGTCTCGGGGTGTGCGCCCACGTCGCGCGGCAAGCGTAGCAGGTCGATGGCTTTCTCCAGCGTCATTTCCTCTGGCTTCATGCCCTTGGGCAGGCTCGCGCGCTTGGGCTTTTTCTCTTCACCCAACTGCACATAGACGCCATACGGGCCTTTCTTCA
>CAYFFN010000225.1:0-1881 GCA_964342335.1 uncultured Azospirillaceae bacterium
CTCGCAGACGAGTCTGAGAGCCACGAAGATATGCTCGGCGATTTGGAAGAGATGGGCGTGAAGCGTGGGTTGCTCCAACAAGGCCTAGCCGCACTCAATGACCGTGAGCGCGAGATTATCGTCGCACGCAAGCTGGCAGAAGAGCCACAAACGCTCGAAGAGTTAAGCCAAGTATTCGGCGTATCACGCGAACGCGTGCGCCAAATTGAGGCCCGCGCGATGGAAAAGCTCACCGAGCATGTCCAAAACGCAAACGAGACCAAGCTGCTCCAAGCGAGCTAAGTTACTTCGCTTCCAAATAAAGGGTGCGGATTTTGGTGGAGACCAGATGCTGCTTGCTGGCTTGCAGGCGCGATTCTAGGCGTTGTTTGAGGTTGCCCATAAAGTCACGGCCAGCGAGGCGCGCATCCATATAGCGCTCCAGCAACTGCGCGGCAGGGCTTTCGCGGCGCTGGCGGTAGCGGTTTGTCACCTCCATACCATAACGCTCCATTTCACTAAACCAGCTCATCATTTCTTGCATGCGCTGGGCGGTATCCAGCGTACGGATGCGTTTTTGCGTGGCCTGCCATTCCGCTTCCCATAATGCGGCGAGGCTGCCTTTCTCATAGGCATGTTGAATCTGCATGAAGCGCTCTTGCGCCTCGGTCTTCTCGCCTGCCACATCGGGGTGGCACTCCTTCACCAAGCGGCGATAGAGGCTGCGTCGCGCTTTATCATTCGCGGTCTTGTCGCTGGCTTTCCATGCGGCTTGCGTGGCTTTGAGGCTGGAGCCATCCGGCTCAAGTGCAGCGGATGCGGGCTCGGGCTGGAACCATTGGTTCTGGAAATCGGCCAATTTGCTTTCGACTTCATCCAATGCGGCGCAGACATCGCCTACCTCGGCGTAATATTCATCGATAAAATGGTCGAGCTCATCGTCTAGGATATCCAGCTTACGCTCTATGGTGCATAGTTCTTCTAAGCGGCGCTCAATCTGCTTTTCTAGGCGGAAGAGTTGGTTGGCGGCGAGCATGTCCACACGCTCGGCAAAGCCTAAGCTGTCTGCCCCCGTGAGGATGGGTTCTTCTGGTATCTGTTGGCCCATAAATTCCTAAATCGCCTTAATGTTTGTAGGTTACTGCGCTACCGCGAGAAGTCCAGCAAAAGCTGCGCCAATTACACAGCTTCGGCAGGCAGCAGCCAACTGCGCGCGTCGATATGGCGGTAATGCAGGGCTTCAGCCATATGGAGGCGGCTGACTTCTGCCTCCCCTGCCAAATCCGCGATAGTCCGCGCGACGCGCATCATCCGTGTGAGTGCGCGCATGGAGAAATGCCATTTCTGGGTCGCTTCTTCGAGCAAGGCGCGAGCATCAGCCGTGAGCGCCGCACGCGCGTGGAGTTGGTCACCACTCAAATGCGCGTTGGTGCGAATGGTTTTGGGTAGGTCAGCACAACGTTGCGATTGGATTTCGCGTGCGCGCGCGACGCGCTCTGCCACCACGGCACTTGGTTCACCAGGCTGTTGACGCAGCATATCCAGCGGGTCAACGGCAGGCACATTGATATGCATATCAATGCGGTCTAGCAATGGGCCGGAAAGCTTTGCTTGATAATCCACCGCGCATTTGGGGGCTTTGTTGCAGGCACGGCCTGCGTCATCGAGGTAACCACAGCGGCAGGGGTTCATCGCCGCAATAAACTGAAAACGTGCGGGATAGGTCACGTGCGCCGCCGCGCGGGCAACGGAGACTTCACCTGTTTCTAGTGGTTGGCGCATGGACTCCAGCACCGCACGCGGGAACTCGGGCAACTCATCCAAAAATAAGACGCCGTTATGGGCGAGGGAAATCTCGCCCGGCTGGGCCTTGCGCCCGCCACCGACCATTGCTGCGGTGGA
>CAYFFN010000226.1:0-1797 GCA_964342335.1 uncultured Azospirillaceae bacterium
CTTCTATGCCGGATGGGGGCTCACGCAGGATTATGTCGCGCCGCGGGAACACCCAGAACGCAGCCTAGAGCAATTGGTATATGCTGCCTATTTTCAATATGCACGCTATGTAAATCCGTATAGTGGCAAGCCGTGCACTCCGTTTAATGCAATGGAGATACTCAGCTTTTTACAAGCGCATTACGCCAGCTACGAATTGCATTATGCCGTACTGGGAGTACATCCATGGAAGTATGGCCATGTGATGCCTTTCATCAAACATCCCTGTGGTTCCGTCGCGTTCTTCTACCGCAGCAAACGCGCCATCGCCCACGCGAAAGAGCAAGGCGGTGCCGTACTAGTCTGGGCATCTAAATACAGTGAAGCATTGCAGGCACAATGCGATGCGGCAGCTGTAGCACTCCACCAAATTGAGGATGGGTTCATCCGCTCCAAAGGGCTCGGCTCCGACTTCATCGCCCCTTCTTCGCTCTGTGTCGATAGCAAAGGCATCTACTTCGATTGCCACCGCCCAAGCCAGCTAGAATATCTCATTGAGCATGGAAAATTTGATGAGAGCCTGCTGCAACATGCGCGCAATATGCATGCACAATTGCTGCAGCATAAAGTGAGCAAATATAACCTTGCGGATGCACCGTGCCAGCTCAATGCTCCCGAGGGAAAGCAGGTCCACCTCATCGTCGGGCAAGTGGAAGCCGATGCTTCTATCAAACGCGGTGCTGATACGGTACGCACCAATGCGGAGCTATGCGAAGCCGTGCGCGAGCGCTTCCCCGATGATTATCTTGTGTACAAACCTCACCCTGATGTCGTGGCGGGCAACCGTGCCGCCGATGCCGATACCAAACGCATTGAGGCGGCAACGGATATCACCTTACTCGATGGGAACCTTGCCAGCCTGTTTCCACAAATTCACGCCCTGCACACCATCACGTCCCTTTCAGGGTTCGAAGCGCTGCTCGCTGGCAAACCCGTGCATGTCTATGGCTGCCCCTTCTATGCCGGATGGGGCCTCACCCAAGACTATGCTCCTGCCATGCACGCCATCTGCGCCACGCGCCGCACCCGTCAGGTCAGTCTGATGGAACTGGTCGCGGCAACGTTATTGGTCTACCCGCGCTACCATGACCGCGTGCTGGACTATCCATGCATCGCCGAGCATTGGCTCAATCAACTTATTACCAGCCCCGCCACCTCCGGGCGCAAAATTGGATTCTTCGAACGCCTGTTTGCGCGCATCAAAGCGCTGACTTATCAACCATAAGTCGCTATTCGCTTGGCTTTTAAGGTGTTTCCAATTATCGCTATATCATGACACAGCCACACACCTTTTTGCTGCTGCAAGGCCCTGTAGGCCCCTATTTCCAAAAGCTCGCCCGCGCCTTGCAAAAGGAGGGGCACAAGGTCATCCGTGTGCGTTTTAATGGTGGCGATGCACTGCGCAGTGCCGGTGATATAGAGTTAGACTATACCCACGCCCCCGAATCATGGCCGGACTATGTTCGCATGCTTGCAAAACAACATGCCATTACCGATTTGGTGCTCTTTGGCGATTGCCGTCCGCTTCACCGCGCCGCGATTGATGCGCTCACACCGGAAGGCGTGCACGTCCATGTACATGAAGAAGGATACTTCCGCCCACACTGGGTGACCTTGGATAAAGGCGGCGTGAACGATTATTCCAGCCTCCCACGCGAGCGCAGCTTCTACGATGCGATTGCCGCATCTATACCGGATGAGCCTGAGAAGCAAAGCGTGCCCGTGCATATCCGCTCCAGTTTTCCATGGTTGGCCTAC
>CAYFFN010000227.1:0-1714 GCA_964342335.1 uncultured Azospirillaceae bacterium
CGTGAGGTGATAGGCCGCAATGATTTGGGCAATATCCTCACCACGGCGCAGTCGCAAATTGCCGAGGACACCAAGCGCATCATGCAGCAAATGCTGGATGGGTATCAGTCTGGTGTAGAAATTACGGCGGTGAACTTGAGCCGCCCCGATGTGCCGCATGAAGTGATTGACGAATTCCAAGACGTGAAGCGCGCCGAGCAGGATAAGGAAACTGCCGAGAGCGTGGCGGAAGGCTATCGCAACGAGATTCTACCCCGCGCAAAGGGTGAGGCTGTGCAAATGGAACAAGAGGCACTGGCCTATAAAGACCGCGTGATTAACGAGGCAGAGGGTGACGCTGCGCGTTTCTTGTCTGTTTACGATGAATACCGCCAAGCCAAAAGCGTGACCCAAAAGCGCATCTATCTGGAGACGATGGAAGAAGTGCTGGGCGGCATGAACAAGATTATCATCGACAGCAAAGCGGGCAATGGTGTGCTACCATATCTGCCGCTGGATACGCTGAAAAAGAAGGAGGCTAACTAATGGGTAAGAAAAAGACCATTGGCCTGATTGTAGGTGGCCTCGCTGTATTGATGGTGCTGGATGGGTTCTTCATTGTGAACCAGACGCAACAATCTTTGGTGCTCATGTTCGGTGATATCCGCCGTGTGGAGCAAGAGCCAGGCTTGAAATGGAAGATTCCGTTCGTGGAGAATGTGGAATATTTCGATAAGCGTTTGCTGGAGTTTAACGCGCAGCCTGCGGAGTTCATCACCAAGGACCGCGAGCGCAACGTCGAGGAGCGCGTGGTGATTGACGCATTCGTGCGTTACCGCATCACTGATCCGGTGCGATTCTTCCAGTCCGTGAAGAACGAGTTTAACCTCAATACGCGCCTGAATTCGATTGTCGTGTCGTCCATGCGTGAGATTCTTGCAAAGAATTCTCTGAGCGATTTGCTTTCGGATAAGCGTACAGAAATTATGCATAATATTCAGTCAGCCGTGAACCAAAAGGCGACCAGTGGCGAGTTAGCCGACGCGGTGGAAGGTGAGAGCGCTGCAGAAGCGTTGGCACGTAAACGTCGCCGCAACCAAGGCTTTGGTATCGAAGTGGTGGATGTGCGCATTATGCGTGCGGATTTGCCGGACGATATTAGCCAAGCGACCTACGAACGTATGCGCAAAAACTTCACCAAGGAGGCGCAACGCTTCCGTGCAGAGGGGGAAGAGCGCGCGTTGAATATTCGTTCTAACGCAGACCGCGAGCGTGTCGAGATTATCGCCGAAGCACAGAAGAAGTCTGAGACTATTCGCGGTGAAGGCGATCAAATCGCGACCAAGACTTACGCCGATGCGTTTAGCAAAGACCCGCAATTCTTTGAGTTCTACCGTTCGATGCAAGCCTATCGCAAGGCGCTGAAGAAAGAGGATACTACGTTGATTCTTTCGCCGGACAGTGAGTTTTTAAAAGCATTAGATTAATTCATAGGAGGTCGGTATGCTGCGCAGATTAGCCGTTGCATTGCTTCTCGTTCACTTCACTTTCGCGCAGGGAGCCGTTGCCGCGCCCGCGCCAGAGAGCTTCGCGCCACTGGTAGAAAAGCTCATGCCTACCGTGGTGAATATTTCTACCACGCAAAAAGTGCAGGTGCAGGGTAGCCCGTTTGGCTTTCAGTTTAAGGGCCTGCCCGATAGCCCTGAGATGGATCCGTTCCGCGAGTTCTTCGAGC
>CAYFFN010000228.1:0-1672 GCA_964342335.1 uncultured Azospirillaceae bacterium
TATGGCAACCACGGCGCTTCAGAGTCGCAATGTTCTCTTGTGTTGCTGGGTGTGCATACATCTGCTGATTCATCGCAGGAGATACCGCGACTGGCGAATCGGTTGCAAGAACGAGTGTGGTCAATAGGTCGTTACCCATGCCAGCAGCCATGCGCGCAATCAAATCTGCAGTTGCAGGAGCAAGTAGCACCAGATCCGCCCATTTTGCTAGCTCAATGTGACCCATAGACGCTTCCGCCGCAGGATCAAGCAAGCTATCAGACACCGGTCTACCCGAGACGGCCTGCATGGTGAGTGGGGTGATAAACTCCTTCGCTGCGTGCGTCATCACCACTTGGACCTGTGCACCTCTTTCTATTAGGCGACGTGTTAGCTCCGCACATTTATACGCGGCAATACCGCCACTGATGCCGAGTAGAATTTTCTTTCCTGCTAGTGTTTGCATCTTAAATCTCCAATTTTCTGGCGACGAGTTTAGCACAACTGAATCTGTCATCGCCCTCGCAAATCTGATGAGAAGCTAATCGATATCAAACTACAGAATATTAATTGCTGAGAGTTATATAAAACTTTTGCTTACTTCACAGACAATCCTGGCCCGTTCTGCAAGATCGGAGGGGAAAATAACAATAATGAGGTAGTGGAATAAGATGGTATTGAAAAGTCGAGGGAAATTGCTGTTGGTGACTCTGATCCCTTTGTTGTTGATCACCACATTGATCTCGGTGGTCTATTACATAAACGGCAGTAATAGCTTAGAAGCGGAATTGGCTCGCGATAGACAAGAGCTGATCGATACACGTAAAAAAGAGCTGCAAGCCTACATGATGATGGGGGTTACAGCGATAAAGCCACTGTACGATACAGACGTCAATGGCAATAACAAACAAGCGGCAAAAGAAATCCTTAAAGCGATGCGCTTTGAAAGTGATGGTTATTTCTTTGCGTATGACTCAAAAGGGGTCAACACGCTGCATGCGATTAAACCATCTCTGGAAGGCAAAAATCTCATCGGTTTGAAAGATGAAAATGGCGTGGCTGTTATTGCTGGGCTGATTGATGCATCTAAAAACGGCGATGGCTTCCTTTATTTCTCTTGGCATAAACCAAGTATTGATGCGCAAGCGCCAAAATTAGGTTACGCCGAGTATTTACCTAAGTGGGACTGGGTACTTGGTACTGGGATCTACATTGATGATATTGATCAGCAAGTAGCGATGCAGCGTGAACTGCGTACTCAAGAGTTGAATGAACATACACTGTCAGCGATAACAATCTCGGTCATCGGCCTTATTATCACTAGCGTGCTGACGAGCATTATTGTGTCTAAAGGCATTCAACCACTACAGCATATTGCTAAGTCTTTACAAGATGTTGCGGCTGGCGGCGGTGACTTAACGGCGCGTCTGAAAATGGAAAGTAAGGATGAAGTGGGTGAGGTGGCATCGGCATTCAATGAATTCATGGACAAGCTTCATCCGTTGATGCGGGACATTCAACGCTCTGCCGATACCGTACAAAGCGTCTCTGGACAACTGGATCAGCAGACGTCTCAAGCCAGTGCTCAAATGCAAAACCACTGCCTTGAAACCGATAAAGTGGTGACGGCTGTGACGGAAATGAGCATGACAGCCAAAGAGGTCGCAAGTAATACCCATGCAACGGCACAGGC
>CAYFFN010000229.1:0-1657 GCA_964342335.1 uncultured Azospirillaceae bacterium
GGGCGCTCTACTATATCTCGAATTTCATTAGCAATAGCACCTTTAGCGCCATCTCGAAGGGAGCCGCCAAAAGCCTTTGCTGCTGTCACGGCTGTAGCCGGCACGAGTAAATGCGCCACGAATTAGCAGGCGAAGCAAGCGGCGCGTGCACTGTCGGGGTGAACCAGCTCGGCCGCTCCTATAGCTGCAGCGCCTTCTCCAGTCAGTCCTACATGTCATATACGTAATCGCGCACGGCGTCAGAGGTTAGATTGCCGTTGTCGTCATGGGTGTGGGTCGCGATACAGACGTTATGGTCTTTAAATAGAGCTTGAAATGCACAAGCGCTTAAGAGCATTGCCTGACCTGTAATTCACTATCTCTACTCTTTAAGGGAACAACACGACAAGCTATCTATTTCTTACCATTAATAAAATTGATTAGAAAAATCACAAGAATGATACAAATCGGCAAGAAAAATGTTAGGCTCAATAGTAGGGTTAAAGCACTGCTCAGCACACTGAAGTCCACACCACGCGAAGAAAACAAAGACAGCATCATCCCCCCAATCAATGATGCAAACAACACAGAAAAAACAACAAAGAAAACTAGCAAAGCTAGATAGAGGTACGCTTTTAGAAATTTATAAAATAGCCCAAGTATGCTCATATTTTTTATCTTAAACACTTGAACTAGCATAACCAACCCCATGCTGCACGGGCTCGCGGAAAGGCAAGGCAAAGTAAGCGGTGTGCATTTTCATAGCCACGCCCGACGCCACGCCTATTCTTTCACATAGCTTTTGCTCACCATATCGTAAAACCCTTCCCAATCCACCGGCTCAGGATTTTGCTTGATATAGAGCGCTCTTGTTTCGGTATTTAAGCTTGAAAAATACTCAAAGAATTCATGCATGACATCTTCACCGCCGCCCATGCGCCAAGCGATACTGGGCCAAGGCGTATCGGGAATAACTTCCCAAGGCGGACGCGTCTCCTGGCCTCTTTTCGCCTTAGACGCTTTTATTTCTTCATAGGCCTGCTTCATCATTTCCATGATTTCATCAGGGTCGGAGGAATAATCCGGAAGATTTTTTTTCTTATCAACCATGACGAACGCCCCTCCCACACAGAGCAAAAATACTGTAACAGCCGTTACAGATATCGCGTATCTGAGGCTGACAGGAATGCTCATCAAAACAAACACCAGTTGAAGCCCCTACATTCCGCTTGGACTTTCCCACATCCAGTTCCGCTAAACGCACTTACTCCAACAATGTCCGCTAGAGAATGCCCGCCCGCGAACTGGAAGACCTCACCTATACTTCCTGTCATGCGTAGCAAACTCTTGCCGTCACTCATTTCAAAATAGAATTTAACGTAGCAGCCTAATCATCTTCATGTTCCCGAACATCTTTAATAATAAACCCTATTACAATCAGAAGCGCCATTGCAATAAACATTGGCCAATTGCGACCAACAATATTGCTAACAACTATTCCTACTATCGAAACAACTAATGAAGCTAAAACTGCAATCCAAGCAGACTTCGACATATGCTTGTAGATTTTCAATCCGGTCCTCATATTGACTGTCTAACTAATCTGATCATTACCCTTACTGCACTCAACTGTACATGGAATCTTCGAACCCGCAGGGTTCGCAAGCGCGACCGCGCG
>CAYFFN010000230.1:0-1648 GCA_964342335.1 uncultured Azospirillaceae bacterium
AAGCGTATTATAAGCCAAAGGCTTCGCCAGCATTTCAGAAAGTGCACGAATAATTTTCCAGTCTTCTTTCGCAAGACCAGGAGCCGCCACCGCTTTTTGCGCCTGCTGCACACGACCTTCGGTGTTCACATAAGTCGCTTCTTTCTCGGTGTAGGTCGAACCCGGCAGAATCACATCCGCACGCTGCGCACCAATATCGCCATGGTGACCTTGATAAATAATGAAAGCATCGCCCAGATACGACATATCAATCTCATCCACGTTATGCAGATAAACCGTATCGATATCACCGGACTCAATCGCAGTTACGATGCCCGCCAGATCTTTGCCGCCTTTTTGCGGCACAAAAGCAAGGTCAAGCGCACCCACGCGAGATGCCGCATGGTGCAACATGTTGAAGCCATTCCAGTCATCACGAATCACATTGCACTGTTCTGCAATCGCCTTCGCTGCAGACATGATAGAACCACCATCTTCGCGCGCCAGTGCAGCAGCACCCAAAATAATCACAGGGCGTTTTGCAGACTTCAGCACTTCAACCATTGCGTGGTCTTCAGCAAATAGCTTATTCAGCAAACGCGGGTCATTACCCAGTTGCTCAACCGGATAACTTAGCTCAATCGCTTCACCAATATTATAGACTTTCAAACCACCGCGCACATGCGCCTTACGCAAACGTGCATTCACCAGCGGTGCTTCCCAACGTGGGTTGGTACCGATTAGCAGGCAAACATCCGCCTCTTCCAAACCAGCAATCGTCGTGTTGAAGAGATAACTCGCACGGTCAGTCGCATCGATTTTCTCGCCACCCTGATTACATTCCAGATTCGGACATTCCAGCGCCGTCATCAATTCTTTGAGCGCATAGGTGCTTTCGCAATCAACCGTATTGCCCACAATCGCAGCCATGCGCGAACCATCAGTTTTCTCCAGACGCTTCGCTACTATTTCGAGCGCTTCATCCCAGCTCGCTTCTTTCAGCTTGCCGTTCTTACGCACATAAGGACGGTCCAAACGCTGATTCCGCAGGCCATCGCACGCATAGCGGCTCTTATCGGAAATCCATTCTTCGTTCACCTCGTCATTCAAGCGTGGCAACACACGCAGCACCGCGTCACCACGGCTATCCACGCGAATATTGCTTCCCACCGCATCAAACACATCGATGGATTCGGTCTTCTTCAATTCCCACGGACGCGCATGGAATGCATACGGCTTAGACGTCAACGCACCCACCGGACACAAATCAATCACGTTACCCGAAAGCTCTGAGTTAATCGCCTTTTCCAGCGTCGTAATTTCTGTATGTTCACCGCGACCAATCGCGCCCAACTCCGGCACGCCCGCAATATCCTCCGCAAAACGCACGCAACGCGTACAATGAATGCAGCGCGTCATATGCGGCTTAATCAGCGGCCCCATATATTTATCTTCCACCGCGCGCTTCGACTCACAGTAGCGGCTCTTGCCCGAACCATAATACAATGCTTGGTCTTGCAGGTCACACTCGCCGCCTTGATCACAAATCGGGCAATCCAGCGGATGGTTCGCAAGCAGGAATTCCATCACGCCTTCGCGCGCCTTCTTCACCATTTCAGATTTGGTGTTAATCTCCTGCCCGTCCATCGCTGGCAATGCGCAAGAGGCT
>CAYFFN010000231.1:0-1626 GCA_964342335.1 uncultured Azospirillaceae bacterium
CCTGCTGAATGGAGTCCGCTAACGGCTATGATTCTGGCGGAAATTATGTCGGAAGCTGGCTTGCCAGACGGGGCCAACAACCTTGTTAACGGGCATGGTGAGCTTGGCGGTAGGCTGTTGACCGAGCACCCGGGCATCAAGGCGATTGCATTTGTCGGTGACTCGAAAACTGGTTCGGCAATTATGCAGCAGGGGGCGGCGACACTAAAGCGGGTTCATTTTGAACTAGGTGGAAAGAATCCTGTCATTGTATTCGCCGATGCGGATATGGAGAGGGCTTTGGATGCAGTCCTTTTCATGATCTTCAGCTTGAATGGAGAGCGCTGCACCTCGTCAAGTCGGCTGCTTGTTGAGCAGTCTATTCATGACGGCTTTGTCAAAAGTCTCACTACGCGTGTTGATGCCATACGTGGTGGGCATAGTCTCGATCCGGATACGGAGGTCGCGGCGCTTATCCACCCCCGTCATGTTGATAAGGTACGCAGTTATATAGAGCTTGCTCGCAAAGACGGCCTGCGGGTGCATAGTGGGGCAGATGCGGAAGGGGCAGGCGATAATTATGTGCCGGCGACTGTGATCTCCGGTGGCGCTGAGCGGCATGCGACGGCGCAAGAAGAGATTTTTGGCCCGGTCCTGACAGTTTTGCCGTTTGATAGCGAGGAAAGTGCGGTCCGAATTGCCAATGACGTCAATTACGGTCTTGCTGGCTATGTCTGGACAGAGAGCATGGGAAAGGGCCTTCGTATTGCGCACCAATTGGAAGCTGGCATGGTGTGGGTGAATTCTGAGAATGTGCGGCATCTGCCGGCGCCATTCGGTGGCGTGAAGGCCAGCGGCATAGGCCGTGATGGCGGCGACTATAGTTTTGATTTTTATATGGAGACGAAAAATATTGCACTTGCGTTTGGCAAGCACGCGATACCCCGTATTGGCGCCTAGGCATTGGTGTTCTGCCCAGAGACTAATCTCTTCCATATACAATGAAAAAGGGCCGGCAGTGTTGCCAGCCCTTTTGTTATGAGGCGTGCTGTGATTCTGGCGTTAGCGCTCGTACACGACTTCACCGCCTAGTATCGTGTAGTCGACTTTAAGATCTTGTGGTGTGTTTGTTTCCATGTCCCAAATCCGATCTAGCGGCAAGGTAAGCGGGTCTTCTGATAAAACGGCCAGGTCTGCGAGTTTGCCGGGCTCAATAGACCCAAGATTGTCTTCCTCGTTGATGCCGTACGCCCCGCCAATCGTGTAACACCGCAGTGCGTCCATTCTGCTGACGACGTCCCAAGGTTCACCAATGCCGCCACAAGCAGAAAAGATGCTTGCGCAAGGATCGATAAATCCGCAAGGCGCAGGATAGTCGCAACCGAAATTAACCGAAACGCCGCGATCCAGAAACGGTTTGATTGCACGAGAATGTTTCCAGCGATCGTGACCAAGCAATCGTTCATGCGGTCCGCCTGGCGCATCGCCGGGGGATAAGCGTCCGCAAGGCCGAACGTTAACAACGATCTTTGCTTTCTCAATTCGGTCAATAAGTTCTGGTGTCACGAACATCGTGTGCTCAAGACGTAAGCGAAGAGTTTCGTTATCCTTTCCGGTTTCTTTGGTATACCATTCAAGTGCATGTTC
>CAYFFN010000232.1:0-1598 GCA_964342335.1 uncultured Azospirillaceae bacterium
CGAACACTGTAGCGCCAAGACTAAGTCCAATAAAGCGTGTTTTACCTTGGGTCGTTTTTGAAGAACGCAGCATTGCTAGCGCGAGATAGGACCCAGTAACGGCTAATACATATGAGAGCCCAACAATCAGGAAGTTATAATCGCTTAGGCTATTCAATCGAATAGCAGACTCTATAGCCAAGTGTTCCGGTACAAATTGTATCATAAGCCGCCCTGCAACGGTGTTTTGATTATTATTCAGTTCTGGGTGCGCATTACAACCGATAAGTTGTTTTTTGTCCTAAGCTTTCTAGTGCGTTATTAGATAAGGCTTGTGGCTTGCTAAATCGGTTTTCCTCCTGTAGTGCTGTGCCAAACAACAAGGAATCTGCCGTGTTTGCCGATATTTTGCATCAGCTCTATCGAGGCGTTTTTTGGTCTCATCCTGCGCTACACAAGGCGTATCTTCGCCTGCGTGGCTATATGATAGATTTCGCGGGTAAAGATTATGTGGTGCAAGGCTTCCCGCGTAGCGGAAACACCTTTCTTTCTGTTTTGCTGGAAGATTATGCCGCCAAAGAGGTGAATCTCTTTACACATCTGCACGCACCGGCCGTGTTTCACTATGCCTTTGCGGAAAATAAGGTGGTTTTCATGCCCGTGCGCGACCCGATGGACAGTGTAGTCTCGCTTATTCAAATGAAGGGTTGGAGCGCTGAGCGCGCCCTCATGCATTACATTGATTATTACGAAGCAAGTTTGCCTTATGTTGATAAAGTGAAAGTGTTGGACTTTGCGCACTTTACCAAAGATATTTCTGCAACGCTTAAGGCTGTTGAAGCCGCAAGTGGGGTGCCATACAAGCATGATGCAACGCATGCAGAGGCAGAGGCGCGTACCTTCGCACTTATCGATGAGCTGAATGTTTGCGCTTCAGGAGAGATTAACGCCAAAGACGTACATCGCCCGCATAGCGAGCGCCAAGCCGATAAGGCAGCCGTGATAGCAGATATCCAACATCACCATCCCGAGCTGTTGATTGCAGCGCAAACCTTATACGCCCAGTTCGCTGCACGCTGCATTCTCATTAACCAATCATCACAAGAGCCCAATGACCGTATCGCATCTTGATCGTCTGGAATCGGAAAGCATCCATATTATCCGAGAAGTAGCGGCTGAGTTTCGAAACCCAGTGATGCTTTACTCTATAGGCAAAGATTCTGCCGTGATGCTCCATCTTGCGATGAAAGCATTTGCCCCAGGCAAGCCACCATTCCCGCTGCTGCATGTCGATACGACGTGGAAATTCAAAGAGATGATTTCCTTCCGTGACGAGATTGCCAAACGTTATGGCTTAGAGTTGCGTGTGCATACGAACCCTGAAGGGATGGAGAAGGGCATCGGCCCTGTGAGTCATGGCTCCAAGCTGCATACGGATGTGATGAAGACCGAGGCGCTCAAACAAGCACTCGATAAATATGGGTTTGATGCCGCCTTCGGTGGTGCACGCCGCGATGAAGAGAAATCCCGCGCGAAGGAGCGCATCTTCTCATTCCGCGATAAAAACCACCGCTGGGATCCGAAAGCCCAGCGCCCCGAGCTCTGGAATCTCTACAACA
>CAYFFN010000233.1:0-1547 GCA_964342335.1 uncultured Azospirillaceae bacterium
GCGTGGCGCAGTCGCGCCATCGCTCGCGCCCCTTCGGGCAAGCTCGCATTCTTTTACCCTCGTGGGTACATAGAGCGAGTCAGGAGACTCGCCCTTTAGTGCGCGAAGCGCTTAGGCTCATTGCGCAGGCCAGTAGGCCGGAGCAGGAGCGATAATATGAAACACGTCTTGGTTTCTGCCGTAGCACTCATTGATGACGATGGACGCATTCTTTTAGCACAACGCCCAGAGGGCAAAGCACTCGCAGGCATGTGGGAGTTTCCGGGTGGAAAGGTTGAGCAAGGCGAGTCGCCTGAAGCCGCCCTTCGCCGCGAAATCAAAGAAGAGCTGGGCATTGATCTCTGCGATAGCTGCCTCGCGCCCTTTACCTTTGTTACCCATGACTACGAAGATTTTTCGCTGCTCATGCTGCTCTATCTTTGCCGCAATTGGGAGGGCATCCCCCAAGGGCTGGAAGGCCAACAACTCACCTGGCGTCGCGCCAACGAGATGGACACGCTACCGATGCCCCCAGCCGATAAACCTATCGTGGCGATGCTTAGGGATTATATGTAAAGAATGGATCCTCGGGTCAAGCCCGAGGATGTCAAGCGGGGAGGGCGGAACAGTTTGCGAAAGTCCTTTGACTTCAACGCGCTAATCCATAACACTAGCGACCAGCAACCAGTAACTAGCGACTCCAATGGCACTTGCAGGCATCATCACTTCGGTCACGTTGCTGCTCTATTTTTGGGCGGCGTTTAATGTGCAGCGCGCGCGCAAGCGTCACAATGTGCCCGCACCCGGCACACATTCCGTGCCCGAGTTCAACCGTGTGATTCGCACCCAACAAACCCTCAACGAGCATTTGATTATTTTCATTCCCTCGCTGTGGCTGTTCTCTTATTTCTTATCCGAGTTTTGGGGCTGCATTTTAGGGAGCATCTGGATTGTCGGCCGCTTGGTCTATGCTATCGGCTACTACCAATCCCCCGAGAAACGCCATGCCGGAAATCTCATCGCATTGCCCGCAGAATTACTGCTCATCCTCGGCGCACTGATTGGTGCTACGGCACAACTCTCCGTCGTTGGTATTGGATAACTATTTTATTGCTCCTGCGCTTCGCTACTGCTCCGCGCAATGAGCCTAAGCGCTGTGCGCACTAAAGGGCTCGGTTTCCTAACCTCGCTTCTTGTCCCACGCTTGGGTTATAAAATCTCTCCCAGATTCACCTTCCCACTCCCGCGTGCAGCGGGTTTTGGCTGGCTGGCATCCGGCGCCCATGTGGTGATGCTGATGATTTCTACCGTTGCGGGGATGCGCCCATCCTCCGCGCCATAGGCGCTTTGATAATGCGCCATGGTTTGCAGCATATACTCGCGTGGCAAGGTCGTGCGCGTCTGGTCGGTGAGCATGTTATTCTCCCCCATCGCACGCAGCTCGTGCAATAGCTTGAGAGGGGAAGGGTAGGTGATAGTGAGGCAATCGCTATCAATCACCGGAAGCGCGAAGCCGACGCGTTGCAACAAGTTCCCCGCGTCACGCACTTCCACAAAAGGCGCAACAT
>CAYFFN010000234.1:0-1507 GCA_964342335.1 uncultured Azospirillaceae bacterium
CTCTTGCACCAGCCCTTCGGCCAAGGCAGTCTCAATCACGATTGCTTCTGGATTGTGCTGTCGCTCTCCAAACCGACACTGTGGATCGCCCACAAACTGCACCATTGACTCCCACCGGCTCGCACTTTCCGCCTGAGACTTGTCTTTCCAAATAGAAGCCAGCGCGGGCCCCAGCGTCTCCTCCTCGTCGGCAAGCGCTTGCTGCAACGTCTCGGCGTGTTTCTCGTTATGCATCATGCTGGCGCGGGCTTCGGCGAGGGTTTGCTCCTCGCCCTCTTGTGCGTCTAGCAAGCGCAGCTCACGGCGCATATGCTCTAGGTAATCCTGCTCGCGCTCACCCTCGGCGATGCGCTCCTGCGCTTCAGCCATTTTGTCGCGCACGCTGCGCCATGCATGATAGGTATGCATCACATGGTCAGAGAGATTATCGAGGCGGCCATAAGCATCGAGCAAATGAATGTGGTGGCGCGCTTCGAGCAGGCTACGCTGGTCGTGCTGGCCATGCACTTCAATAAGCGTATCGCCAATGCGTTTGAGCGCACCGACGCTCACCGGCTGGTCATTCACCCATGCGCGGGTTTTACCGCCTGCCTGCAATTGGCGGCGGATGAGGAGCGTGTCCTCCACGGGCATACCCAAATCTTGCAGCACGGCGCGGGTGGCCGCGGCATCGCTAATGTCGAACTCGGCGCCTACGGTCGCAGCATCCTCGCCTGCGCGGATGAGCCCTGCCTCGGCACGTGCGCCCAGCACCAGCCCAAGCGCATCGAGCAGAATCGACTTACCAGCGCCCGTCTCACCGGTCAGCACGTTCAGCCCCGGCGCGAACGGCACTTCGCACCGGCTAATCAGAACAATATTTTTAATCGATAGATGCAAAAGCATGGGGTTTTGGCCTAGCTTACCGTTTGTTAAGAAATGTATAGCCTGCCCGCAAAGGCGCTGTCACTATAAAATCCCCAACCATTCACGCCAGCTTTGCTCCGGCACGGATTCGGGGTCCACGTCGCCATTCATCATTTTATAGCTGAATTCATACCATTCGCTGCCCGGATAGTTATAGCCCAGCACGGCGGCGTAGCGCTGTGCCTCCTCTTTCAGGCCGAGGCGAAGATGTACCTCCACCAAGCGGTGCAGCGCTTCTGGCGCGTGGGCGGTGGTTTCATATTGCACCAGCACGCTCTTAAAGCGGTTGATGGCGGCGATATATTCATCGCGCTCTAGGTAATAGCGGCCGATTTTCATCTCTTTTCCCGCCAAGTGGTTCTCGGTCAAATCTAGCTTGAGGCGCGCGTCGCGGGCATAATCACTGTCCGAATACCGCGCTACTACCTCGCGCAGCGCCTGACGCGCCTCGCGGGTCATGCTCTGGTCGCGGCCGACATCCGAGATCTGGTCGTAATAGGAAAGTGCGCGCAGATAATAGGCATAAGGCGTGCGCTCATGCGCGGGGTTGAGCTTGACGAAGCGCTCCAAAATGGCAATTGCATCGCTATATTCCATGGCG
>CAYFFN010000235.1:0-1504 GCA_964342335.1 uncultured Azospirillaceae bacterium
GGTGCTGGGCGGCGAAGCGGCGCACGGGATGCTGATCCTGTCACCGCGCGCGGTCGAGCGGCTTGAATCCTACACACCGCCATGGCCGATGCCGAAAATCTTCCAACTGACCAAGGGTGGTAAGTTGATTGATGGCATCTTTGAGGGCGCGACGATTAATACGCCTTCTATGATTGCAGTAGAAGACGCGTTGGATGCGCTGAACTGGGCGGAGACGCTTGGCGGCCTACCGGCACTAATCGCTCGTTCGCGCGCTAACCTCACAAGCGTTGCGACTTGGGTAGAGCAATCCTATTGGGCTGCATTTCTTGCAGAAGATGAAAAAACTAATTCATGCACCTCTATCTGCTTGAAAATCGTAGATGATTGGTATCTTGGCCTTTCACTGGAAGATCAAGCGGCTGGTGCGAAGCAGATTGCTAAATTGCTTGAGGCGGAAGGCATTGCCTATGACATTGGTGCGTACCGTGATGCACCAGCGGGTATCCGCATTTGGGGCGGTGCGACCGTAGAGAATAAAGATATTGAAGCGCTGTTGCCTTGGTTAGACTGGGCCTATAGCGAAGTGAAACAAACGATGAGCCAACAAGCGGCATAAGGAGTGACCATGCCTAAAGTACTGATTTCGGATAAACTAAGCCCACGCGCAAAAGAGATTTTTGATTCTGCTGGTGTTGAAGCGGTGGTCAAGACGGGTATGTCGGAAGACGAGCTGCTTGCATGCATTGGCGAATATGATGGTTTGGCGATTCGTTCTGCTACCAAAGTGAACGCGAAGGTGCTTGAAGCGGCAACAAACCTGAAAGTGGTTGGCCGCGCGGGTATCGGCGTGGATAACGTGGATATTAAAGCGGCTACGGCACAAGGCGTTGTGGTGATGAACACGCCGTTCGGCAACAGCGTGACGACCGCTGAGCATTCCATTGCTTTGATGATGGCTATGGCGCGCAAGATTCCTCAGGCGAATGCGTCTACCCATGCGGGTAAATGGGAGAAAAGTGCGTTTATGGGCACGGAACTTTCTGGCAAAACGCTGGGTTTGATTGGTTGCGGTAACATTGGTTCTATCGTGGCAGACCGCGCGCAAGGGCTGAAAATGAAAGTGGTCGCTTTCGACCCATTCCTTTCCAGTGAGCATGCAGCGGCTATCAACGTAGAGAAGCTAGAGCTGGAAGAGCTGCTATCTCGCGCGGATGTGATTTCTTTGCATACGCCTCTGAACGATGCGACGCGCGGCATTCTCAACAGTGAATCCCTTGCGAAGTGCAAAAAAGGTGTGATGATCGTGAACTGCGCCCGTGGTGGTTTGGTTGTCGAAAAAGATATTAAAGGCGCGCTGGAATCTGGCCATGTGGCAGCAGCGGCCTTTGACGTGTTTGAGGTAGAGCCGGCAAAAGACAATATTTTATTTAGCTTTGAAAATGTAATTGTAACACCTCATCTTGGGGCTAGTACAACTGAGGCACAGGAAAAGGTTGCGCTTCAAATTGCAGATCAAATGACT